>JAFTGA010000015.1 GCA_017458145.1 Bacteroidales bacterium | reverse complement strand
GGTATAATTGACATTTCTGGTTGGTGACCTTGACATTTTTGGTTGGTAACAAGGTTACTTTTTCTTCTTTTCATCGTTGAAGAAGAGGAACCATTTTATGAAGTTGTCAATCCGCGTTTCAGCCAGCCCTCGATGCAATCTGATTTGATCTTTTATGTGACCGAAGAAGGCTTCCAAAGCATTGGTTGTCTTTGGGACTCCCGGATGATCGATGTATGTGAACAGATTGGGCAGCGCTCTTTTTAAGTGTATATAAGCCTTCCTCAAGTCGTTATGGACATAGTATTCCTGCTTGGAGTATGAGACGACGCCTTTCTGGAAGACGTATTCCAGATTATCTTCAGTCCATCTGTTATATTGGCTCAACCACCAAAGTTTATCATTGTTCGTGTCAACAATGCTTAGCTGTTGGACCAGGTTCCTGAACAGTTTCGCCTCCGCAGAACGGGGATGCTGCGTGATGGAGGTCAGGCACTCTCGTTGAACATGGACAACACAGCGCTGGCGAGGCACATTGGGGAACACATATTGGACTGCCCGGATGATATTATCTCCGCCATCTGTCGTTATTCCTACGACAACGTATCCCAGGTCTCTAATATTAAGCAGATCCGACGCTATCTCATCATCGTCTTCATGTGTCGTAAAGCGATAGAAGATCGTTCTCTTCAAGTTCTCTGCGCGATAGACGATTAGGCAATGGTTATCAGAGTAATACGTCCCGTCAATGAGCAGATATATCGGCGTGGATGTTTTTATCGTCCAGGAAGGGAACGTATCGAGATACTCGTCGAACCATCGATGGAGTTGCCGCGAACTGTACCCGCTCTCCTGCGCGATATCTTCGATAGTTTGTTTACCAAGAACCCATTTACGGAACCAAACTAAACGGTTGCTTTGACGGACACCGGCTTTGTGTTTGACAAATGATGCTCCACAATCACGGCATTTATACCTTTGATGGCCCGCCCTTTGTCCCCAACGAATAATACTCAATGAACCACATTTAGGACATCTTTGACGTCTCCTTATTTTCGACATATCACCCCTTTATTGAAACTGTTTTCAATAAAGTAGATATAAATGCATATAAATCAAATATATATATATGGTTTCACCAACCGAAAATGTCAATTATACCTCGACTGACGGCCACCCTTTCTACAACCAAAAAGAGGTCGACTCACGTTGAGTCAACCTCTTTTCGTAGTGGGTAGGAGAATCGAACTCCTATTGCGAGATTGAGAATCTCGAGTACTAACCGTTATACGAACCCACCGTTCGGGAATGCAAAGGTAAGCATATTTTTGGAATCTCCAAATTTAATTCGCAAAAATTACTTCAATTGCGTGTAGGCCACCTTGCCCACCAGGGTGGTAGGCAGGGAATCCCGGTATTCCCACTCGGAAGGCAAGGCGTATTTCGCAATGTGCTTCCTGCAGTGCGCCTCGATGTCCGCACGGAGTTCGGGCGTGTCTTCGACGCCGTCGCGCAGCACGATGAAGGCCTTCACCCGCTGCATCTTGTACGGGTCGGGGACGCCGATCACGCAGCTGCGCTGCACCGCCGGATGACCCTCCAGCACATTTTCCAGCTGGGAAGGATAGACATTGTATCCGCTGGTCACGATCATCCGCTTGATCCGCTGGCGGAAGAAGATGAAGCCTTCGGCGTCCATCACCCCCAGATCGCCCGTGTGCAGCCACACGTGCCCGTCTTCGTGCAGGCGCAGCGTCTGGGCATTCTCTTCCTCGTGATGGATATAGCCCAGCATCCGGGACGGGCCCGTGAGGCAGATCTCGCCCTCCTCGCCATAAGGGACCTCCTCGGTGGTGCCCACCTTGCAGATTTTATAATACGTATCGGGATACGGCAGGCCGATGCTGCCTTCCTTCTCCTTGTTGTAGGGGGTCAGGCAGGAGGCGGTCACGCATTCGGTCGTGCCGTAGCCTTCGCGCACCCGGATGGTGGCATGGTGCCCGGCGAGGAAGGCATCGAACTTTTTCTTGAGCTCGATGCTGAGCGAATCGCCGCCGGAGAACACGCCGCGCAGGAAGCTGAGGTCGGCCCCGTCCAGGTAGCGGTTGCGGGTAATGGCCTCGAAAAGCGTAGGTACGCCCGCGATGAAATTGGGCTTGGTGGTGCGGATGAGCTTGGCGTAGCTCTTGACATTGAACCGGGGGACGAGGATGGAGGTGCCGCCGCACACCAGCATGGTGTGGATGCACACGCCCAGGCCGAATCCATGGAAGACCGGCATGGCCGCGAGCATGCGTCCGTGGCGGACTTCGCAGTGGCACATGGCCTCCGTCTGGCGCGCCAGGGCGTTGAAGTTGAGATCGGACAGCATGATGCCCTTGGTGACACCGGTGGTGCCGCCGGAGAAGAGGACCACCGCTTCGGTCAGCGGGTCTTTGGCCGGGAAGATATCCTGCCAGGCAACACGGTCGCCGTCCGAGATGAAATCCCTCCAGAGCAGCGTGGTGCCGTCCTGCACCACCTTGGGGAACTTGCGCTCCGTGAGCAGCTTCTGGCCCAGGGAAAGCGGGAAGGGCAGTTCGTCGGACACCCGCGCCACGATGAGCTTGCCGATGGAGCGCTGCTGCCGAACGTCCATGAACTTGGCATAGAACTGGTCCAGGGTGACGGCCACGTCGCAGTCGGCTTCATTCAGGAAAAAGGCGATCTCCGCCACGGCCGACAGGGGATGCACCATGGAAGCGACGGCCCCGATCCGGTTGAGGCCGTACAAGCAGTAGATGGCCTGCGGCACATTGGGCAGGCAGATCAGCACGCGCTGGCCGGGCCGCACGCCCAGGGCATAGAACGCACGGGCCACCCGGTCGATCTCCCGGGCCGTTTCCTGATAGGAAATGTTCCGGCCCATGAAACTGAGGGCGGGGAAATCAGGGTCCAGCCGGGCCGACTCCAGGACGGCGCCGGACATGGACAAGTCGCTGTACTCCAGATGAAAAGGGACATCCCCATAGCTGTCCAGCCAGGGTGTCTTCACGTTTTCCAGATTGAAATGCATGGTCAGTCAATATTAACGGGTTCCGCTGCCGGACGGTCCAGCAGTTCGGGATGGGCGAAAAGATGGCGCACCAGGCGCAGGGTCTTGGCGAAATAATAGCCGTCGGCGATACGTTCATCCACCGTGAGCCCCAGCTTGACGGTGTCGCGCAGCTCGTAGCTGCCGTCCTCGTTCCAGAAAGGGCGCAGCTTCTTCTCCCCGATCACCACGAAGAAAGAGATGGTCCCCCAGTCATAGAGGTGGTGGTAGTCGGCGTTCATCTTGATGCTGCCCAGGTTGGAGATGAAGCAGCTGGAATAGCAGGGGTCATCTTTCGCCAGAAATTCGGGATAGATGCCATAGTACTCCAGGCGGCGGAGCACCCACGAGGCCAGGCGGAAAACGGGACGCGGCAGGCGCGAAAAGACCTTCATCGCATCGTCGATCCCCACGGCGCCGCTTTTCCCGCGCACCTTGGTCACGAAGCGGTGCACGAAATCGTGCACCTGCTCCAGCGGGGCGGGCCCTTCCGGGTCCAGGACGAACTTGGCCAGGGCCTCTCCGCCGTTGTCGGCGAACTGCCGCTTCACGACGAAGGACAGCTGGATCTGCTTGCGCTCATAGAAATGGCCGCCAGAAATGTACCAGTTCATCTTGGGGCGCAGGAGGATGGCCTTGCCGAGGGCCGCCGTGATAAAATGAAAACAGGTATACTTGAACTCCGGGTTTTCGGCATTTTTCCGGGCGAGATACTCATTCACGGCCGTCAGGTCCATCACTTCACCCAGGACGGCCTCGTTGGCAGTCCGGCTGCCGAACATATAGGGCGTGATCAAATGCATCGGGTCCAGCCCGGAAACATACCAGGCGTCCCGCCGGTCATGCCAATTGCGTTTTCTCTCTTGCATCAGGTTGAGGTTTAGTGTATTCTTTTCATTTATTTCATCCGGTACGGCGCGTCGTCATACAGGATGAAACGCTTGGCCTTGCGGATCCACTTCTGCTCCTCCGTCTTGACGTGCTCCTGGACCACGTCGAAGGTCAGGCGGCCGCGCAGGTATTCCTCGATCACGGGGTCGGCCACCTTGACGAACAGCGTATCGAACATCTCGAACTGCGAGTAGCGCTCCGACAGGAATTTCATCAGCTGGAGCGTGTGCAGCAGCGAATGGTACTGCGCCCCGGGCTGGAGCATGATCTGGTAGCCGTAGCAGCGCTCGCCCTGGTAGCGGCCCGCCGCCGGGGTGAAGGAGCACGGGCGCATCATCACGCCGGGCGGCGTGGGCAGGAAGCGCACGTCGCCGCTCTTGATGAACGGGGCGCCGAAATACTCATACGGACGCGCCGTCCCGATGGCCGGGGTGATGGAAGTGTTGTTCCACAGGCCGCCGCCGGGATACATCTCGCAGGTGAACATCCCGGGGATGTCCGACGCCGGAGCGATGGTCCACGGGAGAAGATCCTTGCCCACGTCGGAGACAAAGGCGGAAATGATGTGCAGGGGGAATTTCGCGCCGATCTCGGCGCAATACAGGTGGCAGAGCTCCCCGAGCGTCAGTCCGTGCCGGTGCGCCACCTTGGGCGTCCAGATGTCGGACTCCACGGCGGGCATCGTGCCCTCGACCACGCGGCCGGCGGGGTTGATGTGGTCCACGATATAGACGGAGGGGCTCTCCGCGCTGCGGGCGCACATCGTCAGCAGCCGCATCACGTCGCGCGTATAGTTGAAGTAGCGCGTCCCGACATCCTGGATCTCCACCACCACGGCATCCAGCCCCTCCAGATCGTCGGCGCTGAAGTCGATGTGGTTGGTGAGCGGCGTGAGCTCGGTGTCGCGCGGAGTGAAGATGCGCTCCAGGTTCCCGCGTTCGCGGAAAATGTCATACAGGTAGCGTCCTCGGTGCGGGTCCCAGCAGTTCTGCGTGCAGAAGCAGGCTACCCGCCCTTCGCGCAGGCTCCTGTCCAGCTGCTCCTCGACCGGCGTGGTGCGGAAAGAGAACATGGGCTATGCTCCGATGATGCCCTTCGCCAGCGCGATCACCTCCTCGCCGAGGCGCTGCGCCTCCTGCTCGGTCTGCGCCTCGGAGTAGATGCGGATGATCGGCTCGGTGTTGGACTTGCGCAGGTGGACCCACTGTTTCCGGGACTCGAAGTCAATCTTGACGCCGTCGATCGTATTGACCTTCTCGTCCTTGAAGTGCTCCTTCATCGCATCCAGGATGCGGTCGATCATCGCCTTGTCGGACAGGTCGATGCGGTTCTTGGCAATGAAATACGGCGGGAGGGTGGCCTTGTAGGCGCTCGCGCTCAGGCCCAGGTGCGCCAGGTGGCTGAGGAACAGCGCCACGCCGACCATCGCGTCGCGCCCGCAGTGGCTCGCCGGATAGATCACGCCGCCGTTGCCTTCGCCGCCGATCAGCGCGCCGACCTCGTGCATTTTGGTGGTCACGTTGACCTCCCCCACCGCCGCGGCGTAATAGGTGCCGCCGTGGGCCTCGGTCACGTCGCGCAGGGCCCGGCTGGAGGAAAGGTTGGAGACGGTGTTGCGCGGCATCACGCCCGCCTTTTCGGCACGGCCGAGCAGGTAGTCGGCCACGGCCACGAGGGTGTACTCCTCGACGAAGGGATTGCCGTCCTCGCAGATGAAGGCCAGGCGGTCCACGTCGGGATCCACGCTGATGCCCAGGTCCGCCCGCTCGCGCACGACCGTCGCGCTCAGGTCCGTCAGGTTCTTCGGGAGCGGCTCGGGGTTGTGGGCGAAATCGCCCGTGGGCTCGCCGTTGAGCGTGATGCACGCCACGCCGAGGCGTTCCAGCAGGCGCGGCATGATGATGCCGCCCACGGAGTTGATGGCGTCGAGCACCACCTTGAAACCGGCCTTGCGCACCGCTTCGGCATCCACGGCCTCCAGGGCGAGGACGGCGTCGATGTGCTCCTCGGTGAAATCGTGCTCCTCGATGCTGCCCAGTTCATCCACCGGAGCGAAATCGAACTCGCCGCGCCCGGCAAGGTCCAGGATGGCCTGGCCCTCTGCCGCGGTCAGGAACTCGCCGTGCTCGTTGAGCAACTTGAGCGCATTCCACTGGCGCGGGTTGTGGCTGGCCGTCAGGATGATGCCGCCGTCGGCACCGGCGAAGCCGACAGCCAGTTCGGTGGTCGGCGTGCTGGCGAAACCGCACTTCACGACGTCCACGCCGCAGGCGACGAGCGTACCGCAGACCAGCTGCTCGACGCAGGCGCCGCTGATGCGGGCGTCGCGGCCGACGACTACTTTATAACGGTTGCCGCTGTTGGGGACGGGCTTGCGCGCCTTCAGGCAGGCGCAGTATGCATAGGTGAATTTGACGATGTCAACGGGGGTCAGGGCCTCACCGGGGGCACCGCCAATCGTACCGCGGATGCCGGAAATAGATTTTATCAATGTCATAGCTTGCAAAATTACGAAAAAAATTCTTATCTTTGCGCCTCGATTCAAAAACACTAGTGTAATGAAAAAAGGAATCCATCCCGAAACCTACCGTCTTGTAGCTTTCAAGGATATGTCAAACGAGGACGTGTTCATCACCCGCTCCTGCGCCACCAGCAAGGAGAACATCACCATTGACGGTGTCGAGTACCCCCTCGTAAAGCTTGAGATTTCCAACACATCTCACCCTTTCTACACCGGCAAGATGAAGATCGTCGATACCGCCGGCCGTGTTGATATGTTCTATCAGAGATACAAGAGCCGCAAGAAATAATTCCTGCCGGACTACAAATAGGTTGAAAAATCCCGCAACACCAGGTGCTGCGGGATTTTTTTACCTATATTTGCAGGAAATACGCATATTATGAAGAAGCTCCTCCTCCTGTTGCTGCTGGCCCTCTCCGCCGGGCCGGCTTCCCAAGTCAAAGAGACCCCGAAGGTCGCGGATGACAAATTGCTGGACACGATCCTTGCCGACTACCCGGGCGAGGTGGTCCTGGTGGATTTCTGGGCCACCTGGTGCGGCCCCTGCAAACGCGCGATGCAGGAGATGGAGCCGCTCAAGGACAGCCGCCTGAAAGGCGTCAGGTTCGTCTATATCACCAGCGGGACTTCCCCCAGGGCCACCTGGGAGAAGATGATCCCGGACATTCACGGCGACCATTATTACCTGACGGACGCCCAGCTCGGCGCCATCTACTCCCAGATCGGCTCCAACGCCTTCCCGACCTATGTCATCGTGGGCCGGGACGGCACCCGCTCCAAGCCCTTCATCGGCTACCAGGGAGAGGCAATGCTCAAAGAGATCGAGTCCGCCCTCAAGAAGAAATAAATCCATCACAAAACCTTCCGGAAATGAAAATCGCCCCCATGGCCCTGCTGATCGGCCTGTCGGTCATCGTCTGTCCCCTGCTCTATATCTTCGTCGGGCCCGCGCTCGATCCCAACCAGCTCGCCACCCTCAGGATCCTGCTGATCATCGCCGGATGCAGCGCCCTGTACTGCTTCGCCGTGGGTGAGCTCTCCCGCAACAACAGCCAGATGGACAAACTCTGGAGCCTGCTCCCCATCGCCTACACCTGGGTCATCGCCGTGCGCGGCGGCCTGGAGCCGCGGCTGGTCGCCATCGCGATGCTCGCCACCGTCTGGGGATGCCGCCTGACCTTCAATTTCGCCCGCAAGGGCGCCTACCGGCTCAAGTTCTGGGAGGGCGAGGAGGACTACCGCTGGGCGGTGCTCCGCGCCAAGAAGGAGTTCCAGCCGCGCTGGAAATGGACGCTCTTCAACCTCTTCTTCATCTGTATCTACCAGAATGCGCTGGTGCTGATGACCACCTTCCCCGCCCTGGTCTGCATGGGCTCCGGCGTGCCGATGGGCTGGCTGGACTGGGTGGCGTTCGCGCTGATGGCCGGGTTCATCTGCCTGGAGTCCCTCGCCGACGAGCAGCAGTGGCGCTTCCAGACCGCCAAGTGGGCGATGATCGGGCAGGGCCGCAAGCTGGAGGACCTCCCCGCCCCGTACAACAAGGGGTTCAACACCACGGGACTGTGGAGCCGCAGCCGCCATCCGAACTATTTCGCGGAGCAGGGCACCTGGATCTCCTGCTACTTCTTCTCCGTGGCCGCCGGCATCGGCGTCTTCAACTGGAGCGCCGTCGGCGCCCTGCTGCTCGTGGTCCTCTTCCTGGGCAGCGCCGCCTTTGCCGAAGACATCAGCAGCGGAAAGTACCCGGAGTACAAGCGTTATTGCCAGAAAGTCAACAAGTTTTTCCCCGGAAGAAAGTATCAAGAATAGCTTATGAGAAGTATCCGTTTTGTTGCGGCGGCGTCCGCCGCGGTCCTGCTGCTGGCAGGTTGCACCCACGAGATGAAGACCGCCATGGCCTCCGATGAACTTTTCCTCCCCCTGAAGGAGGGCTCCGAGACCGGCCTTTCCGCAGACTATGCCGTCGAGTACATCACCGGCGGGCTGCCGGCGGACGTGACCGGCCGGATCAACGCCGCGATCGTCAGCGACCTGCTGTACGACAATGCGGAAGACGGGATGAGCGTGCCCGAAGCATGCAAGCGCTGGATGGAGATCTACAGCGCCGGCTACCGGACCGACGTGGAGGAGCTCCAGGAGAGCCTGGACCTGGAGGAAGAGGGCTGGATGTACAACTGGGAGTATTCCGTCTCCGGTGCTTTCACGACCGCGTGCAAGCAGCGCAACTGGCAGACCTACTGCTCCTCCGCCAGCGACTACGAGGGCGGCGCCCACGGAATGTACGGCGAGACGCACCTCGTGTTTGACCTGGCCACCGGGCTTCAGGTGAAAGAAGCGGACTTCCTCGACATGAGCCGCGAGGACGAGATCGCCGACCTGCTGCATGATGCCGCGGTGGAGGTCTTCGAGGAAGATGAAGAGACCGCAGACGCGATGTACGGAGACCCGCATCCCAACGGCAATTTCTCCGTCAGCGACGAGGGTGTCTGCTGGCACTTCAACCCCTATGAGATCGCCCCCTACGCGATGGGCGTCGTGGCAGTGGAGCTGACCTGGGGCCAGCTGGAGCCCTTCCTGCTGAAATAAGCGGCAGCCGGATCAGAAATTCATTCCGAATGACAGCGTCGCGCCGAAGCCGGAGGCGTTGCACCAGCTGACCCCGGCGCGGAGCGGCCCGACGATGGTCTTGCGGCCATATTCCAGGCCGAAGGCATACGCCCCGAGCGGGTCCTTGAAGAAGGTCCCGAAGCTGTCGCTGCGGTGCATCACGCCGCCGCGGACGGTGGCATAGTTGGCATGGCCGAACTTGTAGCGCAGGTCCACCTGCCCTACCGCCGACAGATGCTCGGAAACATGGAAACTGGTACTGAATCCGAAGAACGGAATCTGGTTTTCCATATACCGGCCCGCCTGCGTGCCGCCGACCACGACACCGTGCACGAAATTCATCTGACCCGAATAAGCCGAAGCCCAGCCGAGCCACGCCGCAGGCTGCAGGACCAGGGAAGTCCCCAGCGGGATGGCGCCCGCCACGTTGGCCACAGCCGACAGGTACGGCCGGACCGGCCCCTCGTAGGGTTCAAATGACTCATAATCCTCCAGATACGTGGAATAGCCCGCGAACACATAGCGGGCATTGACGCCGAACTGGAAGCCCTTGGACGGGAAATAACCGTCATCGAAGGTATCATATCTGAACTGCGCGAAGGCGGACACCCAGTTGCTCTTGAAATCCGATCCCTTCCAGGAGATTATCTCATCGAGGTAATTCTCGAACGGCTCCTGGTCCCAGGACACGCCGAGCCGGAACAGGCCGTTGACCATGTGGGAGTCCTCCAGATAAGCATTGAGCCGCGTGTTGACCGCCTTGATCTTGGCATCCTTCCCGGCATCCGTGTACATGAGGTTCAGATACCCGACACGGGCGCTGACGCCCAGCGCCGGCAGGCGGTGCAGGGGCTTGTAGGAAAAATCCACGCTGAGCGAGGCGGCCGCGCCGAGTTTCGCTTCCGTGACGAAGCGCCAGCCGGACAGCCGCCGGGTCCCGAGGCCCAGGCGGAACGACGCATAGACGACCTCGTCGTTGTCGATGTGGATGCCCGCGCTCATCTCGTTGACCTGTCCGCGCTGGCAGTCGAACACGAGCACATAGGGCTCCTGTGCGCCTTCCAGGCGATAGGTCACGGACTCGAACGCGCGGGTGCCGTAGATCGTGGCCAGCACCCGCTCGATGTCCGCACGGGAATACAGCCCGTCCTTTTCCAGGAAGAGCGACGGCAGCAGGTATTTCTGCTCCCTTTCGGTGACGCCGGACACGCGGACCTCGCTCACGAGGATTTCCCGATTGCTGATATCCGTCGCGTGGGAATGCCGCCGCACCGGAACCGGGGCGCCGACGCGCCGGGCGATGGCCGCGAAGGCGGCACTGTCCTCCCGGGCTTTCTCGTACCCCAGTTCGATGATATTCGCCACGCTCTCCTTGTCGAAGGAAAGCATATTGTAGCCCGGCAACGGATGCTGGAGCAGGATATCCGTCAACTTCCTGTTGGCGGCGGCCGACTCGCTGGACATCATCGTGATGTTCTGCATCGCCAGGCTCGCCAGGGAGTTCAGGTCCGTCAGGTCGCGGGGCGTCGGCATCTCGGAGCCGATGATGATGTCCGCTCCCATCGCCTTGGCGATGTCGGCGGGGAAGTTGTTACGCGTGCCGCCGTCGGCCAGCACCTCGTTCCCGAGCCGCACCGGGCGGAAGTACAGCGGGATGGCCATGGTGGAGCGCATCGCGTCCACCACGTTGCCCGACGTCCAGTTCTTCTCCTTCATGGACACCATCTCGGAAGCCACGCAGTAGAACGGGATGGGCAGGTCGGCAAACGACAGGGAATCCTGATAGCCCACGGACACGGACGAGAGGGTGTTGCGCACATTGAACCCGAAGAGGAATCCGTCCGGGAGCCCGAGGCCGATCTTGTTGAGGGCTTCCTGCCCCATGTCGGCACTGCGGGTGTTCACCTTGTCGTAGGACTTGGATACCATCTCATACTGCTTGCGCAGGCGGGCCTCCGCCTCGCTGTCGGCGTAGTGGAACGGAATGTTGATGGCAAAGCGCTCCTTGTCCTTGCGGACCCGGTAGCTCTGGTAGGAATCCGGGACGCGGTCGGACATCATCACGCTCCAGTCGATAGCCCGGACGAGGGAATCCAGATACGCCTGGCCGTAGCCGAAGGAGTACAGGCCGGCGACCAGGCCGCCCATGCTCGTGCCGCCAATCAGGTCCACCGGGATGCCGAGTTCTTCCATATAGCGCAGCACGCCCAGGTGGGCCATGCCGCGCGCCCCGCCGCCACCCAGCACGACCGCGACGGTGGGACGGTGCCGGCGGATGGAGTCCATCCGGGCCCGGACTTTGGCAATGGCCAGGGAATCACCGACCGGATCGGTGCTCTCCATTGCAAGATGATTCTGCCCGAAAGCCGCGACGGAGCAGCAAACGAGCAACAGTGCGAACAAACGCTTCATAGGCGGACTATGCTTCGCTGAAATCTTCCTTTCCTACGCCGCAGAGCGGGCAGACGAAATCTTCGGGAAGATCCTCGAACGCGGTGCCGGGGGCGATGCCGTTGTCCGGATCGCCGACGGCGGGATCATACTCATAGCCGCAGACATTGCAAACGTATTTCTTCATTGCTTCGTAGTTTGTCTTACAAATATAAAAAATAATCCCCGCACTTTTCCCTATCTTTACCAGGAATTCAACGGTCCCCAGTTATGAAAACAAGATTCCTCTCCGTCCAACTACCAGGCGGAGCCGGAGTGCCTGCAGTGGATGGCCGCCGTGCCGGCCGCGGAATTCAGCCGGGAATGACGGATTACTTCGAGAGCCGGCTGAGGACCCAGTCGGCTTTGATTTTGTCGATGATGGCCGTGACTACGCGATAGGCAGCGCCCTCCTCGGTATAGACGGCCGGCACGGCGAATGCCACGCGGCCCTGGCGCTTGAGCTTCGCCGCCGTGGCCTTCTTGCGCTCGTTCTGCGGGTCAAAGACAGCGATGGAGTGGCCTCCGAACATCCCGACGATCTTCATGCAGGGGACGTCGGTGTCGCCGTCTCCGAAATAGATCATATGCGTGAAGGGGATGCGCTTCTTGTCTTCAGCCATCGAGTCGTTGACCTGCTTGTTGTCCCGGGCGCTGAAAATGCCCTTGCTGATCTTGAAGAGGAACTGCGTCTTGGCCGTATAGTCCACGGCAATGCCGGGCCACTGCGCCTCGCCGTTTTCATCGTAGATGAAGGTCCCGGCAAATATGTGCTTGAATTCGTCCGCGATGGGACTGCCCTCGATGATTTCCTTCAGCCCGGAAGAGTTGATGTAATGCTCGATGCGGACACCGTGCGCATCGCCGTAGCGGTTGATCAGGCGGAACCACTCCTTCACCCCTTCGAAAAGCTCGATGTTCCGGCCGAAGCGGAGGAAGTCCTCCCGGCGGAGCTGGATCCCGTTGCGATGCGCCTCGTCAAACATCAGTTTCATATAGGCGAGCACATTGGAGGCATCCTGCCCGATGGCGATGCTGTCGCTCATCCGCCAGAATTCGTCGGCCGTCTTTCCGACGGCCTGGATGAAGCCGAACTCCTGCATGTTGCCCGGAGAGAGCGTCCCGTCAAAATCGTATATCAGCGCGACAATCGGTTTTTTCTGCATCATAGTTTGCCACTTATTATCATATTTCGCCCCAAATATCGGAATAATTCGCCACATACACACGCGGAGAATTGCAAAAATTGCGGCGGGCCATTATTTTTAAGCATTAAAATCAAAACCGCACAATGGAGAATTATCCGCACTATCTGGAGCGTCTGCAGGACGCCACCCGCAAATTCTGGGACAAAGCCGCACTCAACAATATCGACGGCGAAAGTTTCACCTACGGCCAGATGGCCACCCAAATCGAAAAATTCCATCTCGTCTTCGAGAAAATCGGCATCAAGGACGGTGACAAAATTGCCCTCTACGCCCGGAACGGCGCCCGCTTGGGGATGGTCTTTATGTCCGTGGTCACCAACCGCTCCGTCATCGTGCCGCTCCTGTCGGACTTCACGCCGGCGAACGCCACCTTCCTGACCCACCACTCCGAGAGCGTCGCCCTGTTCACCAACGCCGACAAATGGGCCCAGATGGACATCGCCAAGATGCCGCTGGTGCGCCTTGCCGTCGATGTGGACAGCTGGAAGCTGCTCTACGCCGCCGATGACGAAGTCCGGGAGGCCTACGACGAAATGGACGTCCTGTTCGCCGCCAAGTGGCCCGGCGGATACGGCCCCGGCGACGTCGTCTTCCCGACCGACAACTGGGATGAAATGGCCGCGATCAACTACACCTCCGGGTCCACCGGCGACCCGAAAGGCGTGATGCTGATCCACCGCAATTTCAGCGCCATCGTGGACTTCAGCCAGCGCCACGTCCCGGCCGGCGACAAGATGGTCTCGATGCTCCCGATGGCCCACATGTACGGCCTGGTGATCGAGTTCATCTACCCGCTCTGCAACGGCACCTCCATCTACTGGCTCGGCAAGGCCCCGACTCCCGCCACGCTATTGAAGGCGTTTGCCGACGTCAAGCCTTACCTGCTCGTCACCGTGCCCCTGGTGATGGAGAAGATCTACAAGTCCAGGATCAAGCCCACCCTCGATAAGCCGGCGGTCCGGTTCGCCCTCAAGGTACCCGGTCTCAACAGCCTCATTTACAAGAAGGTGAAGGACGGCCTCGTGCAGGCTTTCGGCGGCCAGGTCCAGGAGTTCATCATGGGCGGGGCCCCGCTCAACCCGGAAGTGGAGAAAATCTTCAAGAAGATCAAGTTCCCCTACCTCGTGGGCTACGGCATGACCGAGGCCTGCCCGCTGCTCGCCTATGAGCACTGGACCAAATATGTCCCGGGCTCCTGCGGCAAGGCCGTGGACTGCGCCACCGTCCGCATCGACTCCGAGGATCCCCAGCACATCGCCGGGGAGATCCAGGCCAAGGGCGAGAACATCACCATCGGCTATTTCAAGAACCCGGAGGCGTCCGCCAATGCCTTCACCGAAGACGGTTTCCTGCGCACCGGCGACCTCGGCATCATGGACAAGGACGGCAACATTTTCATCAAGGGCCGCTCCAAGAGCATGATCCTGACCGCCAACGGACAGAATGTCTATCCGGAGGAGCTCGAAGCCATCGTGAACAACCAGCCGTTCGTGGGCGAATCCGTCGTGGTGGACCGCGCCGGCAAGATCGTCGCCCTGGTCTATCTCGACAAGGAAGGCATCAAGAACGCCGGCCTGGACGACGAGGCCGTGGCCGACCTCCCGGAGAAGATCCGCGTCGGCGCCAACCGCTCCCTCCCTTCCTACAGCAAGATCACCAAAGTCGAGCCGGTGCTCGTCCCGTTCGAAAAGACGCCGAAGATGAGCATCAAGCGTTTCCTGTACAAATAATTGACATTTTGTCACTGGAACGGCATTTGATTCAACAGGGTTGGCCCGTCGGGCCAACCCTGTTGAATATAAATTAGGTATAAATATGGCAACCAAGACTCTTAAAGGCAAAATCGGCGTGACCACCGAGAACATCTTCCCGGTGATCAAGCAATTCCTCTATTCCGACCACGAAATCTTCCTGCGCGAGCTCGTCGCCAACGCGGTGGACGCCACCCAGAAGATGAAGGCCCTCGCTTCCAGCGGGGACTTCAAGGGCGAACTCGGCGAACTGAAGGTCAGCGTGGAGCTCGACGAGAAAAAGAAGACGCTCAAGATCATCGACCGCGGCATCGGCATGACCGAAGAGGAAGTGGACCGCTACATCAACCAGATCGCGTTCTCTTCCGCCGGGGAATTCCTCGAGAAATACAAGGACCAGATGGCTTCCATCATCGGCCACTTCGGCCTGGGCTTCTACTCCGCCTTCATGGTGAGCAAGAAGGTCACCATCGACACCCTCAGCTGGCAGGAAGGCGCCAAGGCCGTGACCTGGTCCTGCGACGGATCGCCGGAATATTCGATGGGTGAAGGAAAGAAGGAGGACCGCGGCACCGTGATCACCCTGTATCTGGACGACGACTCCGAGGAGTTCGCCGCCAAGGGACGCATCAGCCAGCTGCTCGGCAAGTACTGCAAGTTCATGCCCGTCCCGGTGGTCTTCGGCAAGAAGACCGAATGGAAGGACGGCAAGAGCGTGGAGACCGACGAGGACAACGTCATCAACAGCATCGAGCCGATCTGGACCAAGGCCCCGTCCGAGCTCAAGGACGAAGACTACCTCAAGTTCTACCGGGAACTCTACCCGATGGAGGAGGAACCGATGTTCTGGATCCACCTCAACGTGGACTATCCCTTCACGCTGACCGGCGTGCTCTACTTCCCGAAGATCAAGGAGCGGATGGCCATCGACAAAAACAAGATCCAGCTCTACTGCAACCAGATGTTCGTCACCGAGCACGTGGACAACATCGTCCCGGACTTCCTGACCCTGCTGCACGGCGTGATCGACTCTCCGGACATCCCCCTGAACGTCAGCCGCAGCTACCTGCAGAGCGATGCCAACGTCAAGAAGATCAGCACCTACATCACCAAGAAAGTGGCCGACCGGCTGGAGGAGATCTTCAAGGAGCAGCGCGGGCAGTTCGAGCAGAAGTGGGACAACATCAAGCTCTTCATCGAATACGGCATGCTCTCCGACGAGAAGTTCTGCGAGCGCGCCCTCAAGTTCGCCCTGCTCAAGAACACCGACGGCAAATATTTCAGCCTGGAGGACTACCGCACCGCCATCGCCCCCGCCCAGACGGACAAGGACCAGACGGTGGTCTATCTCTACGCTACGAAGCCGGCGGAGCAGTACAGCTGGATTGAAGCCGCCAAGAACCAGGGCTACGACGTCCTGCTGATGGACTGCGAGCTGGACAGCCACTTCGTCGGCCTGCTTGAGAACAAGGTTGAGAAGACCCGTTTCGCCCGCGTGGACAGCGACTCCGTGGACAACCTGATTCCGAAGGAGGAGAAGGTCAAGCCCGAGATGAGCGACGACGACAAGAAGACGCTCGAAGAGCTCTTCAAAGCCGTCCTGCCGGAAGGCAACGACTATATGGTCGAAGCGCAGAACCTCGGCGGGAGCGCCGCGCCGGTACTCATCACCCAGAGCGAGTTCATGCGCCGCTATCGCGAGATGAGCGCTCTGGGCGGCGGAATGAACTTCTACGGCTCCCTGCCCGAGGCCTACAACATCCTCGTCAATATGGAGAATCCGCTGATCGCCAAGATCTGGGGCGGCAAGAAAGAGGCCGCAGACACGGCCGCCGCCGACTTCGCCAGGGAGAATGAACTCCTGCGCCAGGTCGTCGACCTCGCCCTGCTCGGCAACGGCATGCTCAAGGGCAAGGCCCTCGCAGATTTCATCGCCCGCAGCGAGAAACTCCTGCAGTAAGGACTGGCAGTCAGCCATGGAAAAGGCCCTCGGAACATTTCCGAAGGCCTTTTTTGTCATCCACAGGGAGTCCGTCGGCTACTCCTTCTGTTTCGACCGGCGCGGTCCGAAGCTGACGGCAGTGGCGCCCTTGCTGGTCTGGTCGAACTCGTAGTCGTTGCCCGGAAGGATGGCATTGAGCGCAATGCCCACGATGGCTGCGACGGCGAGGCCGCTGAGCGAAGTGAAGCCGATGCTGATGGCGTCGTTCGCGCCGTACTTGATGCCGATCGCCAGCACCAGGATGAGGGCGGCGATAAACAGGTTGCGCGAGTGGGTGAAGTCCACCTTGTTCTCGACGATATTGCGCACGCCGACGGCGGAAATCATACCATAAAGGACGAGCGACACGCCGCCGATGGTGGCTGCGGGCATCGCGCCGATCAGCGCCGAGAACTTCGGGCAGAAAGACAGCACGATGGCGAAACAGGCGGCGATGCGGATCACGCGCGGGTCGAAGACCTTGGTGATGTTGAGCACGCCCGTATTCTCCCCGTAGGTGGTGTTGGCGGGAGCGCCGAACAGAGAGGCGATGGCCGTGGCGAGGCCGTCGCCCATCAGGGTGCGGTGCAGGCCCGGATCCTCCAGGTAGTTGATGTCCGTGGTGGAGGAGATGGCGCACATGTCGCCGATATGCTCGACCATCGTGGCGAGCGAAATGGGCAGGATGGCGATGATGGCGGCGATGACCAGACCCCAGTCCGGACGGACCAGCACGGAAAAGGCCGTGTTCTCAAAGGTGAACGGCACGCCGACCCAGGCGGCGTCCCTGACCTGCGTGAAGTCCACCAGTCCGAAGCAGGCGGCCACCACATAGGAGCCGACCACACCCAGCAGGATCGGGACGATCTTGATCATTCCCTTGCCCCAGATATTGCAGCAGAGCGTGATCAGCACGGCGATGATGGCAATCCACCAGTTCTGGCTGCAGTTCTGGATCGCGGAGCCGGACAGCGTAAGTCCGATGGCGATGATGATCGGCCCCGTCACGATCGGCGGGAAATAGCGCATCACCCGCTTGGGCCCGAAGGCGGCGAACAGGCCCGCCAGCACGAAATACATCAGCCCTGCGAAGAATACGCCGACACAGGCGTAAGGAAGCGCCTGGGCCAGGGTCAGGCCCTTGGCCATCCCCATCTCGGAGACGGCCGCATAGCCGCCCAGGAAGGCGAAGGAAGACCCGAGGAAGGCAGGCACCTTGAACTTCGTGAGCACGTGGAAGAGCAGCGTGCCGATACCCGCAAAGAGCAGCGTCGCGGAAACGGAGAGCCCGGTGATCACCGGCACGAGGACGGTCGCCCCGAACATCGCGAAAAGATGCTGGAGCCCCAGAACGGTCATCTTGCCCGCGCCGAGCGGCCGGGCATCATAAATTGCCTTTTGTACGTCAGCCATTTTTATATCCGTTTTATATTATTCCCACTCAATCGTGCCGGTCGGCTTCGGCGTGAGGTCATACAGCACGCGGTTGACGCCCGGAACTTCGGTCACGATGCGCTGCGTGATGTGATGGAGCAGCTTGTAGGGAATCTCCTCGATGGTGGCGGTCATCGCGTCGCGCGTGTTGACTGCACGGATAATGACCGGCCAGTCCCAGCTGCGCCTGCCCTCCTTGACCCCCGTCGACTTATAATCGGGCACGACGGTGAAATACTGCCACACCTTGCCCTCCAGGCCATTTTTTGCAAACTCCTCGCGCAGGATGGCATCGCTCTCGCGCAGCGCCTCCAGCCGGTCGCGCGTGATGGCTCCGGTGCAGCGCACGCCCAGTCCCGGGCCGGGGAACGGCTGGCGGAAGACCATGCCGTCGGGCAGGCCCAGTGCCTTGCCGACCACGCGGACCTCGTCCTTGTAGAGCAGTTTGATCGGCTCCACGAGTTCGAACTTCAGATCCTCGGGAAGACCGCCGACGTTGTGGTGGGACTTGACGGGGCCAGACTCGACGATGTCGGGGTAGATCGTCCCCTGGGCCAGGAAACTGATGCCCTCCAGCTTGCGGGCCTCCTCTTCAAACACGCGGATGAACTCGGCGCCAATGATCTTGCGCTTCTGCTCGGGATCCGCCACGCCGGCCAGCTTGTCCAGGAAGCGGTCCGTGGCATCCACATACACCAGGTTGGCGCCCAGCTCATCGCGGAACACGCGCACCACCTGCTCGGCCTCGCCCTTGCGGAGAAGACCGTGGTTGACGTGGACGGAGACCAGCTGTCTGCCGACCGCCTTGATCAGCAGGGCCGCGACCACGGAGGAGTCGACGCCGCCCGACAGGGCCAGCAGGACCTTCCTGTCGCCGATCTGCGCACGCAGCTCCTTGACTTGATCTTCGATGAATTCCTGCGCCAGGGCAGGGGTCGTAATCCGCTCCATATCCGCGGGACGAACGTTGGATGTAGCCATAAAAAAACAGATAATAAGGTTAATACACAGTTATTCCCATTCGATGGTTGCCGGCGGCTTGGACGAAATGTCATAGACGACACGGTTGACGCCCCGCACCTTGTTGATGATGGCGTTGCTGACGTCCGAGAGGAAATCATACGGGAAACGGAACCAGTCAGCGGTCATCCCGTCGGTGGACACCACGGCGCGAAGGGCGACCGGGTTCTCATAGGTCCGCTCGTCCCCCATCACGCCCACGCTCTTGACCGGCAGCAGGACCACGCCAGCCTGCCAGATGGCATCGTAAAGATTCGTCGCCATCACCCGGGGATCCGACGCGCTCGGGAAATTCATTCCGGTGCAGTCGTAGCTGTGCAGCGCCCGGATGAAAATATCATCCGCCTCCCGCAGCACGCGGAGTTTCTCCTCCGTCACCTCGCCGATGATCCGGATCGACAGCGACGGTCCCGGGAAAGGATGCCGCCCGATCAGTTCATCCTTGATGCCGAGGGCCCGGCCGACGCGGCGTACTTCGTCCTTGAAAAGCATCCGGAGCGGTTCCACCACTTTCAGGTGCATCTCCTCGGGCAGGCCGCCCACGTTGTGGTGCGACTTGATCTTGGAAGCGATGCCCGGGATGCCGGCCGACTCGATGACGTCGGGATAGATCGTCCCCTGGGCCAGCCAGCGGGCATTCTCGATCCGGCGGGCATAGCGGTCGAACGTCTCGACGAAGAGCCGCCCGACGGTCTTGCGCTTCACTTCCGGGTCCTCCACGCCCGCAAGGGCGGCAAGGAACTCCTCCGAAGCATCGGCCCCGATGACGTTCAGGCCCATATCCCGGTAGGACTCCAGGACGCTCTCGTATTCGTTCTTGCGCAGCAGCCCGTTGTTGACGAAGATACAGGTCAGGTTGTGCCCGATCGCCCGGTTGAGCAGGACGCCCGCGACAGTGGAATCCACGCCGCCGCTCAGGCCCAGGATGACCTGGTCATCTCCGATCTTTGCGCGCAGGTCCTCGACCGTGGACTCGATGAAGGACGCCGGCGTCCAGTCGCCGGCCAGGCCGCAGATGCCGATGGCAAAATTCTTCAGCATCCTGGCGCCTTCCTCCGTATGAAAGACCTCCGGATGAAACTGCACGGCATACGTCTGCTCTCCGGCAATCTGGTAGGCGGCATTCGCAACATCCTGCGTGGAAGCGATCACCTCGGCGCCTTCCGGCAGCCGGGCGATCGTGTCGCCGTGCGACATCCAGACCTGCGAATGCGGGCTCACCCCCTGCATCAGCGGGGAATCCGGGCGCACGACATAGAGCATGGCCCGCCCGTATTCGCGCGCCAGAGACCCTTCCACCTCACCGCCGCAGCGGTGGGCGATGTACTGGGCGCCGTAGCAGATGCCCAGCAGTGGAATCCGGCCCTTGAACAGCGACAGGTCGGCCTGCGGCGCGTTGGCGTCCCGCACGGAGCAGGGGCTGCCGGACAGGATGACGCCCTTCACCGTGTCGTCGAGCACCGGGACCTTGTCGTACGGATAGATTTCACAATAGACATTCAGCTCGCGAAGGCGCCGGCCGATCAGCTGGGTCACCTGGGAGCCGAAATCGAGGATCACAATCCTATTCACCGCGGGAGTAATTAGGGGTTTCCTTGGTGATGGTGATGTCGTGCGGGTGGCTCTCCGCCATGCCGCTGGCCGTGACGCGGGTGAACTTGGCGGTCTTGAGCGTCGCCAAGTCGCGGGCGCCGCAGTAGCCCATGCCGGAACGCAGGCCGCCGACCAGTTGGTAGACCGTCTCGGCGAGGGTGCCCTTGTACGGCACACGGCCGACGATGCCCTCCGGGACCAGTTTCTTCAGTTCGACCTTGTCGTCCTGGAAATAGCGGTCCTTGGAGCCGGCCGCCATCGCGTCGATGGAGCCCATGCCGCGGTAGGCCTTGAACTTGCGGCCGCTGTAGATGATGGTCTCGCCCGGGGATTCCTCCGTGCCGGCGAACATCGAGCCGCACATCACGCAGTCGCCGCCGGCCGCGAGGGCTTTCACGATATCGCCCGAATAGCGCAGGCCGCCGTCGGCAATCAGCGTCACGCCCGTACCCTTGAGGGCCTGGGAGGCGTTGTAGATAGCGCTGAGCTGGGGCACGCCCACGCCCGCCACGATGCGCGTGGTGCAGATCGAACCCGGTCCGATGCCCACCTTGACGCCGTCCGCACCGGCCTTCACAAGGTCGCGGGCCGCCTCTTCCGTGGCCACGTTGCCGACCACGACATCCAGGGACGGATACGCGGACTTGACCCGCTTGAGCAGTTCGATCACCCCCTTGCTGTGGCCGTGGGCGGAATCGAGCACGACAGCGTCCACGCCTTCGCCGTACAGAGCGGCCACGCGGTCGAGGGCATCCTTGGTGATGCCGATACCGGCCGCCACGCGCAGGCGCCCTTCGGCGTCCTTGCAGGCCTCGGGATGCAGGCGCTCGTTGATGAGGTCCTTATACGTGATCAGGCCGACGATGTGGCCCGTGCCGTCCACGACGGGGAGTTTTTCCACTTTGTGCTCCTGCAGGACGGATTTGACATATTCGCGGTCCGTGCGGTTGACGGGAATGGTGACCAGCCCCCGGGCCGTCATGACATCCCGGACCGGAACGGACATGTCGCTCTGGAAGCGCACGTCGCGGTTGGTGACGATGCCCACGAGGTGGTTCTCGCCATCCACGACGGGGATGCCGCCGATGTGATTCTCGTGCATCAGCCAGAGGGCGTCGCCCACGGTCTGGTCCTGGTTGATCGTCACGGGGTCGCTGATCATCCCGTTCTCGGAGCGCTTCACCTTGCGGACCTCAGCGGCCTGCTCGGCGATGCCCATATTTTTATGAATCACGCCGATACCTCCTTCCCTTGCCAGGGCGATGGCCATCGGCGCTTCCGTAACGGTGTCCATGGCAGCGGACACAATGGGGATGTTGAGGGTGATGTTTCGGGAGAAACGGGTCTGCAGGGAGACTTCCCGCGGCAGGACTTCGGAGTACGCCGGAATCAGCAGCACATCGTCAAAAGTCAAGCCTTCCAGGGCAATTCTTTCATCGATAAAGGACATAATTGGAGGGACTTTTATTTGACTGACAAAGATAAAGAAAAATGCCTCCCGCTCCAAAAAAAGTTTTCCACAATCCGCCAGCCGGGCCACAAGGGCCGTGTCGCTTCCGCTCCCACGCACCCCACCCACGGCCCCCGACTCCACGGGCCACCGTGCGCAGGCCCCCGCACCCCTTCCCGCCGGCCGCCGCAATTCCGTCATTCGCCGCCCGCCGGTGGTTGCAGGACGGGATCCCCGATCAGGTCGGGGATGACGGAGGGTCAGGTCCGGGAGGAGGCCTTCGCTTCGTCGGCCTTGCGCTTCCGGTACATCTGCCAGGTGTTGTACACGTTATGCCAGATGGAGTAGAAGCCCCCGGCGACGGAGACGACGGGCGTGAGGAAGGTGTAGCCCATCCAGATGCCGAAGACGGTGTTCTTCTGCCCCAGGGCCTGTCCGGCGGAGATGGGGCACCGGTAGCGCCTGCCGATGCGGCGGCCCAGCCAGAACTGCAGGATGCAGCTCAGCAGCGAAGCGAAGCCGATCTCCCACAGCACGACCGGACCGGAATCGTTCTGCACGATGGCCCGCGTGCTCATCAGGATGGCGAGCGTCAGCGAGACGGCCCAGATATAGAACGACAAGCTGGTGTACTGCAGCAGCCAGGCATGCACCTTCGGCAGCAGATAGCGCACCAGCCAGGCGAGCAGGGCCGGCAGGATCAGCAGCGGAAACACCTTGGCAAGGATCTTCAGGAAGGCCTCGTAGAAAGTCAGTCCTTCCATCGGATGGATGAGCGGCACCATCAGCGGCACGAGCACGGCCACCGCCAGGTTGATCAGCACGGTGTACGTGACCACCCCCGCCATGTTGCCGCCCAGCTTGCCCGTCACCACGGCGCAGGCCGTGGCCGTCGGGCAGATCAGGCACAGCATCGCCGCCTCCACCCCGTAGCGGAGCGGCATCGCGGGGAAAAAGACCAGCAGCAGCGCCAGCCCCACGAAGAGCCCGCACTGCACGAGCAGCAGCCAGAGCATCCACTTGTGCGGCCGCATCTGATGCGGCTCGATCTTGCAGAAACTCAGGAACAGCATCGCAAAGAGCAGCACCGGCTGCACCTTCTTCACGGTCAGTTCCAGCACCGGCCCCGCGGGATGCAGGGCTGGGAGGGCATGATAGATCAGATAAAGGGAGGCGCCCACGATCATGCCGATGATGAGCGCCCAGTCCTTCAGAAACTTCGCAAGCGTATAGCGGTACTCCCCCATCACTTGTTCTCCACGCGGGCGAGAAAGCATTCGACCGTATTCTCCATCAGCATCGCGATGGTCATCGGCCCCACGCCGCCGGGCACCGGGGTGATCCAGGAAGCCCGCTGGCGGGCGCCGACAAAGTCCACGTCGCCGCACAGGCGGCCTTCGGCATTGCGGTTCATCCCGACATCGATCACGACGGCCCCGGGCTTCACCATATCGCCCGTGACCACGTTCTCCCGGCCCACCGCGACGACCAGCACGTCCGCCTGGAGCGTCACGCTCCTGAGGTCCTTCGTCCGGGAATGCGCCACGATCACCGTAGCGTTGCGGTCCAGCAGGAGTTTCGCCACGGGCTTGCCGACGATGTTGCTGCGGCCCACGACCACGGCGGTCTTGCCGCAGAGGTCGATCCCGCTCTCGTCGATCAGGCGCAGGATGCCTTTCGGCGTACAGGGCACGCTGCAGGGACGTCCGAGCCACAGGTCTCCCACGTTGAGAACGTGGAATCCGTCCACATCCTTGCTCTTGTCGATGGCATCGATCACACGCTCCTCGTCGATCTGCTTCGGCAGCGGGAGCTGCACCAGGATGCCGTCCACCTCCGGATCGCGGTTCAGCGAACCGATCATCTCCAGCAGCGCCTGCTCCGTGACGTCCTCCGCCATCGTGATGAGGCGGGAGTTCATGCCGACATAAATCGCGGACTTGACCTTGTTGCGCACATAGACCTGGCTCGCCGGGTTATTGCCCACGATGATGACCGCGAGCGAAGGCTTGCGGCCGTACTTGACCTCCAGCCGCCCGACGCGGTCCTTCAGTTCATCCTTGATGTGGTCCGAGAGGGCCTTGCCGTCCAGGATCCGGCCATCCAGGGCCACGTGGGCGATGTCCCGGCGGTGGAAGAGCGCTTCGCAGGAGACCTTGGCGACCTCGGCATACGCCTTCTGCTGCGCGGAGCGGATATCCCGGCCTTCGGCTACGACCATCATTACACGGCCGCCGGCGGTGAGCAGACGATCCCCGTCCCGCTTCGTACCCATGTGATAGACGCGCGCATCGACTTCCTCCACGCCCTGGATCTCAAAGCCCTTGTCGTAATGGCCCGGATAGCCCTTGGAAGCCAGCACGACGCCGAGCGTCACGGCCTTGCGCCAGACGGGTGCGGCGGCCTCGCGGCCCGTGGCCACGGCTTCGAAAATGTCATAGATATCGCTTTCCAGCAGCGGCAGCACAACCTCCGTCTCGGGATCGCCGAAACGGGCGTTGAACTCGATCACCTTGATCCCGCCCGGGGTCTTCATCAAGCCGCCGTAGAGCACGCCGGACAGCGGGCAGCCCTCGGCGCACATCGCCTTGGCCGTGGCCTTCAGAATGTGCTCCAGGGCAAAAGTCCGGTCCTCCTCCGTGATGAACGGAAGTCCCGTGTAGGCGCCCATGCCGCCGGTATTCGGCCCCTTGTCGCCGTCGAAGGCGCGCTTGTGGTCCTGCGAGAGGGGCATCGGATACACGCGCTCCCCGTCCACGAAGGCCATGAAGGAGAATTCCGGCCCGGTGAGGTAGTCCTCGACCACCACGCGGCCCTTGCCGAACGCCTCGTCCAGCAGCATGCTGCGCAACGCAGCCTCGGCTTCCTCCGGCCTGGCGGCGATCACGACGCCCTTGCCGGCGGCCAGTCCGTCGTATTTGAGCACGGCCGGCAGCGGCCGGGCGTTCACGTAGTCCAGCGCCTCCTGGAAATCGTCAAAGCTGCGGTAGCCCGCCGTGGGGATGCCGTACTTGTCCATCAGGACCTTGGCGAACTCCTTGCTGCTCTCGATGCGGGTAGCGGCCTGCGTGTGGCCGAAAATCCGCAGCCCGGCGGCGCGGAAGGCATCCACGACGCCAACCGAGAGCGCCGCCTCGGGGCCCACGACCGTCAGGTCGATCCCCTGCTGCTGCGCGAAGGCGAGCAGTCCCTGCACGTCCGTATCCTTCAACGGAACGCACTCCGCCTGCGCGGCGATGCCGGCATTGCCGGGGGCGCACCAGATCTTCGCGACCTGCGGGGAGCGGCTGAGCGCATCTACGATGGCGTGGCAGCGTCCGCCACCGCCCACTACGAGCACTTTCTTGTCTTTTGCCATATTCGACTAATGCTTGAAATGTCTGATCCCGGTAAAGAGCATCGTGATGCCGAGCTCGTCGGCCTTGGCGACGGATTCCTCGTCACGGATGCTGCCGCCCGGCTGGACGATGGCGCTCACGCCGTATTTCGCGGCCAGTTCCACGGTATCGCCGAACGGGAGGAAACCGTCGGAAGCCAGGACGAGCCCTTCGGTGAATCCGGCCGCCTGTGCCTGCTTGAGGGCGATTTCAGCCGAGCCGACACGGTTGGTCTGCCCGGCGCCCACGCCGATGGTGTGATTGTCGCGCACCACGGCAATGGCGTTGGACTTGACGTGCTTGACGATGCGCCAGCCGAAATCGAGGTCGGCCCTCTGCGCCTCCGTCGGACGGACCTTCGTCACGCACATCTGTTCCGTGACCTGCTCCACGGCGGTGTCGAGCTGCTGGACAAGCATCCCGCCGTTGACGCCGACATACTGCATCGGCACCTGGTCCCCGCGCTCCATCGGCACCTCCAGCACGCGGAGGTTCTTCTTGGCGGAGAGGATTTCCAGCGCCTCCGGCGTGTAGGACGGGGCGATCACGATCTCCAGGAAGATGGGTTTCATCCCGAGCGCCACCTCGGCGGTGAGTTCGCGGTTCACGCCCACGATGCCGCCGTAGATGCTGACCTTGTCGGCCTCATAGGCGGCCTGCCAGGCCTTTTCGATGGTCTCTCCCACGGCCGCGCCGCAGGGATTCATGTGCTTGAGCGCCACGCAGAAGGGCTTGTCGGAGAAGTCGCGCAGCACGTTCAGGGCCGCGTTGGCATCCTGGATATTGTTGTAGGACAGCTCCTTGCCCTGGATCTGACGGGCGAACGCCAGCGAATAGGACTCGGGCCTGAGGGCCGCATAGAAATTGGCGCTCTGGTGGGGGTTCTCCCCGTAACGGAGCGGCTGCTTGAGATCGTATTCGAGGAAGAGTTTTTCATTCAGGCCGGCCTGCCGGCGCATCCAGCCTGCAATGCACATATCGTACTCGGCGGTATGGGTGTAGGCTTTAGCGGAGAGTTTGAGCCGCGTCTGGTCGGAGGTCTTTCCGGCGGTGCGGAGTTCCTCCAGGACGGCGGCATAGTCCGCGGGGTCGCAGACGATGGTCACGTCCCGCCAGTTCTTGGCGGCGCTGCGCACCATCGAAGGGCCGCCGATGTCGATGTTCTCAATGGCATCCTCCATGCTGACCCCCTCTTTCGCGATGGTCTGGCGGAAAGGATAGAGATTCACGCACACCAGGTCGATGGTCCCGATCCCCTGCTCGGCGAGGGTCTGCATGTGGGCGGGCAGGTCACGGCGCGCCAGGATTCCCCCGTGCACCTTGGGATGCAAGGTCTTGACACGGCCGTCGAGAATCTCGGGGAAACCCGTGACCTCGCTGATGCCGACGGTCTGCACACCGCTGCCCTCCAGCAGCTTCTGCGTGCCGCCTGTGGCGATGATGGTCCAACCCAGTTCCCGGAGCCCCTGCACAAACGGCACGAGCCCCGTCTTGTCGCTTACACTGACTAACGCTCTCATATCTGTTTCAATAATTTATCTATGGTTTCAACGTATAATGCATGTTCGATTTTCTGCCCGATGCGGTGCACTTCCTCCGGGTCGTCGCCGTCGTATTCGAACGCCCGCTGGGCGATGATCTTCCCCCCGTCCAGGTCGGCATTCACCCAATGGATCGAAATGCCATAGACCTTGACGCCGTACTCGACCGCCTGCTCCACGGCGTGCGCGCCCTTGAAAGCCGGCAGCAGCGAGGGATGGATGTTGATGATGCGCCCGCCATAGGCCTCCAGCAGCACGTCCGAGACGATGCGCATATAGCCCGCGAGGCACACCAGGTCAATCCCGGCGGCGTCCATCCGGCGGATGACCTCCTGCTCGAATGCGGCCTTGCCGCCGAACTCCTTCGGCGAAGCCACGAAAGCCGGGATGCCGAAACGCTCCGCACGCGCCACCACGGCGGCGCCGGGCCTGTCGCAGACCATCAGGGCCACTTCGGCGTCCAGCCGCCCGTCGGCACAGGCCTGGGCGATGGCTTCAAAGTTGGTCCCGGAGCCGCTGGCGAAAACTGCTAACTTCTTCATTTCAAGATGATATTGACACCCGGCCGGTCGGTCACGCATCCGATGACGGAAGCCTTCTCCCCGTGGGAGGCAAGGATATCGATGGCCTGCTGCGCCTGGGAAGCGTCCAGCACCAGCACCATCCCGATGCCCATATTGAAGATGTTGAACATCTCGCGGTGCGGCACGCCGCCCCACTGCTCCAGCACCCGGAAGACCGGCAGGATCTCCCAGCTGCCCTCGCGGATCTCGAGGCCCTGTCCCTCGCGCAGCACGCGGGGGATGTTCTCGTCGAAGCCACCGCCCGTGATATGGGCCACGCCATGCACGTCGCAGCGGCGGATCACGTCGAGCACCTGCCGGACATAGATCCGCGTCGGGGTCAGCAGGACCTCGCCGAGCGTACGTCCGCCGAACTCCGGCACGGGGTCCAAATAATGGTGGCTTCCGTCCGCGACGATCTTGCGCACGAGCGAGAATCCGTTGGAGTGTACGCCGCTGGAGGCGATCCCGACCAGCACGTCGCCCACTTTCACCTTCGACCCGTCGATCAGCCGGCTCTTCTCCACCACGCCGGTCGTGAAGCCGGCGATGTCATACTCGTCGCCTTCATACATCCCGGGCATCTCGGCCGTCTCGCCGCCCACCAGCGCGCAGCCGGCCTGGCGGCAGCCTTCCGCGACGCCGGCCACGATGGCCTCCACCTTCGCCGGGACATTGTGCCCGAGGGCCACGTAGTCCAGGAAGAAGAGGGGTTCGGCGCCCTGCGCAAGCACGTCGTTGACGCACATCGCCACGGCGTCGATGCCGATGGTGTCGTGCTTGTCCATCGCGAAGGCGATCTTGAGTTTGGTGCCCACGCCGTCCGTCCCGCTCACCAGGACGGGCTCCTTGTAGCCCAGGGAGGCGAGATCGAACATCCCGCCGAAAGAGCCGATGCCGCCCATCGAGCCCGGACGGGCCGTCGAGGCGACGTGCTGCTTGATGCGGCGGACCACTTCGTAGCCCGCCTCCAGGTTCACGCCTGCGTTTTCGTAAGACTGTGCCATATCTGATTATTCGTTTTCTACCAATTCATCATACAACAGGGTCGGGTATTCGCCCGTGAAGCAGGCCTGGCAGGGATCCGCACAGCCGAAGCAGGAGTCCCGCGTGGACTCCGGGCTCAGGTAGCCCAGCGAATCGGCCCCGATGGCCTGACGCGCCTCTTCCAGCGAGCGGTGCGAGCAGAGCAGTTCCTCCGGCGTGGAGGTGTCCACGCCGTAGTGGCAGGTGAAGCGCATCATCGGGCTGGCGATGCGCACGTGCACCTCCGTGGCGCCCGCTTCGCGCAGCAGTTTCACGATCTTGAGCGACGTCGTGCCGCGGACGATGGAGTCGTCCACCAGCACGATCCGCTTGCCCTTCACGATGCTCCGCACCGGAGAGAGCTTCATCTTCACGCCCAGTTCGCGCAGCGACTGCACCGGCTGGATGAAGGTACGGCCCACGTATTTGTGCTTCACCAGCCCCATCTCGTAGGGGATTCCGCTCTCCTCGGCGTAGCCCATCGCGGCGCTGAGGCTGGATTCGGGCACGCCGACCACCATATCCGCTTCGACCGGACATTCCCGGTACAGGCGCCGTCCGGCCTCCTTGCGGTAGGCGTGGACGTTGCAGCCGTCGATGTCGCTGTCAGGACGGGCGAAGTAGATATACTCCATCGCACACATCCGGTGGCGGTTGAACTGCGAATACAGCGTGCTGCGGATGCCGTGGTGGTCCAGGGTCACGATTTCGCCGGGCGTCACGTCTCGGATGAATTCGGCCCCCATGATCTCGAAGGCGCAGGACTCGCTGCTGACCACGTAACCGCCGTCCATCCGGCCGATGCACAGGGGCTTGATCCCATACTTGTCCCGGCAGGCATAGATGCGGTTCTTGGTCATGATCACGAAGGTAAAGCCGCCTTCGACCATGTTCAGCGCCTTGACGATCCGCTGGATGCGGTCCTCCTTGCCGTTCTTCTTGATCAGGTGGGCCAGCAGTTCGCTGTCCGTGTGGGTCTGGAAGATGGACCCGTGCCGCTCAAGGTACTCGGACACCTGCTTGGCATTCACCAGGTTGCCCTCGCCCGCGATGGCGAAGTCGCCTGTCTGGTGGTGGAAGAAAAGCGGCTCCACGTTGTCCAGGCCGCCCTTGGCGGCGTTAGCGTATTTGACGCTGCCGATGCCCATCGTGCCCGGCAGGTGGTTCAGTTCGCCGTTGGTAAAGATCTCGCTCAGCAGCCCCTGGCCCCGGTAGCGGTGGCTCTTCCCGTCCTCGTCGAAGGTGATGATGCCGCCGCCTTCCTGTCCGCGGTGCTGAAGGTTGTGCAGTCCGTAGTAGATGTATGTCGATGCGCTCCGGACGCCATAAACAGCCAATACGCCCATTTTATGAATTGATTACTTGTTTCAGACGGTTCAGGACATGGGTATAACTCTCCACCACGCGGCTCAGGTCCAGCCGGAAACGGTCCTTGTCCATCCGTTCGCCGGTGGCCTCGTCCCAGAGGCGGCAGGTATCGGGACTGATCTCGTCGGAGATGATGATGGCCCCGGTGTCGGAAGCACGGCCGAACTCGATCTTCATGTCGACGAGTTCGATGCCGGCCTTGTGGAAGAGCGGCTTCAGCAGGTCATTGACCCGGCGGGCGATGTTGTACATCCCGTCCAGTTCCTGATACGTAGCCAAGCCGAGCGCGACGGCGTGGTCGCGGTTGATGAACGGATCCTCCAGCTCGTCGTTGTTGTAGCGGAGGTCCACGATGGTATTGGCGTGGCGATAGCCCTCCTCGACGCCCAGGCGCGTGGCCAGCGAACCGGCGATGCGGTTGTGCACGACCACCTGCAGGGGGATGATCTCGATCTTGCGGCACAACTGCTCCTGGGGGCCCAGCATCTCGATAAAGTGGGTCTCCACGCCGTTCTCGTTCAGATAGTTCAGCAGAATGGCCGAGATCTGGTTGTCCAGGGCGCCCTTCCCCTTGAACCGGGCCCGCTTGACGTTGTTGTAGGCAACAGTCACGTCCTTGTAGCGGAAGATTACCTGGTCAGGGTGGTCAGTGGCGAACACCTGTTTCTCGTTTCCTTCAAAAATTAACGGTCCTTTTGACATTGGTTGATTATTGGTTTTTCTTGAAATACCGCACGGCGTTGTCGAAGAGCGGCTGGTAGAGCTCCTCTTCGATGTTCTTGAACACATTGGGCTCCCAGCGCTCCGTGTGGCCCATCTTGCCGAGAATCCGGCCGTCCGGACTGAGGATGCCCTCGATGGCGTAGTAAGAGCCGTTGGGGTTGTACGGGGCCTCCATCGTGACCTCCTCCCCGAACGGATCCACATACTGGAAAGCCACCTGACCGGCGGCGAAGAGTTCCTTCGCCAGGGCCTCGGAGACCATGAACTTGCCCTCGCCGTGGCTGACGGCAATGGTATGCAGGTCGCCCTCCTTCATCCCGGCGAGCCAGGGCGAGCGGGTCGAGCATACGCGCGTCGTGGCCATCTGGGAGATGTGGCGGTTGATGTCGTTGCGGAACAGGGTCGGCGACTCGCGGGTGACCATCCCCAGCCGGCCGTAAGGCAGCAGGCCGCTCTTGACGAGCGCCTGGAAGCCGTTGCAGATGCCGAGGATCAGGCCGCCGCGGTCCAGCAGCGCGTGGATGGCAGTAGCGATCCGACTGTTGTTCAACACGTTGGCGATGAACTTGCCGCTGCCGTCCGGTTCATCTCCGGCGGAGAAACCGCCCGAAAGCATCAGGATCTGGCAGCGGTCGATGGCCGCGCCCATCCGGTCGATAGACTCGAGCACATCGCTGCCGGTGAGGTTGCGGAACACGCCGAACTCCACCCCGGCCCCCGCCTTGCGGAACGCCTTGGCGCTGTCATAGTCGCAGTTGGTGCCCGGGAACACGGGAATGTAGACCAGCGGTCTGTCGACCGGAGCGCCCTTCCAGCGCACGGGCTCCACCGCCAGCGGTTTCTGCAATTTGCGGGCAAAAGCAGGCAACGACGGATGGGCGGCTTCCACCTCCGCCGGATAGACTTTGGCGTACTTTCCGGCATAGGCCTGCATCAGGCGCTCCAGCGAGATGCGCTCGCCGTTGACATGCAGGTTGCCGTCCTCGCCGTCGGTCACTTCGCCCAGGCACACCGCCTGCGGGAAATCCAGCGGCGTCTCCGACTCCACGAGGACGGAGCCGTAGCCCAGATCGAAGAGGGTCCGCTCATCGGCCGAGACCTTGGCGCCGAACTGGTTGCCGAAAGCCATCTTGGCAAGGCCCTCGGCCACGCCGCCGCGTCCCAGCGCCCACGCGGACACGATATGCCCGGCGGCAATCTCGCGGTGGATGAAGTCCCAGTTCGCGCGCAGCTGCGCGGTGTCCGGCATCCGGTTGGGCAGCGGGGTATGCCGGATCAGGTAGAGCCGATTGCCCTCCCATTTGAGTTCCGGAGAGATGACGCGGCCCGCGTCCACCGTCGTGATGCCGAAGGCGATCAGCGTCGGCGGGACCGAGATGTGCTCGAAGGTGCCGCTCATCGAGTCCTTGCCGCCGATGGACGGCAGGCCCAGCGCGGTCTGCATCTTGAGCGCTCCGAGCAGGGCCGCCAGCGGCTTGCCCCAGCTGTGCGGATCGGCGGTCATCCGCTCGAAGTATTCCTGGTAGGAGAAGCGCATCCCGGACCAGTCGCCGCCGGCCGCCACCACCTTGGCACAGGCGTCCACGACGGCATAGGCCGATCCGTGATACGGGCTCCAGGTGGTCAGGAAGGGATCATAGCCGAAGGCCATCATGCTGGCGGTGTCGGTGTAGCCGTCCGCCGGGAGCTTCTGCACGGAGACCTGCGTCTCGGTGGCCTGGAGCGCTCCGCCGTAAGGCATCAGCACGGTCGAGCGGCCGATGGTGGAGTCGAACATCTCCACGAGGCCCTTCTGCGAAGCCACATTGGGATCGGACAGGGTGCTGACCATCTTTTCGCGCAGCGTCTGTCCCGCCGGCTCGCGGCGGAACGGGTCGATGTCCTCGATGCCGCCGACGGCCGCCTTCGCATAGTGCTTCGCACCGGCGCTGTCGATGAACTCGCGGGAGAGGTCGGCGACCGTCGTCCCGTGGTAGAACATCCGCATCCGGCCGCGGTCCGTCACGTCGGCGACGTGCGTCACCTCCACGTTTTCGCTGGCGCAGAAGGCCTCGAAAGCAGCGCGGTCCCCGGCTTCCACCACCACGGCCATCCGCTCCTGGGACTCGCTGATGGCGAGTTCGGTGGCGTTCAGTCCGCTGTATTTGACCGGCACGCGGTCCAGCCAGATGTCCAGGCCGGGGGCCAGCTCACCGATCGCGACGCTCACGCCGCCCGCGCCGAAGTCGTTGGATTTCTTGATCAGGCGCGTCACCTCCGGACGGCGGAAAAGCCGCTGGAGCTTGCGTTCCTCAGGGGCGTTGCCCTTCTGGACCTCGCTGCCGCAGGTCTCGATCGAAGCCTCGGTATGCTCCTTGGAAGAACCGGTGGCGCCGCCGATGCCGTCGCGGCCCGTGCGGCCGCCCAGCATCAGGATCACGTCGCCGGGGGCAGGGCTCTCGCGACGGACGCTGTCCGCCCGGACCGCCCCCACCACGGCGCCCACCTCGAGGCGCTTGGCGGTATAACCGGGATGATAGATTTCACGCACATGGGTGGTCGCGAGGCCGATTTGGTTGCCGTAGCTGGAGTAGCCTGCGGCTGCCTTGCGGCTGATCATGCGCTGCGGGAGCTTGCCCGGCAGGGTGTCCTTCACGGCGGCATTGATATCGCCCGCACCCGTCACGCGCATCGCCTGATAGACATAGGCCCGGCCGGAGAGCGGGTCCCGGATCGCACCGCCCAGGCAAGTGGCCGCGCCGCCGAAAGGCTCGATTTCCGTCGGGTGGTTGTGCGTCTCGTTCTTGAACTGCAGAAGCCATTTTTCCGGTCTGCCGTCCACCTCCACATCCACGAAGATGCTGCAGGCGTTGTTCTCCTCGCTCTGCTCGAGATCCTCCAGCAGGCCCCGCTTGCGGAGCACCCGGGCGCCGATCGTCGCCAGCTCCATCAGGCAGAGGCTTTTGTGCTCGCGACCGAGCTCCCGGCGGATCTCCAGGAATTCGCGGTACTCCGCCTCGATCTCCTCCTTGGCGAAGGAGTCCTCCACCTTGACCTCCGTCAGTTCGGTGGTGAAGGTCGTATGGCGGCAATGGTCGCTCCAGTAGGTGTCCAGGATGCGCAGCTCCGTCTCGGACGGATCGCGGCCCTCGGCCGTAAAATAGCGCACCACCTCGGCGAGGTCGTCGGTATTCATCGCCAGGCCCCACTTCCTGCAGAAGGCGGCATAATCCGCCGGGGCCATCTGCGTGAAGCCCGCAAGGTCCGAGAGCGGCCTGACCTCCGCCTTGCCTTCGGGCTGCAGACGGTCCAGGTCCTTCGGACGGGACTCCACCACATTGATATAATAGTGGCGGATGGCGGCCAGGTCCGCATCGGACAGGTCGTCATCGAAAATGAGCAGGCGCGAGGAGCGGATCTGCACGTCGGCGGACGGGTCGATCAGGTGGACGCAGTCCAGCGCGGAGGACGCCCGCTGGTCGAACTGGCCGGGAATGTATTCCACGGCGAGGTATTTCCGGCCTTCGAGCGGGCAGTCGTCCGACACGCAGTCGGTCACCACCTCTCCGAAAACCGTATAACGGCACTTCTCCAGCAGTTCGCCGGAGAAGCCGAAAAGATCATACACGTTGAGAAGCCGCAGGGTACGCAGCTTCAGAGAAAGGTTTTCGTTGAATTCGTTCTTGAGGCTCTGCGCCTCAACCTGGAACTGCGAATACTTTTCTACATAGATGCGATGTGCATTCATGGCTATATCTCGGTTCGAAGGACCTTTTCTGCTTGTTTCTTCCGGAAGTCCTCATACCTGGCAGCGAGCGCGGCGTCCTGCAGGGCGAGGATCGAGACAGCATACAGGGCGGCATTCTTCGCCCCGTCGATCGCCATCGTCGCCACGGGGATGCCGGAGGGCATCTGGACGATGGACAGCAGGGAGTCCAGGCCATTCAGCGCCTTGCTCCGGATCGGGATGCCGATCACCGGGAGCGAGGTCAGGGCCGCAGCCATCCCGGGCAGGTGGGCCGCACCGCCGGCACCAGCGATGACGATGTCCACCCCGCGGTCGCGGGCCGCAGCCATGTAGTCACAGAAAAATTGCGGAGTGCGATGGGCGCTGATGACTTTTTTTTCGTAGGGGACCCCGAACTGTTCGAGCGTTTCACAAGCGGCTGACATCACCTCCCAGTCGCTTTTGGAACCCATGATAATGCTGACTTTCATACTTGAACTAACCAAAGCGCAAATTTACAACATTCCCGCGCGCCTTGCAAGACAAGTTTTCGACAATTTCACCTTCCCTTTTGTTGATAACTTCCGCCCGCGTCCGGGCGAAGCGCTCTGCGGAAATCGAATTTTTCCGTTAACTTTGTAAGTTAGTATGAAACACAGACTCATCCCTTTCATTCTCCTCCTCAGCCTGCTGGCCGCCTGCGGCGGGCCGCGCAGACTGCAGGGGCCCTTCGAAGTGTGGGAGCGCACCGTCATCACGATGTCCGACAGCGTGATGTACGTGGGCGTGGTCACGGACTTCCAGGACAGCCTCGAACTGCGGGCCGCCTGCCGCGACCTCAGCGACGAAGAACTCCGGAGCGATCTCTACGGGATGCTCGCAAGCAAGATGCTCGCCACCGTCCGCTCTCCGCAGCAGGGCGGCGTGGGGATCGCGGCGCCCCAGGTAGGCATTCTCCGGCGCATCGCCGCCATCCAGCGGCTCGACCGGGAGGGCGAACCCTTCGTGGTCTATCCCAACCTCCGGGTGCTTGAGCACCTGGGCGACACGGTCCGGGGCCCGGAAGGCTGCCTGTCCATCCCCGGCAGGCGGGGCATCGTGCCGCGGAGCGAAGGCGTCATCATCAGCTGGACCGACCCGCAGACCCTGCAGACCGTCACGGAAGAAGTCCACGGCTTCACGGCCATCATTTTCCAGCACGAGACGGACCATCTGGACGGCATCCTCTATACCGACCGCGCGGACACGGTCTTCGCCAACCCGGCCTGGGAGGCGGAACGCGCCCCCTATGCCGCGCAGGGCGCCTATGACAAACCCCGGTGGCGACGCGGACCGGAATATTAAACGCATCCCCATGGCATCCCTCCTCCTCAAGAACGGCACGATCATCGACGGCAGCGGCCGCCGGCAGGCCGACCTGCTCATCCGGGACGGACGCATCGCGGCCATCGGCCCGGACATCGTCCATGCCTCCGGCGCGCAGCTTATCGACTGCCGGGGCAAACTGGTCAGCGAAGGATTCACCGACATCCACGTCCATTTCCGGGAGCCCGGACAAAGCTACAAGGAGACCATCCGCACCGGCTCTCTCGCGGCCGCACACGGCGGCTACACCACCGTCTGCGCCATGCCCAACCTCTCCCCCGTGCCCGACAGCCCGGACACGCTCGCCCTCGAGCAGGAGATCATCGACCGCGACGCCTGCATCCGCGTCCTCCCCTACGCCGCCATTACCCGCGGCCGCCGGGGGCAGGAACTCGTGGACATCGCCGCGCTCAAGGGACGCTGCGCGGCCTTCTCCGACGACGGCTCCGGCGTGCAGCGCGAGGAGATGATGCGCGCCGCCATGCAAGCCGCCGCCCGCGAAGACGTCATCATCGCCGCGCACTGCGAAGACAACGCCCTGCTGCACGGTGGCTACATCCACGACGGGCGCTACGCCGCCGCCCACGGCCACAAGGGCATCTGCTCCGAGAGCGAATGGGGCCAGATCGCCCGGGACCTGAAACTCGCGGAAGAGACCGGCTGCCGCTACCACGTCTGCCACATCTCCTGCGCCGAAAGCGTGGAGCTGATCCGGCAGGCCAAGGCGCGCGGGGTGCGCGTGACCTGCGAGACGGGCCCGCACTACCTCACGCTGTGCGAAGACGACCTCCAGGAGGACGGGCGCTTCAAGATGAATCCCCCGCTGCGGCGCGCAGAAGACCGCGAAGCCCTGATCGAGGGCCTGCGCGACGGCACCATCGACGCCGTCGCCACCGACCACGCGCCCCACAGCGCCGAAGAGAAATCCCGCGGACTTCAGGGCAGCGCGATGGGCATCGTGGGGCTGGAGACGGCCTTCCCGGTGCTCTACACCGACCTGGTGCTCACCGGGCGTGTCAGCCTCGAGCGCATCATCGAGGCCCTTACCTCCGGACCCCGCACGGCATTCCGCCTGGGCGGTCCCGTTGCGGGCCTGCAGCCCGGCGCCCCCGCCGACCTCACCCTCATCGACCCCGACGCCGCCTGGACCGTCGATCCGGCGGACTTCCTGTCGCTGGGCAGGGCCACCCCCTTCGCGGGCAAGGCCGTTCGCAGCCGCATCGTATTGACACTCAAGGACGGCAAGCCCGTCTACCAAGAATAAGCTAATGCAGAAACGCATCTTCCGGATTGCATCCAACGAAGGCGTCGCCCGGGATACCTTCCGCCTCGTGCTCCGCACGGAAGGGACGGTCGCGGTGCGCAGCGGACAGTTCGTGGACATCGCCCTGCCGGGGTTTTATCTCCGGCGGCCCATCTCCGTCAGCGACTGCCTGCCGGACGGGGTGGTTTTGTATTATAAGGTCGTCGGCGAGGGCACCCGCGCGATGTCGGAGATGGCTCCCGGCACGGAACTCGAACTCTTGCTGCCACTGGGCAGCGGCTTCCATCCGGAGAAGTGCCGCGAGCACGCCCTGCTGATCGGCGGCGGGCTTGGAGCGGCGCCGCTCTATCTGCTTGCCAAGGAGCTGCTTGCTGCCGGGAAGCAGGTCACGGCCGTGCTCGGTTTCAACCGCGCGGACGAGATCTGTCTCGCCGAAGAGCTGCGCGCCCTCGGCGTGCCGGTCCACATCGCCACGATGGACGGCTCCGTGGGCACGAAGGGCTTCGTGACCGACGCCATCGCCGCGAATCTGGTCATTCCGGGCTCCGCTCCGGAATCCCGTTCCGCTTTCGACCGCTTCTACACCTGCGGCCCGCTCCCGATGATGAAAGCCGTCTGCACCGCCCTGGACGTTCCCGGCGAAGTCAGTCTCGAAGAGCGCATGGGCTGCGGCGCCGGCTTCTGCTACGGCTGCAGTATCCAGACCGCCCGCGGCCCGAAGCGCGTCTGCGTCGACGGCCCCGTTTTTGACAAGGAGGACGTACTATGGTAGCTGACAAGAACTTATCCGTCTCGCTCTGCGGCCTGACGCTGAAGAATCCGGTCGTGCCGGCCAGCGGGACTTTCGGGTTCGGGATCGAACTCGCGGATGCGATGGACCTGGACGTGCTCGGCGGCATTTCCCTCAAGGGGACCACGCGCGAGCCGCGCTACGGCAACCCGACGCCGCGCATCGCCGAATGCACCGCCGGGATGATCAACTCCGTGGGCCTGCAGAACCCGGGCATCGAAGCGCTTGTCAGCGACAAGGCCCCGGCCCTGCGGCGCATCTACGGGGGCGTGATCATCGCCAATATCAGCGGCTATTCCGTGGAAGAGTATGCATATAATTGCGCGAAGGCGGACGCCTGCGCGGCCATCGACCTGCTGGAAGTGAATGTGTCCTGCCCCAACGTGCACGGCGGCGGGATGGCCTTCGGCACGGATCCCAAGTCGGCGGCGGCCGTCACGGCGGCGGTCAAGGCCGTCACCCGCAAGCCCGTGTTCATCAAGCTGAGCCCCAACGTGACGGACATCGTGTCCATCGCCCGCGCCTGCGAGGACGCCGGGGCGGACGGCATCACGCTGATCAACACCCTGCTCGGGATGCGCATTGACATCAAGCGGCGCAAGCCCGTGATCGCCAATAAGATGGGCGGGTTCTCCGGCCCCGCCATCTTCCCGGTGGCGCTGCGGATGGTCTGGCAGGTCGCCCACGCCTGCAGCCTCCCCGTGATGGGCTGCGGCGGCGTGGCGCGCGCCGAGGACGTGGTCGAAATGATGATGGCCGGCGCCACGGCCGTGCAGGTGGGCGCGGAAAACCTCCGCAACCCCCAGGCCTGCCCGGAGATCGTCTCCGCCCTACCCGCGCTGATGGACACGCTCGGGATCGACAGTTTACAGGAAATCATCGGAATCGTATAACGTATGGCAAAAGACGTAATCATCGCCTGCGACTTCCCGGGCAGGCAGCAGACGCTCGGCTTCCTTGACGCTTTCGAGGGCCACCGCAAGCCCTTCGTCAAGATCGGAATGGAACTTTTCTACGCCGAAGGGCCGGACATCGTGCGTGAACTGAGGCGCCGCGGGCATCCGGTCTTCCTCGACCTCAAGCTCCACGACATCCCCAATACCGTCCGCAAAGCGATGCACGTGCTCTCCGCCCTGGACGTGGACATCGTCAACGTCCACGCCGCCGGCACCATCGAGATGATGCGCGCCGCGCTGGAAGGCCTCACGAGGCCGGACGGCACGCGTCCGCTGCTGATCGCCGTCACCCAGCTCACCTCCACCAGCGAGGAGCGGATGCAGCAGGAACTGCTGATCGGCGCCGGGATCAATGACACGATCGTGAAATATGCGCAGAACGCAAAGGAGGCCGGTCTGGACGGCGTGGTCTGCTCGCCGCTGGAGGCGGCGATGGTGAAGACCGCCTGCGGCCCGGACTTCCTCACCGTCACCCCGGGCATCCGTTTCGCGGACGCAGCCAAGGACGACCAGGTCCGCATCACCACCCCCGCCCGCGCCCGGGAAATCGGCTCCGACTACATCGTGGTCGGCCGCCCGGTGACGGCCGCTCCCGACCCCGTCGCCGCCTACGACAGGTGCCTGAACGAATTTTTGAACTGCCAACAGACGTCATTCCGGGCTTGACCCGGAATCCCAAACCATTCAGATATGCAGAAACTCATCGCCAAAGAACTCCTCTCGATCGGGGCCGTGTTCCTCCGGCCGGAGGAGCCGTTCACCTGGGCCAGCGGCATCCAGAGCCCGATTTATTGCGACAACCGCCTCACGCTTTCCGCACCGGCCGTCCGGTCCCGGATCGAAGCCGGGCTCGCCGCCCTGGTGCAGGAACACTTCCCGGATTGCGAGTGCCTGATGGGCACCTCCACCGCCGGCATCGCCCACGCCGCCATCACCGCCACCCTGCTCGGCCTGCCGATGGGCTACGTCCGGGGCGAAGCCAAGAGCCACGGCCGCACCAACCGCATCGAGGGACGGCTCGACCCGGGCACGAAGGTCGTCGTGGTCGAGGACCTGATCTCCACCGGCGGCAGCGTAATCGACGTGGTGAACGCGCTGCGCGAAGCGGGCGCCGAGGTGCTCGGTATCGTCAGCATCTTCACCTACGGCATCCGGAAGGGCCTGGACCGCCTCGCCGCCGCGAATGTCGTCAACCACTCGCTGAGCAACCTCGACGCCCTCGTGGACGTGGCCGTCGAGCAGAAGTATATCCGTCCCGAACAGAAACAACAGATCCTGGATTTCCGCAACGCCTTATGAAACACCTCATCGACCCCACCGACCTCACCAAGGAAGAAATCGACCAGATCGTCGCCCTGGCCGAAGACATCATCGCCCACCGCGAACGCTACCAGGGCAGCATGGCCCACAAGAAACTCGCGACGCTCTTCTATGAGCCGAGCACCCGCACGCGCCTGAGTTTCACCGCCGCGATGATGGAGCTGGGCGGAAGCGTCCTCGGCTTCTCCAACCCGCAGAGTTCCTCGGTCAGCAAGGGCGAGACCGTGCAGGACACCGTGCGCGTGGTCGGCTGCTTCGCCGACATCATCGCGATGCGCCATCCCATCGAGGGAGCGCCGCTGGTGGCCTCGGAGGTGTCCCGCGTGCCGATCATCAACGCCGGCGACGGCTCCCACAGCCACCCGACGCAGACCCTGACGGACCTGCTCACGATCAAGCGCGAGCTCGGCCACATCGACGGGATCACGATCGGTTTCTGCGGCGACCTGCGTTTCGGCCGGACGGTCCATTCCCTGATCAAGGCCCTGTCCCGCTACAAAGATATCAAGGTGGTGCTGATCGCCCCCGACGAACTGCGCCTGCCGGACTACATCAAGCAGGACGTCTGCGACAAGATGGGCGTAGCCTACCGCGAGACGGACAGCCTGGATGAAGCCATCCCCGAGCTGGACGTGCTCTACATGACGCGCGTGCAGAAGGAGCGCTTCCTGGACGAAGACGAATTCGACCGCGTCAAGGACAGTTTCGTGCTGGACGCCCGGCGCATGGCGCTGGCCAAGCCGAAGATGGCCGTGCTGCATCCGCTGCCGCGCGTCAACGAGATCCTCACCGAGGTGGACGACGATCCGCGGGCGGCCTACTTCCGCCAGGTAGAGAACGGAAAACTCGTCCGCATGGCGCTGATCATCAGCCTGATGGAGTGGAAGGACGATCCGGCGCACAAGATGCCCGAGCACGAAGCCCCCATCCTCAACCCGGCCCTGCACTGCACCAACAGCAAGTGCATCTGCAACAACGAGAAGCATCAGCCGCGCTTCCGCCAGGCGGAAAACGGCATCATGCGCTGCTGGTATTGTGACAGCAAGGTGCGATAAACGCACCTTGCTGTCACAATCCGGTTATCATCGAGGGGGCGTTCCCCCTCGGGTTTCCCCTGCGTCGCTTCGCTCCGGCAGCCGCCGCCTTCATAGCCTGCGCCGGAGGCGGAAACTGCTTTCTAGAACTGGAAGTAGATGAACGCCTGAAGGTCGGCGGTGATGAACTGATAGACCAGGAAAACCACGGCGACGACGATCAGCGCCATCACGGGCAGCGGGAGCAGGGCGAAATTGATGCGGTACCAGCGCTTCCAGCGGGTCGGGAGCCAGTGAATCACCATCCCGGCGATCACGAGCGCAAAGACCTTCCAGTAGGTCACGCAGATCTCCGGGATAAGCGCCCAGTTCCATGCGGAGCCGATCTGGTTCACCATCCCCTGCGCCGTCTGCCAGGCCACTTCATTGGCCGTGGCGGGGTCGAGGTTGCTGCCGCTGCGGAAGAAAAGGCGGGTGAACGTGATGAAGGCAAAGGTCTGGACCACGCCCCAGACATAGCCCAGTTGCTTGCAGCCCCTGCCGCCGCACAGATGGTAGATGAAGCGCACCAGCGTCCCGGCCCAGACGATCAGCGCCCAGACGAAAAGCAGGTTCCACACCGGAGTTCCGGCAGTCCAGTGCAACACGCCCAGGGCAGCGGTCCCGGACGTGACCAGCGTGAAACGCCAGCCCCACTTCATTTCTCTCCAGAACTGGTAAACGACCAGTCCGATGCCGTTCAAGCCGCCCCAGATGATGAAATTCCATGATGCTCCATGCCACATGCCGCCCAGCAGCATCGTGATGAAGCGGTTGATGTTGGCAAGGATCTTCTTGCGGCGGTCCGGATTGAAATGTGCCACCACCCCCAGGATGGAGGCCAGGCCGACAAAGGCCGCCGGGACGACCCAGCTGCCCGAGAGGATGGCCGCGATCACCGCGAAGAGCCCGATCCAGAAATAGGTCCCGAACGTGGCGTTGCGGTTGCCGCCCAGGGGGATGTAGAGGTAGTTCCGGAGCCAGGTGCTCAGCGACATGTGCCAGCGCCGCCAGAAATCCTGCGGATTGGAGGCCTTGTAGGGCGAATTGAAGTTCTGCGGCAGATAAAAGCCCATCAGCATCGCCACGCCGATGGCGATGTCCGTGTAGCCGGAGAAATCGGCATAGACCTGCAGGGAATAGCCGAAGAGGGCCGCCAGATTCTCAAACCCCGTGAAGAGCAGCGGATTCTCGAACACGCGGTCGATGAAATTGACGGCGATGTAGTCGCTCAGGATCAGTTTCTTCGCCAGGCCGTTCAGGATCCAGAACACGGCGATGCCGAACTGCCGGCGACCCAGGAAGAAGGGCCTGTACAGCTGCGGGATGAACTCGTGCGCGCGCACGATCGGGCCCGCCACCAGCTGCGGGAAGAAGCTCACGTAGAAGCCGAAGTCCAGGATGTTGTCCACCGGCTTCACCTGCCCCCGGTACACGTCCACCGTATAACTGATCACCTGGAAGGTGAAAAAGGAAATGCCCACGGGCAGCACGATACTGTCCACCCGGAACAGCTCCGCGCCGCTGAGCGCATTGCCCAGCATCCCGAACACGTTGGCCACCCGGATCTCAAGCCCGGTCAGCGTGTGGACGAAGTCCGCGAAGAAATAGGCATATTTGAAATAGCACAGGATCAGCAGGTCGATGCACACGCTGAGCACCAGCCAGGCCTTCTTCACCCCGGGCCGCTGCGCGCCGGCGATCCGGCGGGCGATCAGGAAGTCCGAACAGGTCACGAACAGCAGGATCAGCACCGACAGGCCGCTGGTCTTGAAATAGAAATACAGGCTGACGAAGAACAGGAACGCGTTGCGCAGCAGGCGTCTGTCCCCGATCAGGGCGAATACGGCATACACCAGGGCGAAAAACGCCCAGAAATAGAATTGCGTGAAAAGCAGCGGCGAGTCCGGATCAAATCCGAACAGGCGGTGCGCAAATCCAGCTATCCCTGACCAGTCCATCCTACGGTTCCTCCCTTTCATGGTCCGCCACCAGCGCCTGGACGAACAGGTCGCCCAGCAGCTGGTAGCCGGCATCGGTAAAATGCAGCCGGTCGTATTTGACCAGCCCGGCGTCACGCCACTTTTCGACGGAATGGGCGCCGCCCATGAGGCCGTACAGGTCCCAGACCCCGGCCCCGAACTCCTCCGCGAGCTCCATCATCGCCCGGCGGACGGCCTCGGCATTGGTATTCCAGGTCATCCCGCGCCGAACATAGCGGTAACTGTCGTTGTTGGTGATGAAGATAAAGGCGCAGTCGGGTTTGACCCGGCGCACCATCCCGATCAGGCGGCGGTAGTTCTCCTTGAACTTGTCCGGCTTGAAATCCTTGGCGCTCACGGCGGAGTCGTTGATCCCGACTGCAAGAATCGCCAGGTCCGGCCGGACCAGCTGCAGGTCCCGCTCCAGGTCCTCGCAGCGGTCCAGCCAGCTCGGCAGGGCCGCTCCGTTCACGCCGGAGGCGAAGAAATTGACGCCCGGGCGCCAGCTGACCGGTTCCAAGCCGTTCAGCACGAACTCCTCCCCCGCCGGGACATGGAACTGCACTAGCACCGTATCGGTCGGCGCCGGCAGGTGGAAGAGGAAGCTGCCCGTCTGTTCCTCATAATCAAAGCGCAGCGTGTCCGCCAGGCAGACGATATAAGGATAGGCCCGTTTCGAACTGCCGTAGCCCAGTACCCGCACGCTTTCGCAGAGCCAGCGGCGCTCCCCCGTGGGGTTCAGCTGGAAGCCCACCGAAGCATCCGGGCTCGAGGTCCGCGCACCGTAGCCGGTGATTCCGTAGCGGGGACGGCGCAGCTGCGTGGCTTTCGTCAGGATCGGCACCTCCCAGTCCCCCGTGGCGGCGATCCGGTAGGATTTGTCGTAGTTCGTGTTCGCCAGACGCATCGGGAAAAGGAACCCCCGGTCCCCCCGCACGGTCAGGGAGTCGATGTTGTCCCGGATCCGGTTGGAGAAGGTGGCCGCCTGCACGTGCGAGCCGCCGATGTGCCAGATGTTGACGTTGCCCTCCCCCGTCGCCGTGAGCAGGTCCAGCTTGGCATAGAAAAAGTCCTGCGCCGTCCGGCCTCCGGGAAAGACCAGCCCCAGTCTCGACGAATCGGCACACGCCGGGAGTCCCTGCGCGCGGAGGGCGGGCGCCAGCAAGAACAGGGCCGCCAGCGAAGCGACGAGGTTCCGGGTCAGGCTACTCTTCATGCTGCTTCCTCCAGCGGTAATAGTCATAATACAGGAAGAACGCGTCGCAGAACATTTCCCCGACCCGCTGCGAGCCCGCCAGCGTGAAGTGGACATAATCCGAGCCGGCGAGGGCGGGCTTCGCCTGCACCCACCGGATCATCGAATTCTCGCCACCCATCACGCCATAAATGTCCCAGTATGCGGCGCCGCAGGCATTGGCGGACACCCGCAGGGAGTCCACGATGCCCGGCAGCCGGGGATAGGTCTGGCGCTTGCCGGACACGGCCGTGGCCATATCGGACGGCCCCACGAAAACGATCTTCGCCTCCGGGGCCAGCCCCTGCAGGTGGCGGATCTGCTTGCGGATCGAGGCCAGATAGGTGGAGATGCCCTTGTCGGTATTGAGGTACGGCACGCTGTTGCCGCCGTACTGCAGCAGGATCAGGCGGACGTTCTCCCTCTGATAGAATTCGCGCAGCTGGCCGCTGTCCATCGTGGTGAAGATCGTGCCGGAGCAGCCGCGCATCGGCACGTTGTCCATCCGTACGCCCGTCTTGCTGTCCAGCAGCACGCCGTACAGGTCGGCATAGCCCGCCAGCGTCAGCGACACGCGCGCGGAGCTGTCCGGCAGTTCGAAGCGGATGAACTCCAGGGAGCCGCCGGGCTCCGCCGTCTGCGTCTGTCCCTTGCTGCTGACGGAGAGCCGGCTCTTCAGATTGCCGGCGAGCAGCGTCGCGCGCTCAAATGAGTGCTGGCCCTTGTCCCGGCTGCGCACCGGATAGTACGACAAGGTCGTGACCGTGTCCAGCCGGACAAAATCGGCAAAGGGGCCGTACTGGCGGATTCCCGCCCGATGCGAGGCGTCGCCGTAGTTGAAGAAACGGTCGAGTTCGGCCGTGCTGTTGCCGCCGATACGCGGCGTGCTCCGCCTGCGGGCCGGCATCAGGCCGGGACCGTTGCCGCCGAAGCGCTCCTGGAGTTTCTCCCGGATCGTCCCGGTGATGCGGTCCTCCTCTATCTGGGAATCGCCGTAATGAACGATACGGAGCGGCTTCTGCTCCGCGTGCTCAAGGGCGTCGAACAACGGATCGAAAAAGCGGAGATCCCCTTCCGGCAGATAGAACCGGGCCGGATCCTCCTGGAAGAACGCATGGTATTGGTCGCGCTGGGCGCTGAGCACCGCCTGCCGGCGCTGTTCGATCAATTCTTCGGGCGAGGGCCCCGTCTGATTCTCAGTGGCGGACAGGATTTCGGAGAGTTGCGGGAAACGCAGTCCCCACAGTCCCTCTGCGGGAAATACGGCGCAGAGGACCGCCAGGGCGGCAATCACGCCGAAAAGGAACAGAACAATCTGATATCGTTTCATGATCTTTCTTTCCAGACTTTCAGGTACTCCTGCAGGGCCCACATCTCGTCGCGGTACTGGGCGGCCTGCGCAAAATCGAGTTCGGCGGCGGACTTCTTCATCCGCTTGCGGTCCTCCTCGATCATCTTTTCGATCTGATCCCGGGACATCGAGCGGATCACCGGATCCTGGAGGACGGCGGCGAGGTCGGCCGCGACATAGCCGTCGCGGTAGGCGTCGCCGGCCGCGCGGCGCGAGTCGTGGCCGAAGCCGACGCTCACCGTGCCGCGTCCCAGGTCCGAGGGATTCGGGATATAGACGGGATCGTCATAGGAATTGGCCGCACTGACACGACCGGTAGTGCCGTTCGCGAGGCCGCGGCTGACAGGCTTGCCGCCCTTGGAGGTCAGCTCGCCCGCGAGGATATTCTGCTTCACCTCCACCTGTTTCGGGGTGATGTGGTGCAGTTTGTTGTATTCGATCTGCTTGGTGCGCCGGCGGTCCGTCTCCCGGATGGTCTGCTCCATGGACGGGGTGATCTTGTCGGCATACATGATCACCAGTCCGTTGATGTTGCGCGCGGCGCGGCCCGCCGTCTGCGTCAGGGCGCGCGCGGTACGCAGGAAGCCTTCCTTGTCGGCATCCAGGATGGCCACCAGCGAGACCGTCGGGATGTCCAGCCCCTCGCGCAGCAGGTTCACGCCCACCAGCACGTCGAAGAGCCCGTTCTTGAAGTCCTCGATGATCTCCACACGGTCGGCCGTGTCCACGTCGGAATGGATGTAGCGCACGCGGATGCCGATGCGGCGCAGGTACTCGTCCAGTTCTTCCGCCATCCGCTTGGTCAGGGTGGTGACGAGCGTGCGCTCGTCCCGTTCGGCCCGCACGCGGATCTCCTCCACCAGGTCATCCACCTGGTTTTTGGTGGGCCGCACCTGGACGGGCGGATCCAGCAGGCCGGTCGGCCGGACCACCTGCTCCACCACCAGGCCCTCGGACTTCTCCAGTTCGTAGTCCGCCGGCGTGGCGCTGACATAGACCTTCTGGCCCGTCAGGGCTTCGAATTCCTCGAACTTCAGGGGGCGGTTGTCGGCCGCCGCCGGGAGGCGGAAGCCATACTCGATCAGCACGGATTTCCGGCTGTGGTCGCCTCCGTACATCGCGTGGACCTGCGGGAGCGTGACATGGCTCTCGTCCACGAAGGTGATGAAGTCCTTGGGGAAATAGTCGATCAGGCAGAAGGGGCGCTGCCCCTCCTTGCGGCCGTCGAAGTAGCGGGAATAGTTCTCGATCCCGGGGCAGTAGCCCATCTCCTTGATCATCTCCAGGTCGTACTCCACGCGCTGCTTGAGCCGCTTGGCCTCGATCCCCTTGCCGATGCTCTCGAAATACTCCATCTGCCGCACCAGGTCATCCTGGATGTGGGACACGGCGGCGATGCTCCGTTCCTTGGTGGTCACGAAGTTGCCCGCCGGGTAGATGTTGATCTGGTCGATGTCCTCGCGCCTGGCGCCCGTGACCGGGTCGATCAGGCTGAGCGAGTCCACCTCGTCGCCGAAGAACTCGATGCGCACGGCGTCGTCCGATCCTCCCAGGTACACGTCCACCGTGTCCCCGCGCACGCGGAAGGTGCCGCGCTTGAACTCCACCTCCGTGCGGTTGTACAGGGCGTCCACCAGGCGGTAGAGCAGCCCCGTGAGGCTGCGCGTCTCGCCGCGGCGCACCGGCACGGTCTGCGCGTGGAAGTCCTCCGGATTGCCGATGCCGTACAGGCAGGACACCGAGGAGACCACGATCACGTCGCGCCGTCCGCTGAGCAGGGCGCTCGCGGCGCTCAGGCGCAGTTTCTCGATCTGGTCGTTGATGCTTAGGTCCTTCTCGATATAGGTGTCCGTCGTGGGGATGTAGGCCTCGGGCTGATAGTAGTCGTAGTACGAGACGAAGTACTCCACGGCGTTGTGCGGGAAGAAGGACTTGAACTCGCCGTACAGCTGGGCCGCGAGGGTCTTGTTGTGGCTGAGGATCAGCGCCGGGCGCTGCAGGCGCTCGATCACGCCCGCCATCGTGAACGTCTTGCCCGAACCCGTGACGCCGAGCAGCGTCACGTCGCCCACGCCCGCCTCCAGGGCGGAGCAGAGCTGGGCGATCGCCTCCGGCTGGTCGCCGGCAGGCCGGTATTCGGATTCGAGCTGGAATTTCATTACACTTATATAAATTATACAAAGATAATGCTTTTCTTCGTATCTTTGCAGGCAGGTTAGTCAGATATTGTATGGATAAGAACAAGTGGGCCGGCCATCTCTCCGCAGCGGGCGCCTATATCATCTTCGGTTTCAACATCGTTCTCAACAAGGACATCGCCAACTCCGGCACGGTGTCCCCGATGGTGATGTTCGCCCTGCGCGCCATCGGGGCCACGGCCCTGTTCTGGCTCCTGTCCCTTTTCCTGCCGAAGGAGAAGGTGTCCGGCCAGGATTTCGCGCTTATCGCGCTGGCCTCTTTCCTCGGGCTCTTTGTCCCGCAGATGAGTTTCCTGTTCGCCATCGCGATCGCGACGCCGATCGACACCGCCGTGCTGGGGGCGCTGACCCCGGTCTATACGATGCTTTTCGCCTTCCTGTTCCTGCGCGAGCCGATCTCCCTGAAGAAGGCCGGGGGCGTGGCGCTGAGCCTCGGCGGCGCGCTGCTGCTGATCTTCAACTCCACGCACGCGGCCGGCGCCGTGTCACGGACGCAGCCGCTGGGCATCGTCCTGCTGCTGATCAACGGGCTGAGTTTTGCGGGGTATCTGGGCGCCTTCCGCCCCCTGATCTCCCGCTACAGCGTCGTCACCTTCATGAAGTGGATGTTCCTCTTCTCCCTGGCATACTGCCTCCCCTTCTCCTGGGGCGGGTTGCTGCACACGGACTACGCCGCCCTGACATCCAGGCTCGCCTGGGAGGTGGCCTACGTGATCTTCTTCGCCACCTTCGTGGCGTATTTCCTCATCCCCGTCGGGCAGAAACACCTGCGGCCCACGCTGGTAAGCATGTACTCCTATCTCCAGCCGATGATCGCCGCCGCCCTGAGCATCGCCGTCGGGATGGACCGATTCACCTGGCAGAAAGGCCTGGCCGCCGTGATGGTGTTCGTCGGCGTCTTCCTGGTGAACCGCTCGCGCGCAGCAGGCACGAATTCTTGACAATCTATAATTTATGAAAGTTACGAACATGCTTCTGTGCGGCTGCCTCGTCCTGCTGGCGGCCTGCGCCCCCCAAGCGGAGCCTTTCTGGCTCGGCGCCGACATCAGCGGTTCCGCCGGTGCGGAAAAACGCGGCGAGTATTACTACGGCCACACCGGAGACGAGCCGGTGGAGGTCACGGCCCTGATGAAAGCGATGGGGCTGAATGCCGTCCGCCTGCGTGTCTGGGTGGACCCCAAGCCCTGGGGGCGCCCCGGGCAGCCCGTGGACAGCACCGATTTCCGGGGCCTGTGCAACAAAGAGGACGTCCTCTACAACGCCCGGCTGGCCCGGGACCTGGGGATGGAGATCATGATCGACTTCCACTACAGCGACAGTTGGGCGGATCCGCAGCACCAGCCCATCCCGCGCAGCTGGCTGGGCCACGGCTATGCGCAGATGAAAGAGGACCTCAAAGCCCACACGGCCGAGGTGCTGCAATACCTGAAGGACAACGGCATCGCGCCGAAATGGGTGCAGGTGGGCAATGAGACCACCAACGGACTGCTCTGGAACAACCAGGGCCAGGAGGTCACCGAGCATATGGGCCACAGCCGGCTGGATCCGGAGCAGTATGCCGGCTTCCTGGACGCCGGCTACGAGGCCGTCAAGAGCGTGTTTCCGAAGGCCGTCTGCATCGTCCACCTGGACAACGGCTACGACCGGGAGCTCTACGACTGGAACCTGGGCCTGCTCGAGCAGTACGGCACCCGCTACGATCTGGTCGGAATGTCGCTCTATCCCTATTGGGCGGCCACCAACGGCAGGACGGATGCGGACCAGGTCATTGCCGACTGCATGGCCAACATCGGACACGTCTGGGAGCGGTTCGGCAAGGAGACGATGATTGTGGAGACCGGCGCCGAGGTCATCCTGGACGATGAAGCCCGGATGGCGAAGAGCATCCGCCAGATGGAGGAGATCGTCCGGGCGGCCCGGAGCACGGAGCACTGCCTCGGACTCTTCTACTGGAACCCCTGCTGCCGCCCGCGCGGCTACCGGCTCGGCGCCTTCGACCTGGAGGGCCGGCCCACCGGGATTATGGACGCATTCGTATCAAATCAGAAATAAATGCTATATTTGTTATCGGCATTTTTGCCGGACGGATATGGAACATCTGATCGAACAGGCACGCGCCGTGGCGCTGGAAGCGCTCAAGGACGAAGTCCGCTATGACGGGACTCCGTTCATCGGGCATCCGGACAACGTGGCAAAGATCGTGGAGGACGAGATCGGCCTGCCCGCCGCGTGCGTGGCAGCCGTCTATCTGCACGAAGCCACCCGTATCCACAAGGATGTAGATATCAGCGCTTTCCCGCAGGACGTGCGGACCCTGGTGGACGGCCTCAACAAGATCTCGACCATCAAGCCCAAGGATACCCGGCTGGAAGCTGAAAACTACAAGCGCCTGATCGTCCAATACTCCACGGACCCGCGCGTGACCGTGCTCAAGATCGCGGACCGGCTGGAGGTCATGCGCAGCCTGCAGATTTTTCCCAAGTCCTCCCGCGACCAGAAACTCCTGGAGACGCTGATGCTGTATATGCCGCTGGCCCATCAGCTCGGCCTGTACAACATCAACAACGAGCTGGGCAACATCTGGTTCCGCCACTCCGACCCCGAGCAGTACCGGGCCATCACCAACAAGCTCAAGGCGACCCAGAAGGACCGGGAGCAGATCATGGCCGAGTTCATCGAGCCGCTGAAGAAGAAACTCTCGGATGCCGGGATCGTCTATAAACTGAAAATCCGCACGAAGAGCGCCTATTCCATCTACCGCAAGATGCAGGTGCAGAAGGTTCCGTTCGAAGGCGTGTACGACGTCTTCGCGATCCGCTTCATCATCGACTGCGAGGATGATCCCAGGGTCGAGAAGGATCTGTGCTGGAAGGTGTTCTCCTACGTGACGGAAGAATACGAGTCCGACACGAAGCGCCTGCGCGACTGGCTGACCACCCCGCGTCCCAACGGCTATGAATCCCTGCACATCACGGTCAAGAACCGGAGCGGCCAGGCGCTCGAGGTCCAGATCCGCACCCGGCGGATGGACATCGAGGCCGAGAGCGGAAACGCCGCCCACTGGGCCTACAAGGGAATCCGGCACGAGGCCTCGATCGACCGCTGGCTGCAGAGCGTGCGCGAGACGCTGGAGCATCCGCTCGACGCCGCCCCGGAGGACCTCCCGTCTCCCCCGACGCGGGAGATCTTCGTATTCACCCCCACCGGAGAACTGCGCACCCTGCCTGCCGGCGCGTCCGTACTGGACTTCGCTTTCAATATCCACTCCGGCCTGGGCTGCCGCTGCACCGGCGGCAAGGTGGGCGGGCGGGCAGTCCCGATCCGCGAAAAGCTCCGGACCGGCGACGTGGTGGAGATCCTCACGCGCAAGGACCAGCGGCCCAGCAGGGCCTGGCTGGACTGGGTCGTGACCTCCAAGGCCCGGACCAAGATCAAGCAGGAACTCGACGCCGACGAGCGCAAGGCTGCGGCGGACGGAAGGGAAATCCTGGAGCGGCGTCTGCGCAACTGGAAACTCGAATTCCCGGACGACTGGATGACGGAATACCTCAAGGCGCACAAATACCCGTCCATCCTGCCCTTCATGGCGGCCATCTCCCGCGAGGAAGTGGACGTCAACGACATCAAGTCCTTCATCCTCCAGAAGCAGAACGCCCAGCAGGACCATGCCGCCCAACCCGGCACGCCGGAGAGCGGGGCGCCCGTGCGCAAAGGCTATTCCGGGGTGACATCCGAAGACATCCTGGTCATCAACGCCAAGAACGTCAAGGGCTTGGAATACAAGCTCTCCAAATGCTGCAACCCGGTATTCGGCGACGACGTGTTCGGGTTCGTGACCCGCACCGAAGGGATCAAGATCCACCGGATCTCCTGTCCCAACGCCGCGCAGCTCATCGAGCGTTTCCCCTACCGTATCCAGAAAGTCATCTGGCAGGACAATCCGGCCACGGGGGACTTCCAGTGTACGCTCGCCGTCACGGCCGAACTCGACCACCCCGTGCTCAGCGCCATCATGGACGTCATCGGCCAGTTCAAGGTGTCGATGCGCGCCTTCAATGTCAGGGAGAACCTCCGCGCCGGTACTTATGAGATCACCATCCGCCTGCTGGTCCCGTCCAGTGCCGAACTGGACAAGGTGCTCTCGCAGGTGACCAACCTCAGGCAAGTCATTAAAATCCGCAGAATCTGATGCCGCTCCATCCCGAAGATACCCGCGACCTCGACCGCTTCGAGCAGCTGCTCGAGGACGGCCTGGTGAAAGTCTGCAGCGGCGTGGGACAGCTCCCCGCCGAGCTGGTCCGCAATCCCGACATCGACGGACTGTGGGACAGCTATATCAAAGATTACATTGCCGACGCGGTCGTCAACTTCAACGACTACCCGGAAGCGGCCCTGGCCTGGGCCGGGTTCCTCGGCCTGGGCGTGGCCTGGGGCTGGGACGCCGACTGGCGCCGCTTCAAGGACGCTTCCTACCGCAGCTGGTACGGCTCCCGCGGCTGGGACGACATGGACGAACACATCCTGCGCGACATCCTGGGCCTGCCGCTGGACAGCGCGGAAGCCAGAAAGATTTCCGACACCCTGCAGAGCTGCGCCCTTGCCGTGCTCGGCCTGCTGCAGCACGAAGGGGTCGAGATCCAGACTGCCCGCGGTTTTTACCTGCTGTCCCGCGCCTATACGGTTCTCTACCGCATCGGCGCCGGGATCGAACTCCACCGGCTGGGATACAAAAAGGTGCTGCTATCACAAGAGAAACATAGTCAATGATCTATATGAACAAACGTATTCTTTTTCTCGCCGCGCTTCTCTTGAGCGGCCAGCTCTATGCACAGGGGCCCCTCCAGAACATCCTGCATCGTTTTGATGATGAGAAGAAGGGAAAGGTGGTCTTCATTCCGAAGGGCATCCGGACCCTGGGGATCTCCGGATCCTACCACAGCTATGATGCGGCCGGACTCGCCAACGGAGACGGTTTCAGCATCCTTTCCATGCTCAATATCGGATCGGGAAGGTTCCAGACCTGGACCGTGGCGCCGAGGTTCTCCTACTTCCTGGCTGACGATTTCGCCCTGGGCGTCCGCCTGGAATATGCCGGCTACAACCTGAACACGGATCTCAAACTGGATCTCAGGGACGCGCTCGGCAGCATCCTCAACGATCTGGACAGCGAGCAGAAACCCGAGACGATCCAGGACCTCAACGTGCAGATTACTTCCCGGCACATGCACCATCACAGGGGCGGCATCTCCCTGACCGCCCGGAAATATCTTTCCTTCTTCGGCTCCCAGTTGTTTGCGGTGTTCGCGGAGGGCCGCCTGTTCGGCAACTACGGCGTCACGACATCCCATCCGCTCAAGAGCGACGAGAACTACCAGGTCCGCGTCTCCAGCACATTCGGCACCGGCCTGAAATTCGCCGTCGGCGGCGCCCTGAAACTCCGTGACGGGAGCTCATTCTTCCTCAGCATCCCGCTCGTCGGCATCACCTACGAAAACACCATCCAGGACAAATCCTGGATGGCAGGGACCAACAACGCCCGGATGTCCTCCTTCCGGGTTGCCCGGGATCTCGACCTGTTGGGGATCCAGATCGGCTACTTCCGCGTCCTGGACCGCTCAAAGAAAAAACCGAAGCCGCAACCGCAGCAGTAGCGGCAAGCCGCAAAAGAAAACTAGTCATCGGAATCCGATGACTAGTTTTCTTTTGCCCCCTCTTCGCGGACCGGCCGCTTGACCTTGACCTTCTTCCACTTTTCGCGGGCGAGCTGCTGCATGTCGCGGACAGTGTCGTTCTCATCCACGATTTCGCTGCCCAGCAGCGTCTCGATCACGTCCTCCAGGGTCAGGATGCCCTGGAAACTGCCGTATTCGTTGATGATGATGGCGATCTGCTCGTCCTTGCTCAGCATCTCGTCCCAGATCAGGTCCAGGGACGTATCCTCGTCGAAGGTGGCCACGTCGCGGCGGATCTCGCCGAGGGTCGTGTCGAATTTGTCCTCGGCCATGAGCTGCAGGGCCTCCATCCGGAGGATGTAGCCGGTGATGTATTCGTCGTTGTCGGCATAGACCGGGATGCGGCTGTGGTGGCGGAAATGCTTGTTCTTGTAGAACGACTTGAGCGTCATTGATTCCGGCGCGATCTCGCAGACCACGCGCGGGGTCATCACGTCGAAGGCCTTGACCTCATCCATCGAGATGAGGTTCTGGATGATCGTGTTCTCGTCTTCTTCCAGGTCACCCTCCTCTTCCGCGACGTTCGCCATCGCGCTCACTTCGTCGCGCGAGACGGCGGTCTCCATCTCCCCGGGGGTAATCAGCCGGGTGAGCAGCTCGATCAGCAGCACCAGCGGATACATCAGGAAGATCAGGCAGCGGATGGCGCCCGTGGCAAAGCCCATCAGGGATTTCCAGCGGGTGGCGCCGAGCGTCTTGGGGATGATTTCGGAGAAAACGAGTATCAGGATGGTCATCAGGGCGCTGACGAGTCCGAACCACTGGGAGCCGAACAAGGCCGTGGCCTGACTGCCCACGCCAGCCGCGCCGATCGTATTGGCTATCGTATTGAGGGACAGGATGGCGGCGATCGGCCGGGAAGTGTCCTGCTTGTATTCCTTGAAGCGGACGGCGGGCCCGTACCCCTCTTCCTCCCGCATCGTGATGTAGGAGATCGGGGTGGACATCAGTGTCGCCTCCAGGATCGAGCAGAGGAACGACACGGCCATGGCTCCGAAAAGGAAGAACAGCAGAAGTGCCATACAGGATAACTAGAAGGTGTAGCGAAGCATCGCCTGGAAGCGGTGGTTGACCACCCAGTGCAGGCCCTCGGTGGCGAGGCCGTAATTGTCGTGCTGGCCGAAGCTGCCGTACTGGACGCCGGTCATCTCATACTCCAGGCCCAGGGTGAGCTTGCCCCAGTTGAACATGATCTCCGGCGTCACACGGAACATCCGGTTCATGTTGGAGAAACTGTTCTTGCTGAAATACAGGTCGCCCACGAGCGCGTCCTTCGTGCCGAAGTTGCGCACATAGCCCGCGAACAGCACGCCCTGCACCTTCTTGCCGTAGGTCAGGCTGATCCAGGTGGAGGAATTGCGCGTCGGGGAATAGCGCCAGCTGCCGTCCGCATCGATGCCGGACACGCCGTAGCCGCCGTTCAGGTTCATGTGCTCTCCAGCCTGGGCGAAGATGGTCTTTGCCTTGACGGAGAACAGGTCCTTGGTGTATTCGGCATACAGGAACGGGCTGAAGGTGGTGATACGGTCGCTCACTTTCCTGGTGCCGGTGGCATCCAGATGACGCGGCTTGATGGAGAGCATGTCCACGCCCACGCGGCCCGTGAAACCGCCCTGCTTGAGGCTCAGGCCCAGGTAGAGTTCGGGGATGCCGCCGTATTTGATATAATCGGCGGAAGCGCCGGAAGGTCCGGCGGAGGTGTACTGCATCTGCCAGATGGCGGCGGCTGTCAGAGTGAATCCGCTGCCGAGCTTGAAATCGGCGACAACCTCGGGCGTGCGGCTGAACGGGCCGAACGGGGCGCCGGTATTCAGCGAGAAGATGTGCGGCATATCGGCCGCCATCGGATGCCAGGCCTGTCCGACCTTGAGGCTGAAGGAGTCCTTGGACAGGCTCAGGAACGCCTGGCGGAGACGGAGCAGGGCCGTGCCGGTCACCCCGGACACTCCGGCATAGAAGTCCGCCTCAATCTTGGCGGAGATGCTCAGGCCGTTGACCTGGTAGCCCACGACATCCAGGCCGAGCCGGGAGGTGATGGCTCCGAAGCTGACGGTCGTCTGCTGGTTCAGGTCCGTGCCACCGACGAGATTCCGGTCCTTCGGGACATAGTAGAAGAAGTCTTCCGTGCCATAGACGCTTTCGCGGGAATCGATGACGAGGTAGTTGCGGACAAAGCCATAGGGTTTGAACTGGATGGAGGGCTTGTCCTGGGCCGGGAGGCCGCTCGCACAGGCAAGGGCCAATGCGGCCACGGCAATGATTTTCTTGATCATGGGGTATCGGTTAATAAAATCTGGTGGTCCCGCTTCGTACGGAGCCACCAGATGGAAATGTCGGAATTATACCGTCGGGAACGGGAAGACGGCGGTAAGCAGGAAATAACCGAGCACGAAGCCGATCGCGCCGATGATCAGGCCCACCTTGGTCATGTCCTTGGTCTGCACCAGGCCGGTGGATGCCGCAATGGCGTTCGGCGGGGTGGAAATCGGGAGGAGCATGGCGATGGAGGCGCAGACTGCAATGAACGGGATCATCGCATTCATGCCGCCGAGCGCCACGAACTGGGCGTTGTTGGCCGCCTCGGGATTGGCCATGGCCGTGCCCACGACCACGAGGATCGGAACCAGCAGGGCCGCCGTCGCGGAGTTGCTGATGAAGTTGGAGAGCAGATAGCAGATCAGACCGGCGACAACGAGCACGATCACCACGTTCATCGTACTGAACGGGATGGCGTTGATCAGCGTGGCGGCAAGTCCGGTCTTGTTCAGGCCCGTACCGAGGGCGAAACCGCCCGCGACAAGCCAGAGCACGCTCCAGTTGATCTCCTTGATGTCGGACTTCTCGAAGACGCCCGTGGCGGTATAGACGGCCAGCGGGATGAGGGCGACGACATTGGAGTTGATCCCCGTCAAGGACTCCGTCACCCAGAGGAGGATGGTCACGAAGAAGGTGATCCAGGCCACATAGGTCCGCCAGTCTTTCTTGCGCTCCCGGACCTCGATCTTGAGCTCGATCTTCTCACTCTTGAACGGGAAGAAGATCTGCAGGAGCACCCAGGCAATGGCGATCATCACGATCACGTACGGGACCATCCGGGTCATCCAGGTCACGAAACTGATCGAATAACCGGCATTCTCCAGGGCGCCGAGGGCGATGGCGTTCGGCGGGGTGCCGATCGGCGTGCCGATGCCGCCGAGGTTGGCCGACACGGGGATGGCCAGGGCGAGGCCCACCTTGCCGGTCTCATCCGCCGGAAGGGACTTGAGCACCGGGGCCAGGAAAGCCAGCATCATCGCGGCCGTGGCCGTGTTGCTCATGAACATCGAGAAGAGGGCGATCACGATCAAGAAGCCCAGCAGGACCATCTTCGGCCGCTTGCCGAAAATGCCGAGGAGGACCTTCGCGATCGCGGCGTCCATTCCGTACTTGGAGGCGATGATAGCCAGTACGAAACCACCGAGGAACAGCATCACCACGGGGTCCGCGAAAGAAGCCATAATGCTCTTGTAGTCGACCAGGGTGCCGAATTCGGGCCTGCAGAAGAAGCTCAGGCCCTTGTCGGAGACGCTCAGCAGCATCACCACGATCACCACCAGCGAGGTGGTCCAGTTCGGGATGACTTCAAACATCCACATCAGGGCGGCGAAGACGAAAATAGCGATCATCCGCTGCTGGACAACGGTAAGTCCGGCAATGCCGAAAGCATCCACCGGGAGCGCCCACAGAAGAATCGTGATGATCAGCACGATCGGCAGGATCACACAATACTTGACAGAAAAAGTGCTGTTGGACATATTATTTTATTTACTACTATCTACTTGTCACAAAAAGCGGCGCAAATTTAGCCAATAAAATAGATAAAAGCAAAGAAAACAGCCGGATAAAAGAGGTCGCGGCAACAAGGTCCGCCGTTCCTGTCCGGCCGGATCCCGCTGCCGCGCTCATTAAAACACACTAACTTTTATCCGAGTGCAAAATTAGGGTATTGCAAATGAAATAAAAATCCCCATTTATGGTTATTTTTGCAGTATGGACAATCCTTTGCTTTCCCCCTCTCCCCTTCCCCACGGGGCACCCTGCTTCGACCGGTTCCGGCCGGAGCATTATCTGCCCGCCTTCCGCGAGGCCGTCGCCCGCGGCAAGGCCGAAGTGGACGCCATCGCCGGGAACCCCGAGCCGCCGACTTTCGCCAATACCGTCGAAGCCCTCGAGTTCGCCGGGGAGGATCTGGACCGCATCAGCGGCATCTTCTTCAACCTGCTCGAAGCCGAGAGCGATGACCGCATGCAGCAGACCGCCGAGGAGGTCTCCCCCCTGCTGACCGACTATGAGATGTATGTCTCGCACAACGCGGAGCTGTTCGGCCGCATCCGGGCCGTCTGGGAGCGACGCGACGACCTCACGCTTGCGAGAGATCAGCGTAAACTACTGGAAGACTGCTATAAAAGATTTGTGCGCAGCGGCGCCCTCCTCTCCGATGAGGACAAGAAGACCTACGCCGCCCTGGAGGAGGAACTCTCCCTGCTGGAACTGAAATATGGCAAGAACGTCCTGGACGCCACCAACGCCTTCTCCCTGCATCTGACGGAGGAAGCGGAACTCGAAGGGCTGCCGCAGTATGTCCGCGAGCCGGGCGCACAGGCAGCCCGGGAGAAAGGGCTTCCGGGCTGGGTGTTCGACCTCTCGCACCCCAGTTATGTGCCGTTCATGCAATACAGCGCCCGGGCGGACCTGCGGGAGCGCCTCTGGCGTGCATACAACAGCCGCGCCCTGGGCGGTCCGTCGGACAACAGCGGCCTCTGTGTCCGGATTGCGGAGCTGCGCCGGCGGATCGCGCAGCTGCTGGGCTATGCCTCCTGGGCCGACTATGCCCTGGAGGAGCGGATGGCGAAGGATGTCACGACGGTCCGCTCCCTGCTGGACGCCCTGATGACACCGTCCCTGCCCGCCGCCCGGAGGGAGATCGCGGACCTGCTCGCCTGGGCCCGGACACACGGCTACAGGCAGGAGCAGATGCTGCCCTGGGACTTCGCCTGGTGGTCCGAACGGTACCGGGCGGAGCATTTCGCGCTCAGCGACGAGCAGCTCAAGCCTTATTTCCGGCTGGAAGACTGCATCGAAGCCGTCTTCGGGCTCGCGACGCGCCTGTACGGTGTGCGGTTCACCCCGCGTCCGGAGCTGCCCGTCTATCATCCCGACGTGCGCGTTTACGATGTCTCCGACGCGGACGGGAAGCACCTGGCGCTGTTCTATGCGGATTTCTTTCCCCGCAAGGGCAAGCGCGGCGGAGCGTGGATGACCAATTTCCGTGAGCTTTCCGCCCCGGGCGGCGTCGAGCGGCGCCCCCTGGTGAGCATCGTGACGAATTTCACGAAGCCCACCCCCGACACCCCGTCGCTGCTGACGCACGACGAGCTGACGACCTTCCTGCACGAATTCGGGCATTCCCTTCACGGCATGCTCGCCGAGGGCCGTTACCCTACGATGACGGGCACCAACGTGGTCCGCGACTTCGTGGAACTGCCTTCGCAGCTGATGGAGAACTGGGCTTTCGAGCCGGACTGGCTGCACACCTTCGCCCGCCACTGGCAGACCGGAGAACCCATCCCGGACGCGCTCGTGGAGCGGCTCGTCGCCGCACGCAACTTCCACGCCGCCTATTTCCAGGTCCGCCAGCTGCGCTTCGGCCGGCTGGACCTGGCCTGGCACACGCTGCGGGAGGAGGTTCCGGGTCAAGCCCCGGGGGACGGTCCTGCCGTCCTTCCAGCGAACGCTGGAATCCCGGCCCTCAGGCTGGAGCGGGAGGCCCTGGCGGACTGCGCCACGCTCCCGGACATCCCCGGGACCTGCATCTCCACCGCCTTCGGACACATCTTCTCCGGCGGCTACTCCGCCGGATATTATTCCTACAAATGGGCGGAAGTCCTCGAAGCCGACGCCTTCTCCCTGTTCCGGGAGAAGGGAATTTTCAGCCGCGAAGCCGCCGGCTCCTTCCGCCGGAACATCCTCGCGAAGGGCGGCAGCGAGGACGAGGCCCTGCTGTACCGCCGCTTCCGGGGCCATGAACCCGATCCGGACGCGCTTCTCAAGAAACTGGAAATCATATAGATATGGAACCGATCATTACCCACTTCACCGACAACGACCTCTACACCTTCACCTGCCAGTACTACATCCTGGAGACCTATCCGCGGGCCGAGGTCGAGTACACCTTTTTCGACCGCAACCACCAGAAGTACCCCAGGGGGTTCGATGCGCTCCTGCGCGAGCAGCTCGACCACATGGCCGAGGTCACCATCACGGACGAGGAGGTCGAATTCATGAAGCGCAAATGCGTCTTCCTGCCGCTGTGGTACTTCACCTTCCTGCGCGGCTACCGTTTCCGCCCGGGGGAAGTCCACATCAGCCAGGACGAGGAAGGACACCTGGACATCAGCGTCCGCGGCAAGTGGTTCTCCACCATTATGTGGGAGATGCCCATCCTGTCCTGCATCAGCGAACTGATGCACGGGCTGCGGGGCGACTTCGGGCGCTATGACGCTGCGCACGAGGAAGCCAGGGCACGCGCCAAGACCGAGCGCATCTTCGCCTCCGGCCTGGTGCTCGGCGACATGGGTACGCGGCGCCGCTTCAGCTTCGACCACCACGAGATGGTCGTCCGCGTGATGAAGGAAGTCTATGACTCCCGGCCCGACTGGCCCGGCAAGTTTACCGGCACCTCCAACGTCTGGCTCGCGATGAAATACGACTGCGTGCCGCTGGGCACGATGTCCCACCAGCTCATCTCCTTCGAGGAGAACGTCAGCGGCGTGTTCGAGTGCAACTTCAACGTCATGAAGAAGTTCAGCGATGTCTATGACGGCGACAACGGAATCTATCTGTATGACTGCTTCGGCGACGAAGTTTTCTTCTCCAACCTTTCCAAGCGCATGGCCATGATGTACAAGGGCCTGCGCGTGGACAGCGGCGACGAGTTCGAACAGACGGAGAAGATCATCGCCAAGTACAAGTCCCTGGGCATCGACCCCGCCACCAAGCAGGTCTGCTTCTCCAACGGCCTGAATATCGACAAGGCCATCAAGATCCACCAGTACGTCGCCGGCCGCGTGCAGGACTCCTACGGCGTGGGCACGTTCCTCACCTGCGACGTCACGGGCGCCGACCCGATGAACATCGTGGTGAAGCTCACCCGCGGCCGCATCACCGAACTGCGCGAGTGGCACGACTGCGTCAAGCTCTCCTGCAACCTCGGCAAGACCCTCGGCAACCCCGAGAAATGTGAATATTTAAGCCGCCTTCTGCGGAAGGCGGCTTAAATCCGGATTGTAAATACTATCAGAGCGTTCCCTGCTCGAGCATTGCCTGCGCGACTTTCATGAAGCCGGCGATGTTGGCGCCCTTCACGTAGTCCACGGTGCCGTCCGGCTGGGTGCCGAACTTGACGCACTGCTCGTGGATGTTGTTCATGATGAAGTGCAGCTTCTCGTCGACCTCTTTGCCGCTCCAGCTGATGTGCTCGGCGTTCTGGGTCATCTCCAGGCCGGAAGTGGCCACGCCGCCGGCGTTGACCGCCTTGCCCGGAGCGAAGAGGATGCCATTGTCCTGGAAGAAGTGGATGGCACCCGGCTGGCAGCCCATGTTGGATACCTCGCAGCAGCACCAGCAACCGTTCTCCTTCAATTCCTTCGCGTCTTCTTCGGCGAGTTCGTTCTGGAAGGCGCACGGCAGGGCGATGTCGCATTTCACGCTCCAGGCCTTCTTGCCGGGCGTGAAGAAGGCCTTGCCCGGGAAGCGGGTAGCCATATCCTCCACGCGGTCGCGGTTGGAGGCGCGCATGACGAGCATGTAATCGATCATCTCCCGGGTGATGCCGTCCGGAATCTCGCAGACACCGTCCGGGCCGGAAATCGCGACGACCTTCGCACCGAGTTCAAGGGCCTTGATGCAGGCGCCCCACGCCACGTTGCCGAAGCCGGAGACCGCCACGCGACAGCCCTTGATGTCCTTGCCTGCGTGGTGCAGCAGGTTCTGCGTGAAATAGAGCGCACCGAAGCCGGTAGCCTCCGGACGCAGGATCGAGCCGCCCCAGGTGGCGCCCTTGCCGGTCAGCACGCCGGTGTTGTACTCGCGCGCGAGCTTCTTGTACATGCCGTAGAGATAGCCGATCTCCCGGCCGCCTACGCCCACGTCGCCCGCCGGGATGTCCTGGTCGGGGCCGATGCACTGCCAGAGTTCCAGCATGAACGCCTGGCAGAAGCGCATGATTTCCTCGTCGGTCTTGCCTTTCGGATCGAAGTCGCTGCCACCCTTGGCACCACCCATCGGCAGGGTCGTCAGGGCGTTCTTGAAGGTCTGCTCGAAGCCGAGGAACTTGAGCATCGAGGGGTTCACCATCCGGTGGAAGCGCAGGCCGCCCTTGTAGGGGCCGATGGCGCTGTTGAACTGGATGCGGTAGCCGGTATTGGTCTGGACCTCCCCCTTGTCATCCACCCAGGTGACGCGGAAAGTGAAAATGCGGTCCGGCTCGACCATCCGCTCGACGATCTTCGCCTTCTCGAATTCGGGATGCTGGTTATACACCTCCTCGACGGACTCGAGGACCTCCTGTACCGCCTGGAGATACTCTTTCTCTCCCGGATACTTGGCCTGGAGGCGGGCCATGATGTCTTGTGTCTTCATTGTCTGGTGTTATTAATTGATGTGTGGTTGTCATTTTACTTCCCAGGTGGATCCGCTGTGCAGCAGTTCGTCCACCGAGTGGATCTTCGACTTGGCCATCACGTCCTTGACCTGGTCGCGTACGCCGTCGTCGTAGGTGATGTCCTTGACGTCCCGGATCACGCCGAGGGCCACCGGATAGTCCGGCCCCTTCATATCCGCAAGGGCCATATGGATGCCGATGTTGTCCGTGTGGGCGTCATGCACGAGGATATCGTCCTCGGTGAAACCGCCCTCGCCGATGCGCACGGCACGGATCTTCCGGCCGTCGTAGATCAGGCCGCGGTCGCGGTCCTTGCCGAAGATCATCTTCTCGCCGTGGCGCAGGATGATCGTATGGTCCGCCTTGACGGCAGGATCGGACAGGTCCTTGTGGGCTCCGTCGTTGAAAATCACGCAATTGGTCAGCATCTCCATCACCGAGCAGCCGTCGTGCAGGGCCGCCGCCGTCATGATCTCCTCGTTGAGCTTGAGCTCCACGTCCAGCGAGCGGGCAAAGAAGGTGCCCTTGGCGCCCAGCACGAGCGAGCCCGGATTGAACGGGTGCTCCACGGTGCCGTAAGGAGAGGTCTTCGTGATCGCGCCGAACTTGGAGGTCGGCGAGTACTGCCCCTTCGTCAGGCCGTAGATGCGGTTGTTGAAGAGGATGATATTGATGTCGATGTTGCGCCGGATGGCGTGGATGAAGTGGTTGCCGCCGATAGCGAGGGCGTCGCCGTCGCCGCAGGCCTGCCAGACCGTCAGCCAGGGATTCGCCACCTTGATGCCGGTGGAGACCGCCGTGGCGCGGCCGTGGATGCTGTGGAATCCGTAGGTGTCCATATAGTAAGGAAGCCGGGAGGAGCAGCCGATGCCGGACACCACCACATAGCGTTCCTTGTCATAGCCCAGCGCCTGGCTCACTTTCGGGAGGGCCCGCTGCAGGGCTGCCAGCACGGCATGGTCGCCGCAGCCGGGGCACCAGCGGACCTCCTGGTCGCTCTTGAAATCTTTGAATGTCAGTGTTGCCATAATCTACATCTCCTTCTGAATGGCCGCGACCAGTTCGCTCACGAGGAACGGCTGGCCCTGGACCTTGCCAAATTTCCGAATGTCCTTGCCGGGGAACTGCGCGCGCAGGTAATCGGCAAACTGTCCGCTGTTGAGTTCGCAGACGAGGATACGCTCAAAGTGCGAAAAGACTTCTTCCGTGTTCGCAGGAAGCGGGTTGATGAAATCAAAGTGGACGTAGGGGACGTCCCCGATCTCACGCACGGCAGAAAGGATATGGCCGTAGGTGCCGCCCCAGCCCACGACAAGCAGCTTGCCGGAAGCGGGGCCGTTCTGCAGTTCCAGCGCCGGGAGATCCCGGGCCACGCGCGCCACCTTTCCGGCACGTTCGGAGACCATCAGGGCGTGGTTGGCAGGATCGGTGGAAAGCACGCCGGCGTGGTTCTTCTCCAAGCCGCCGACACGGTGCTCGAATCCCTTCTGGCCCGGCAGGGCCCAGCGGCGGACCAGCGTCTCGGGGTCGCGCTCGAAAGGATGGAAGCGCTCCCCTTCCGCCAGGGCGCCGCGCACGAACGGCGGATTGATTTCGGGATAATCCTTCATCGCGGGGATACGCCAGGGCTCGGACCCGTTGCCCAGGAAGCCCTCGGAGAGCAGCAGGACCGGGGTCATGTGCTCCAGGGCGATCTTGGCAGCCATGAAGGCGGCGTCAAAGCAGTGGGCCGGGGAATGGGCGGCCACCACGGGCATCGGGCACTCGCCGTTGCGGCCATAAAGCGCCTGGGCGAGGTCGGACTGCTCCGTCTTGGTCGGGAGACCGGTGGAAGGGCCGCCGCGCTGGACGTCCACCACCACGAGCGGGAGTTCGGCCATCACCGCCAGGCCCATCGCCTCGCTCTTCAGGGAGAGGCCGGGGCCGGAGGTAGTCGTCACGGCAAGACTGCCCGCATACGCCGCACCGATGGCGGTGCAGATGCCCGCAATCTCGTCCTCCGCCTGGAGCGTCTTGGCGCCCAGGCTTTTGTGGATGGCCAGCTCCTCGAGAATCGCCGTGGCAGGCGTGATCGGATAAGAACCGCAGAAAAGCTGCAGGCCGGACTTCTCCGAAGCGGCGAGCAGGCCCCAGGCCGTTGCCTGGTTGCCGGTGATGTTGCGGTAGGTCCCCTTTTCGAGGTGTTCCGCAGGCGCCACCGTATAAGTGTTGGGGATCACCTGGATGTTGGCCGCATAGTTGAAGCCGTCGTTCAGGACTTTCTTGTTGGGCTCGATGACCTCGGGATGCTTCTTGGAGAATTTCTTCTCCAGATAGGCGTAGATGTACTCCAGCGGCCGGCTGTAGATGTAGCAGGCCATTCCGAGGGTGAACATATTCTTGCACTTGAGAATGGCCTTGGGGTCCATTCCGCTGTCCTTGAGACTCTCCCGGGTCAGCGTCGTGATCGGGGAGACGATCAGCGTGCGGTCTTCGACTCCGAGTTCCGTGAAGGGGTTGTCCGTGCTGAAACCGGCCTTTTTCATGCCGGCCTCGTCAAAGGCGTCCTCGTCCACGAGGATCATCGCATGGCGCTTGCACCATTTGGCGTTGGCCTTGAGGGCCGCAGGGTTCATCGCCACCAGCAGGTCGCAGAAATCTCCGGGCGTGGAGACCTTCCCGCTGCCGATGTGCACTTGGAAACCGGACACGCCGGAGACGGTCCCGTGCGGAGCGCGGATCTCGGCCGGATAGTCCGGGAAGGTCGAAAGACCGTTGCCGTAGATAGCTGACATATCCGCGAAAAGAGACCCGGTGAGCTGCATACCGTCACCCGAATCTCCTGCGAATCTGATTACAACATCCTTGGCGTCAATGACTTTGTGTTGCATCGCGTATGTTTAGTGTTAAAAAGTGGTTCAGGTTAGAAAAGAATCCCGCCCCGGGTCCGCCGGGGCGGGATGGATTTCCAAAACTACTGCTGGGCAGCTGCGGCGGCGGCCTGCTGCTGCGCCTGAAGCTCGGCAGCCAGGGACTCGAGCGTCCTGTCTGCCGGGATATTGAGCGCCTTGCGGGCTTCCGGGGTAAGGTCGTGGCTCTGGGCAGCGTCCACATACAGCACGGAGTTGGTGTCGAAGACAAAGATATAGCCGCCCTTCTTGGCGAGGTCCTGGATGGTCTCGTTGACCTTCTGGTAAATCGGCTGCATCAGCTGCTCCTGCTGCTGCTGAAGTTCCACCTGGACGGTCTGGGAGAACTCCTGGATGCGCTGCTGGATCTCAGTCAGCTCCTTCTCCTTGTTCTGGCGGATGGCTTCAGTCCAGGTGCTGCCCTTGGACTGGTAGGCCTGCAGTTTGGTGTTGAACTCCGTCTGCATATCGTTGAAGGTCTCCTGGGCCTCGTTCTGCGCGGCGTTCATCGTCTCGCGGGCCTTGTCCATCTCCGGGCAGAGCTGGACGAGCTCGGTGGAATTGACGTGGGCGAACTTCGGCTGGGCGAATGCAGTGACTGCAGCGAATGCCGTAGCGGCGATCAAAAGAATCTTTTTCATATCAAATCTTAAAATTTAAATTGTTATCCGTTAAAACTGTTGTCCGATCACGAAGTGGAACTGGCTCTTCGATCCGTCCGGGCCGTCGAAACCGTAGCCCCAGTCGACGCCGAGCAGACCCACCATCGGTAAGAAGATGCGAACACCGACTCCAGCGCTGCGTTTGATCTGGAAAGGATTGAAATCCCTGATATCCGACCAGCAGTTGCCGCCTTCGGCAAAGACCAGCGCATAGATCGTGGAGGACGGCTGCAGGATGACCGGGTAACGGAGCTCGACGGTGAACTTGTCGTAAACGTTGCCGGCATAGGCGTAGCCGTTGGTGTTGTAGGAGGAAGGCAGATACGGGGTCAGCGAGTAGTTCTCGTAGCCGCGCAGGGAGATGACTTCCGTGCCGTAGGAATAGTAGCCCGACATACCGTCGCCGCCGACGAGGAAGCCCTCGAACGGGGAATAGCCCCAGTTGCGGTTGTAGTAGCCCAGATAGCCGAACTGCGCACGCGTCATCAGCACCAGGTCGCCGATGATCTTGGTATAGTTCGTGGCGGAGAATTTCCACTTGTGGTATTCAATCCACTTGTAGCGTTCCCGGCTGCTCCAGTTGGAATAGTTCACGTCCTTCCAGCTCTTCACCGGGACCTTGTTGCCTTCGGCGTCGTAGTCGTACTTGCGGAACAGGGAGAAAGGCGGGGTCAGCTGCAGGGAGAAGGAGAATTCGGATCCCTGGCGGGGGTAGATCTGCTGGTCGGTGGAGTTGCGCACCAGGTTCAGCGTATAGTTGATGTTGTGCGCGATGCCGTCGTTGAAGATGAAATTCCCGGAATACCAGTTGGTCAGCCGGTAGGTCTGCCAGTTGAAGCCATTGTAGAGGACGAAATAGTTGTCCGGCCACTTCAAGCGGTTACCCAGCGAGACGGAGAAGCCGAAGACTTCCATTTCACGGTCATGGCTGAGGATGTTCAGTGCAAGGTAAGAGTTGGTCTGGCGGGTATAATAGGCATTGAGGTTGAGCGAGGTCGGTTTCTTGCCGAAAAGCCAGGGCTCCGTGAAGCTGGCCGTCAGGGCCGTATAGTACGTACCGTTGGTCTGGAAGCGGAACGAGAGGTTCTGCGCGTCGCCCAGCGGCACCGGGCGCCAGGCTCCCTTTTCGAACATCCGGTGCGTGGAGAAGTTGTTGAAACTCACGCCCACCGTGGCCACGAAGGTCCGGCCGCCCCAGCCGCCGGAGAGCTCCAGCTGCGAGGAGGGCTTCTCCGTGACGTTATAGATCAGGTCCACCGTGTTGTTCATCTGGTTGGGGATGATCGAGTAGCCGCCTTCCTTCATGATGGCCTCCGGGTCGAACTGGCCCAGGGAAGCGATCTCACGCACGGAGCGCTCGAAGTCGCTCTGGCTGAACAGGTATCCCGGACGGGTAAAGATCTGGCGGCGGACCACCTTCTCGTTGGTCAGGTCGTTGCCGTTGATCACGATGTTGTTGAGCGTGGCCTGCTTGCCTTCGGAAATGCGCAGCTCCACGTCCACGGAGTCATTCTGGATATTGGTCTCGACCGGGGTGATGTTGAAGAAGAGGAAACCGTTGTCGCGGTACATCTTGGTCACGTCATATTCGGTCTGCTTGCCGCCGCCGAACAGGCGCTTCTCCATCGTCACGACATCATAGACATCGCCCTTGTTGATACCGAGCACGCGGTTGAGATCGCTCGTGGCATAGACGGAGTTGCCGGTCCACGTCACGTCGCGGAAGTAGTACTTGTTCCCCTCCTCGAACACCAGGTCGATCCCGAGCTTGCCCGGTTCCACATAATAGATGGAGTCCCGCACGAGGCGCGCGTCGCGGTAGCCGGCCTCGTTGAAGGCGCTCACGGCCGACTTCTTGTCGTTGGCGTATTCCTTCTCGTTGAACTTCTTGCTGCTGAAGAAGTTGTAGATCTTGTTGGACTTGGTCTTCTTCATCGCGCGGGCGAGTTTGAAATCCTTCACATGCTCGTTGCCGATGAAATGGATTTCCTTGATGCGGACCTTCGGTCCCTTGTCGACGGCGAAGTTGACCCGGATGGCATTCTTGACCACGGAATCGCGCTTGACCTCGGCCTTGACGTCGCACTGCAGGAAGCCCTTCTCCGAATAATAGCGCCGGATGATATCGTACGAGGTCTTCTCCACATACTCGGAGAACTCGCCGCCGCGCCGGAGGTTCAGCCGCTCCTCGAGATCCTTGCGCTCGCCCGACTTGACGCCGGTGAAGGACCAGCGGGACACACGCGGCCGCTCCTGCACCCGGATCTTGAACCAGGCGGAATCGCGGGACGCATCCAGGGAGTCCAGCCCCACGGCCACATCCTCGAAGAAACGCTGTAGATACAGGCGCCGGACCACATTGGAGAGTTCTTCGCCCGGGACCGTGACCTGCATTCCCTTATGCAGGCCCGTCTGGGCAATGATCTGCTGGTCGCCGAAATAGGTGTTTCCCTCGACGGCGATGCCGGCGATGATATATTTCCGGGGATGGTTGTAATCCACTTCCACCCCTGCATCCTGCGCCCGGGTGACGACCGGGGCCAGCAGCAAGGTCAGAAGGGTCAAAATCCGTCCTATTCTCATTTTCATCCGATAAATGTGCAAATATACCCAATTATTTGATTTTTCCGAAACGCCGGTCGCGCGAAGCGAACTCTTCGAGCGCCTGCCGGAACGCCTCCCTGCGGAAATCCGGCCAAAGCGTGTCGGTAAATACAAATTCGGTGTATGCCGTCTGCCAAAGCAGGTAATTGCTGATTCTCTTTTCTCCCGAAGTCCGGATCAGCAAGTCCGGATCCGGGATGCCCGCGGTCACCAGGTGGCGGGAGAGGTCCTCCGGCCGTACCGCTTGCCCGGGATGGTTAATCAAATCGTGTGCCATTTTCTCCGCCGCCTGCAAGATATCCCACTGCCCGCTGTAACTCAGGAACAGGATCATCGTCAGGCCGCGGTTGCCGGCCGTGGCGGCCGTCACCTGGTCAATGTCCGCTTTGAGCGCCTCCGAGAGGCGGTCGCGGTTGCCCAGCACCATGAAGCGCACGTCGTGCGCGTTGAACGTGTCCAGCTCCTGAAGCATGGCCCGGCCCATCAGGTCCATCAGGGCGCTCACCTCCGCCTCCGGGCGGCCCCAGTTCTCTTCTGAAAAAGCGAAGAACGAAATGTAGGGAATCTTCCATTCCACCCCGGCTTCCATCACGGCACGGACGCTCTCCACGCCCTCGAAATGGCCGTAAATCCGCTCTTTCCCCCTTTCTTTGGCCCAGCGGCCATTGCCGTCCATGATTATGGATACGTGTGTCGGCAGTTTGCTCGGTATTTCCATCGTCTGTCATTCCAGGCCGCTGCCGTTCCGGAGATCCTCGCCCCAGAGGAGACGCGTGCGCAGCGCATTGATAAAATTAGACTCGCCCAGCCGCAGGCGCTTCAGGCGCATCGGCGCGGCATTTACTTCAATCACGGCCCCCACGGGGACCGTATAGTTCCGGTTGTCCATCGTCAGGATGGCGCGTTCGTCCCGCGAGCGGAGAGTGATCCGCAGGGAGGAAGTCTCCGGCACGATCAGCGGACGGACATTGAGGTTGTGCGGCGAGATCGGGGACACGATGAACAGCTGGGTCTCCGGCAGGCAGATCGGGCCGCCGACGCTCAGCGAATAGGCCGTGGAGCCGGAACTCGTGGCGACCAGCAGGCCGTCCGCCCAGTAGGTCGGCAGCGCGGAGCCGTCCACGGACACGTCCACCCCCAGCATCGAAGCGCTCAGGCGCGAGACGCTCATCTCGTTGAGCGCGAAAGGCCAGTCGTCCGCCTCCGGCAGGGCGTCGCAGCGGATCTGCAGCAATTCCCTCTCCTCCACCAGATAGTCGCCCCGGTCCAGGGCGTCCACGACGGCGCCGGGATCGCTCTCGGACAGGAAACCGAGACGGCCGAAATTGACCCCCAGCACCGGCACGCCGGCCGGCACGGCGATCCGCGCGGCGGACAGGAAGGTGCCGTCGCCGCCCAGCCCCAGCAGGGCGTCCGTCCCGTCCTGCAGGCCGGAAGGTCCACCGACGGGATAGAGCGCATGCCCACTGGCGCGGAAACGCGCCAGGAGGGCCTCCACGCGGGCATCTGAGCGGAGCCGCTCTTTTTTAATATAATAGGCCAATTTCATTTCGAGCCTCAAATTTAGCACTAAATTTACAATTATTGTATAAAATGCTTACTTTTGTGTGTTTTTAATCCAAGATGGAATGACCCGATTAAGTGTTAATATCAACAAGATCGCCCTGCTGCGCAACGCCCGGGGAGGCAATCTGCCGGACGTGCTCAAGGCCGCCCTCGACTGCGAGCGTTTCGGCGCCCAGGGCATCACCGTCCACCCCCGCCCCGACGAGCGGCATATCCGCTACAGCGACGTGCGCACCCTGCGCCCCGCCGTGGCCACGGAGTTCAACATCGAAGGCAACCCGACGGGGAGTTTCTCCGCGCTGGTCTGCGAAGTCGTGCCCGACCAGGTCACGCTGGTCCCGGACGCCCCCGACGCCCTGACCTCCAACGCCGGCTGGGACACGATCCGCAACCACGCCTTTCTCAAACGGACCTGCGCTTCCTTCAAGGAGCGCGGCATCCGCACCTCGATTTTCATCGATCCGGATCCGAAAATGGCCGAAGGTGCATTCAAGTGCGGCGCCGACCGCGTGGAGCTCTACACCGCCGCCTATGCCGCCGGGTACGCTTCCGGCCGCGAAGCGGCCATCGCCCCCTATCTCGCCACGGCTCAGGCGGCCCGAGACCTGGGCCTCGGCCTCAACGCCGGCCACGACCTTTCCCTGGAGAACCTTGCCTACTTCATCCGGACCATCCCCTGGACGGACGAGGTCAGCATCGGCCACGCCCTGATCTGCGACGCCATCTACCTGGGACTCGAGACAACAATCCGGGAATATTTATCGAAGATTCAGAATTTTTAACTAATTTTGCGGACTTTATGGCCGTTCCGGTCCCGGACCGGAACGACTTTTGACAGACTGGAAATAAACAACAACAGATAAAATGAAAAAATTACCGCTCATCCTCAGCATCATCGCCCTTGCCGGCGTGATCGCCCTGGCCGTCGTAAACCTCGCCCAAGGCAACAGCAAGAAGCCGGCCCCCGCGCAGTCCGAGTCCAGCGCCCAGCCCGGCGCCATCGTCTATTTCAACATGGACCGCGTCCTGGCGGAATACGACATGGCCAATGACCTGCGCAGCGTCTTCGAGACCAAGGCCAACAGCATCAACCAGGAAGTCCAGCGCCGCGTCAACAAGTTCCAGAAGGACGCCAATTCCTTCCAGGACAAGCTGAACAAGGGCCTGATGACCCAGTCCACCGCCCAGGTCCAGAGCCAGAAGCTCCAGGAGCAGCAGGCCAGCGTGGAGAACTACGCGAACCAGAAGCAGCAGGAGATCCTCGAGGAGCAGCAGGTGATGCTGAACCAGATCTCCGACGCGATCAAGAGTTTCGTGGATGAATACAATGCGACGATGGGCTACGGGATGATTCTCGCCACCCAGGGTGAAATCCTGCCGGCCCCGGTGGTCACCGCGGACGCCTCCCTCGATATCACCGACGCCCTGATCGAAGGTCTCAACGCCGCCTACGTCAAGGAGAAGGGCAAATCCGAGTAAGGCTTGAAGATCGCCATACTGTCCTGCTTCTACCCCTTCCGCGGAGGTATCGCCCAGTTCAACGCCAACCTTTTCGAAGAGCTGGGCAAAGAGCACGACGTACGCGCGTTCAACTTCAGCCGGCAATATCCGGATTTCCTGTTCCCGGGCAAGACCCAGTACGTCACCCCTGAAGATGAAGCCGTGTCCATCGAGGCGCAAGCCCTGCTGGATACGGCAAATCCTTTCTCCTGGGGGCGGACGGCGCGCGTCATCCGCCGCTGGGCCCCGGACCTGCTCCTCGTCCGCTACTGGATGTCCTGGTTCGCCCCGTCGCTGGGCTGGGTGGTCCGCCACGCCGGGCCGCAGTGCCGGACGGTCGGCATCCTGGACAACGTGATCCCGCACGAGCGGCACTGGTTCGACGCCCCGCTCACACGCTGGTTCGTGCACGGACTGGACGGGGCCGTGACCCTGTGCGAAGAGGTCGGAAGGGACCTGCTCGCCCTGCGCCCGGACATCCCCCACGCCGTGCTTCCCCACCCCATCTACACCCATTTCGGGCAGCGGCTTCCCCGCGCGGAGGCAGAGCGCAGGCTCGGTCTTCCCTCCGGCCGCAAAACCCTGCTGTTCTTCGGCCTGATCCGCGAATACAAGGGTCTGGACATCCTCCTGCGCGCCTTTGACCTGCTGGACGACAGCTACCAGCTGGTCATCGCCGGGGAGCCTTACGGGTCTTTCGGGAAATACCAGGCGCTCATCGACGCCGGCCGGGATCCCGGCAGCGTCCACGTCTTCCCGTCCTACATCCGCGACTCCCGGGTCAAGGATTATTTCTCCGCCGCCGACCTGGCCGTTCTCCCCTACCGCAGCGCCACCCAGAGCGGGATCAGTTCCGTCTCCACGCATTTCGAGGTGCCGATGGTGGTCACTGACGTGGGCGGGCTCAGGGAGACCGTCGGCGAGCGCGGCACGGGAATTGTCTGTGAGGAGGGCACGCCCGGATGCATCGCCGCCGCCATCCGGCGCTATTTCGCGGAGCCGACGCTGCGCGACCGCTTGCAGGCGGGGATGCGCTTCGAGAAAGACCGGCTCTCCTGGAGCCGTTTTACACACGATCTGGCCGACTTTGCCGGCCGCTTAAAATAGAACTGACATGAAGAAATTCTGCACCCTGCTCATCCTTTTCTGCCTGATTCCGGCCTGCGCCTCCGCGCAGTGGTACCTGTTCCCCGGCAAGAAGAAGCAGAACAACCCGAAGACCGCCGTACGCGACACCGTGCCGGTACGGATCCGTCCGGACAGCACCGCCCTGCCGCCTGTCTTCGACAGCATTTCCACCGGCCTGGCGGACTCCCTGCAGACTGTCCCCGGCATCGTGGAGGACGTATTCGTGCTGGATATTCCGGAAGTGGTCCACATCGGGCTGGCACTTCCGCTGCAGGCCTCCGGGACCAAGGCCAGCGAGAATTTCCTGGACTTCTACAGCGGCGCCCTGCTGGCGCTGCGGGATCTGGGGGCAACGGGCCTGAAAGCCGACCTGCAGGTCTTCGACACGGCGGACGGCAAGATCGCAGCCCCGGCATCCCTCTATACCGCCAACGACGTCATCATCGGCCCCGTCACCCTGCAGGACATCCGACAGGCCCTGCCGCAGTGCGGACCCGACACATACCTGGTCTCCCCGCTGGATCCCAAGGCAGCGGACCTGGCCGCCGACGCCCACATCGTGCAGTCCCCCACCCCCTGGACCGCCCAGATGGACGAACTGGTCCGCTGGGTGCAGCAGGACCGCCTGCCCGGCGAAGAGCTGTACGTCGTCCGGGACACCGCCGTCGCCGCCCCCGGCGAGCAGAGCGTCTATCTCCTCTCCCGGCTGCAGGAGAGCGGGATCCCTTTCCGGAGCGTCTCCGCCGCCAACCGGATTCCCTATCCCGAAGACGGGAAGGTGCGGGTGCTGATCGCCTCCGACCGGGACAACTTCATCACCGGCACGGTCCGCAGCCTGAGCATCGAAGGGGCCCGCAACAACAATGTCATCCTCTACGGCACCACCCGTGTGCGCACCAACGGCACCGGGCAGGCCGACCTTCACAATACCAACGCCCACCTGGCCTCGGCCTATTTCATCGACTACGAAGACCCGGCCGTGGAGCGTTTCATCCTGGCCTACCGGTCCCTGTTCCAGAACGAGCCGGGATCCTTTGCCTTCCAGGGCTATGACACCATGCACTACTACGTGTCGATGTGTACCCGATTCGGCCGCCAGTGGTACAAAAAACTCCCGGACTACCGGGAGAAAGGCTTGCAGTCCGATTTCCTGTTCACCGAGGCGCAGCCCCGCGTGAACCAGGCGGTCCGCCGGGTGGTCTACCGTCCGGACCTCACGACCGTCCTGGAGAAGTAAGCAGATCGCGGGCATTCGCGATGGCGGCGGGCGTGATGGTCTCGCCGCTGAGCAGACGGGCGATTTCGCGAGTCCGCTCCTCTCCTTTCACTTCCCGGATCGAAGAGACCGTCCGGCCTTCCGGCGTAACGGATTTCGACACCACATAATGGGCGTCACCCTTGGCGGCCACCTGCGGCAGGTGGGTGATCGAGAATACCTGCATGTCACGCCCCATTTCACAGATCATCCGGCCCATCTTGTCGGCCACGCTGCCGCTTACTCCGGTATCGATCTCGTCGAAGATCAAGGTCGGCATGCCGACGAACCGCGCCATCATCGCCTTGAGGCTGAGCATGATGCGCGACAGTTCTCCACCGGAAGCACATTTCGCCACATCCACGGGCGCCTGCCCGGTGGAAGAGAACAGGTAGGCGGCGCGGTCGATCCCCGCTGGGCCGGCCGGGGCGGCTTCCAGCGCCACCTCGAAGACGGCGCGGTCCAGCTCCAGGAAGTGCAGCGCGTCCGTGATTTCCGCGGCGAAACGGGGGGCTGCCTGCACCCGGGCCTGCCGGAGCGCCGCACAGGCCGCATCATACGTGGCGGCAGCCGCCTGCTCCTCCTTTTCCAGGGCTGCGATGCGGTCCTGCAGGGCCGTGGAGTCGAAGAGCATCTCACTGTAGCGCTCGCGGACGGCGATCAGTTCCTCGACCGTCGCGCAACTGTGTTTCTTGAGCAGGGAGTAGAGCCGGGACATCCGGTCCTCCACCGCCTCCAGACGCTCGGGAGAGAGGTCCACCCGGGCATCCAGCACCTCGGTCTCCGAAACGATGTCCTCCAGTTCGATCCGCGCAGAGTCCAGGCGCGCCTGGAGTTCCGCCGCAGCGGGCAGGTAGCGGGCCGTGTGGTCGAGCTGGCGGGCCGCTTCCTTGAGCGCCGCCGCAACACCGGGGGTCTCCCCCTCCGGCAGCAGCAGCGAGAGCGCCCGGCCCAGAGACTCCTTGATCTGTTCGGCGTTCGCCAGGCTTTTCTGCTCCTCTTCGAGCGCGGCGAGTTCCCCGGGGACGAGCTTCGCTTCGTCCAGCTGGCGCCACTGGGCTTCATTGTAGTCCCGGTCGGCTTCCATCCGTTCGAGTTGTGCGCGCGCCTCGGCGAGCCGGGAGCGCAGGTCCTGCAGGCCGCGCCAGGCTTCCCGGCAGGCATCCAGTCGCGCGCCGTTGCCGGCGAAATGGTCCAGCACCGAAAGCTGGAAGCGGGCGTCGGTCAGCAGCAGGCTCTTGTGCTGCGAATGGATATCCACCAGCCGGGCCGCCACTTCCTGCAGCAGCCCCACCGGCACCGGGCAGTCGTTGATAAATGAACGGGAGCGGCCCGAGCGGGCCACCACGCGCCGGATCAGCAGCACACCGTCCGCCGGCTGCTCCACGTCGGCCGCTTCGAGCAGGGCCCCCAGCGCCTCGTCCGGGCCGAGCGCGAACTCCGCCTCGACGACGCAGGAATCCGCCCCCCGGGCAATCTGCGTGGCATCGGCCCGGGCGCCGGCAAGCAGGGACAGGGCCCCCAGCAGGATCGACTTGCCGGCGCCCGTCTGCCCCGTAATAATGACCAGACCCTCCGGAAAAGTGATATCCAGAGAGTCTATCAGTATGTAATGCTCAATATGAAGACTATGCAGCACCGTCTTCCTGGGCTACCCGGTAGTAAAGCTCGCCGTCCTCGAATTCGGAAATGGCGACGAGATCCGGCTTGGGCTGGCGTTCGTAGTATTTGGAGATTTCGATCTGCTCCTTGTTTTCGAACACTTCGTCCATCGTGTCGCGCTCGCCGCGGAAATCCTCCAGCTTCTTGGCAAGCTCCTTCTTCTCGGCCAGCGCAATCTGGTTGGCGCGCTTGGACAGGATGACGACAGTCTCATAGATGTTGCCCGTCGGGGCGGCGAGATCCTTGATGTCCCGCGTGATGGTATTGGTAGGTATTTTCTTTTCCATATCCAGAATACGGACCCGGCAGGTCCGGAAGTTTCATTATTTTTCTTTTACTTTGTCGTAGAGCCGGTCCAGTTCCTTGCGGTGTTCCGACTCCGGGTACTCGCCGATGAAATTGAGGTAGTCGTCCTGGAACACCAGGAAACGCTCCTTCCGCTTCGAGGCTACGCTCAGGGCGGCATACTTGTACGAAGACATCGCCGAGTAATAGAGGATCTCCTCGCGGAACACATTGTCGGCGTCGTCTTTGAGGATATTCTTGAACGCCACGCGGGAAGCGCGGTAGTCCTCCATCTTGTAGTAGAGTCGGGCGTTTTCGAATGCCTTGCGGTCCAGCCGCTCCCCCAACTCTTCCAGCCGGTGCCGGCAGATATCGGCGTTGGCCCCGTCGGGGTGCTCGCGCAGATACTCCCCGATCGCCGTGATGGCGGTGTAGGTCGGCGTCTGGTCCAGTTCGTAGCGGAGCGTGGAACGGTACAGGCAGTCGATCCGGAAGAACTCGGCCTGCTCGGAGAAAGTGCTCTGCGGGAAGTAGGTCAGGTACTGCTGGAAATTCGTCTCGGCCGTGTAGTAATCCTTGTTCGAGTAATTGCTCAGGCCGAGATAGTACATGACGGTATCATGCCGCTCCGTTCCGTTGGTCAGGAGCGTGAGCGATTCGAAGAGCTGGGCGGCCCGGTTGTACTTGCCGGCGTTGAAATAATCAAATGCCGTCTTGTACTTGAGTTCGACGTCGCTGCTCTCCAGAATCTGGTCGTACTGTGACTTGCACGCCGGAATGCCGGCGAGCACGAACAGGACGGAGAAAAGGGTCAGGATGGTTGATCGCTTCATCGTTTTAAGTATTTTTCGGCGTCCAGCGCAGCCCGGCAGCCCGACGCGGCGGCATTGACCGCCTGCCGGTAAACCGGATCCTGCACATCTCCGGCCGCGAAGACGCCCTCCACGCTGGTGCGGCTGCTGCCGCCCTCGGTAAGGATATAGCCTTCGGCATTGACCGCCACCCAGGGAGCAAAAAGCTCGGAGGCCGGGTGATGGCCGATGGCCAGGAAAAAGCCGTCCACCTTGATATCAAAAACCTCGCCATTCTTGCGCAGCAGCCGGGCGCCCGTCACGCCGGAGCCATCGCCGAGCACTTCCTGCGTGTTGCAGTTCCACAGGATCTCGATGTTGGGCGTATTCTTCACGCGCTCCTGCATGGCCACGGAAGCGCGCAGCACGTCGCGGCGCACGATCATATAGACCTTGCGGCACAGGCCGGCAAGGTAGGTCGCCTCCTCGCAGGCGGTGTCGCCGCCGCCCACCACGGCCACATCCTTCCTGCGATAGAAAAAACCGTCGCAGGTCGCACAGGCGGACACGCCCAGCCCGCGGAACTTCTCCTCGGACGGGAGGCCGAGGTACTTGGCCGTGGCGCCGGTGGCGATGATCAGCGCATCCGCCTCCAGCTCCTTGTCCCCGTCCACGGTCAGCCGGAAGGGACGCACGCCCAGGTCGGCTGCCGTCACGACGCCGCGGCGGATGTCAGCACCCAGGTTCGCAGCCTGGGTGCGCATATCGGACATCAGCTGGTTGGCGTCCACCCCGTTCGGGAAACCGGGGAAATTCTCCACCACCGTCGTGGTGGTCAGCTGTCCGCCGGGCTCGTTGCCCTCATACAGGACCGGGGCAAGCGCCGCCCGGGAAGCATAAATTGCAGCCGTATAGCCCGCAGGACCGCCGCCGATGATCAGACACTGAATATGTTCCATACCGATTGTATAGTAATTGGTTAAACTTTCTTTCCCGGGAGGGGCGTCCGGGTCGGATGGCAGAGGATCTGGACCTCGAACCCGTCGATCCTGTAGCCGCGGAAACGGCGCCCCTTGAAGTGCGTCTCCAGCCAGGCGAACAACGTCTCATCCTCGAGGTCGCGCCAGACCTGGTTGCGGGTGTCGTAAAGATGCAGGTGACGGCCGGTACGGACGTCGAAAACCATCTTCCCGCTCCGGCTGGAGCGGCGGCCGTAGATCTTCAGGTCGGCGAGCATCGTCAGGATGTTGTAAACCGAAGCGGGCGAGACCGGGGTCCTTCCCTGCTCCGCGATATAATCCGCCACGCCGTCCGCCCCGGCATGCACCAGGGCCAGCATCGCTTCATGCACCGCCACGCGCTGGGGCGTGGCCTTGAGCCCCCGCTCGCGCAGCATGCGCTTGAACTGGACGATGTCCGGGATGCCGTCGTGCTTTGTCCTTTTCATGCTTCTACAGTTCTTTGCGCCAGCGGGCCAGCGGGATGCCGAGCTGGCCGCGGTACTTGGCGATGGTGCGGCGCGCGACCTTGTAGCCACGGCGGCCCATCTCCTCCACGAGCTGCTCGTCGGTGAGGGGTTTGTGCTTGTCTTCGGCATCCACGCACTCCTGCAGGGCCTTCTTCAGCTCGCGGGTGGACACTTCCTCGCCCTCCTTGTTCTCCATGCCTTCGGAGAAAAAGTATTTCAGCGGGAAGATGCCGAAATGCGTCTCGATATACTTGCTGTTGACCACGCGCGAGATGGTGGAGATGTCGAACCCCGTCTTCTCGGCGATATCCTTGAGCACCATGGGCTTGAGGTCGGACTCGTCGCCCGACACGAAATAGGCGTACTGATACTCGAGGATGGCCGACATCGTCTTGTTGAGCGTGTTCTGGCGCTGCTTGAGCGCCTCGACGAACCACTTCGCGGAATCGAGTTTCTGCCGCACGAAGGTCGCCGCCTCTTTCTGGGCCCGCTCCGAAGAGCCCTTGGCCTCGATCAGCAGATCGGCGTATTTCTTGTTGACCCGAAGCTCCGGCACGCTGAACCGCGGCATGGAGAAGGACAATTGACCGTCGTGCTCCTCCAGGACAAAGTCCGGGACGATCTGCTGCGCCTGGTCAGTATAGGTGTAGTCCACTTCTCCACCGGGCGCGGGATTGAGTTTGACGATGCGCGCCATCGCCCGTTTGAGTTCCTCCCCGGACAGGCCCAGGCGGGTCATGATCTTCTGGAAATGCTTGTTGGAGAACTCCTGGAAATACTCCTCCAGGATGCGTTCGGCATGGACGGTATCGCGCGTCTGCTTCGCGCCCCGCAACTGGATCAGCAGGCACTCGCGCAAGTCCCGTGCCCCGACACCGGCCGGATCGAATTCCTGGATCACGGAAAGCAGGCGCAGCACCTCTTCCTCGTCGGTCTGGATGCCCGCCCGGAAAGCCATGTCGTCCACCAGGGAGCCGATGTCGCGGCGCAGATAGCCGTCGGCATCGAGCGAGCCGATGATGAATGCGGCGATATTGTATTCCCGCGGCGTGAGGTTGCGGTAGCCCAGCTGGTCCATCAGGCTCTGGGTGAAGCTCTCGCGCACGGAGAAGGTATTGTATTCGGGCCGGGGATCCTTCCCCCAGTTGTTGACCCGGGTCTTGTAGGCGGGGATGTCGCCCTCGTCGGTGATCTCGTCCAGCGACACATCCTTGGCCTCCTCCGGCTTGTCGGGATCCGGAGAGTCATCCAGTACGGGATTCTCCTCCAGCTCCGTGCGGATTTTCTGCTCGAGCTCCTGGATCGGGAGTTCGATCAGCTTGATCGTCTGGATCTGCAGCGGGGAGAGCTTCTGCTGCTGCTTGATTTCGAGGCCTTGCTTGATCATCTGTTATTCCGTGGCGGCAGGACGGGCGTCAGCGCGTCCGATAGAAGGATACTTGAAACGCTCCCGGACGATGAACGCATCCGGGAAATCGCCCTTCAGCTCGCGCAGGAGGGCTTCCGCCTCCAGGCGGGTCCGGAAATTGCCGACCGTTACCTTGAAGTTGGGCGAGGCGTAGGTCCGGTAAGCCTGGATATTGGGATACATCGCGCTGAAGCGGCGGATCACGGCGGCCGACTCCTCACGGGCGGTCCGGCTGCTGGCGAAATACAGCCGGATGCGGAAGCCGCTGTAGTTCTTGTCAGCGTTAGCGCGCACCTGACGGCCCAGCGCATCCCGCACGGACGGGTCCTGGCGGATGACCACCTGCTCGGGCAGGGCCGAGAAGATGTCGCGGCCAAAAAGCGCGGAGTCGACCTGGACCTCCTCGCCGGCATGTTCGATCTCGCCGGTCCCCTCCTCCAGGTTCTGCGCCATCAGGCGCGGGGCCAGGAAGGAAAGCAGGGCCAGCAGGATCCATATTTTACTGTTCTGTCTCATCTTTTTCCTGTTCTATCTGTTCCAGCAGCACACGCAGCGGAATATCTTCCAATTCAATATTCTTGCCAACGCCGCTGCGTAGCGTGACACGGCCCCGCAGGGAGACGGTCACATCATCGCGGTCCAGCCCGTCGCCCAGCAGGCGGATCAGCTGGAGCGGGTTGAAGCCGTCCACGATCCTCCCCCGGAGGGGAATGGAATACAACTCATCCGAGCGGGCGGCCACACTGAAAGGCTCCGAGTGCAGCGTCAGCACGTCCTGTCCCTTGAAGCGGGCCAGGCCTTCCAGCGCCGACACCTCGAAGGTCACCGACGGGTTGTGCACCCCCAGTTCGACCAGCGCGGACAAACTGGTCAGCCCCTCGGGCGTGACCTGGACAAGCCGCGCAGAAGTCACGCGGACATCCTGCAGACGACGCCCCTCGCACCCGGCGAGCAGCAGCACGGCCAGGACCAGGAGGGCGAGGATTCGGATTTTCTTCATTTCTTCTTATGCAAACTATCTTACAAAGATACGAAAAATCTCTATCTTTGCGCATTCGTATGAAAAAGGTATATATAGAAACATACGGCTGCCAGATGAATGTGGCGGATACCGAAGTCGTTTTCTCCATCCTGGGGAAAGCGGGCTACGGCCGCACGGAAGACATCGCGCAGGCCGACGTGATCATGGCCAACACCTGCTCGGTGCGCGACAACGCGGAGCAGCGGATCTGGGGCCGGATCGAACAGTTCAACTTCCAGCGCAGGAAGCGCCCGGGCGTGGTCACGGGCATCCTCGGCTGCATGGCCGAGCGGCTGGGCGAAGCCCTGCTGGAATCCGGCAAGGTGGACATCGTGGCCGGCCCGGACGCCTACCGGAACCTCCCGGAACTGATCGGCGCCGCCGCACAAGGGCATCCCCAGATCAACGTCCTGCTCTCCCGCGAGGAGACGTATGGCGACATCGCCCCGGTCCGGCTGGACCGCAGCGGCGTGTCCGCCTTCATCTCCATCATGCGCGGCTGCAACAATGTCTGTTCCTACTGCGTCGTGCCCTACACCCGCGGAGCGGAACGCAGCCGGGACTGGAGGACCATTGTGCGCGAAGCCTGCGACTGCGCCGCCCGCGGCTACAAGGAGATCACCCTGCTGGGGCAGAACGTGGACTCCTATCGTTTTGAGGACCACGACTTTGCCCGGCTGCTCGGGGTCGTGGCCGAAGCCGTGCCGGCCCTGCGCATCCGCTTCTCCACTTCCAACCCGCAGGACATCTCCGACGCCGTGCTGGAGACGATGGCCGCGCACGGGAACATCTGCCGCCACATCCACCTGCCGGTCCAGTCCGGCTCCGACCGCATCCTGGAGAAGATGCGCCGCCGCTACACCCGCGCCTGGTACCTGCAGCGCGTGGAGAAGATCCGCACCGTCATGCCCGACTGCGCCATCAGCACCGACGTGATCGCCGGCTTCTGCTCCGAGACGGAGGAGGACCACCGCGACACGCTGCGCCTCTTCGAGCAGGTCGGCTTCGACGCCGCCTTCATGTTCCAGTACTCGGAGCGGCCCGGCACGCTGGCCGCCAAAAAGTATCCCGACGACGTGCCCCAGGCGGTCAAGACCCGGCGGCTGGAAGAGATCATCGCCGTGCAGAACCGGCTTTCGCTGGAGAGCAACCGGCGCGACGCGGGCAAGACCTTCCGCGTGCTGGTCGAAGGCCCCTCCAAGCGCAATCCGGCCGAACTCTGCGGGCGCAACAGCCAAAACAAGATGTGCGTCTGGCCCGACACCGCGCACAAGGCCGGGGACTTCGTGGACGTGGTCGTCTGCGACTGCACCCAGGCGACCTTGCTTTGCAAGATCGCCGGTTCCTGATGACGCGGGGGACGTTTCCCCCGCGAACCCCCTGCCTCGCTACGCTCCGAGCCTTTGCAAGATCGCCTGATCATAAAAATCTTCGCTTTTTGGACGTCAAAAACTTTTTTTATCGTTTTTGACGTTTTTTTTGCCTATCCTTGCGCCGCTATGAAAATCAAAGACCTCCAGGCGGACGAACGTCCGCGCGAAAAGATGCTCTCCCGCGGCGCGGGAGCACTGAGCGACGGCGAACTGCTCGCCGTCCTGCTGCGGAGCGGCACCCGGGACCGGAGCGCCCTGGACCTGGCCCGCCTGCTCCTTGCCCGGGCCGACGGACGGCTTGGCACCCTGTTCCACTTCTCCCGCGACAGGCTGCTCGCCCTGCCGGGCATCGGCCCGGGCAAGGCCGCCAGCGTGATCGCGGCCTTCGAACTCGGCAGGCGCTTCCTGCAGGAAGAATCCTCCGTGGTGAAATCCCCGGTGACGACGGCCCGGCGCATCTACGAGCTGATGCTTCCCCAGATGAAGGGGCTGCAGCACGAAGAATGCTGGGTCCTGCTGCTCAACAGCCGCTGCTATCTCGTGGGCAAGCTGCTCGCCAGTTCCGGGGGCGGCAACGCCACCGTCATCGACATCCGGCAAATCATCCGCCTGGCGCTGGACAAGGGCGCCGACAGCATCGTGCTCGTGCACAACCATCCGGGCGGCAACCCCACCCCGGGCCCGGCGGACATCCGGGAGACGGACCGCCTCCGCCGGGGACTCTCCGCCGTGGGGCTCTCCCTGCTGGACCACGTGATCGTCTCGGACGACTGTTTTTTCTCCTTCAACGAGGACCGGATGTACCGTGCCGGCGATTGACGGAAAATGCGTATCTTTGCAGGGTATGCACCACCACGAAAACGAAAGCCCCGAGACGCTGATGCTCACGCATGGCATCAAGCCCACCGCCAACCGGATTCTCATCCTGCGGACCCTGCTGCGCGAAGGCCGCCCGCTCTCGATGACCGAGATCGAGACGGCGCTGGAGTCCGTGGACAAGTCCATCATTTCCAGGACGCTGGCCACCTTCCGGGAGCACCGGCTGCTCCATTCGCTGGAGGACGGCGGGGACAGTCTGCGCTATGAGGTCTGCCACTGCGCAGAGGAAGAGGAAGACACCGACAGGCATGTCCATTTCCACTGCGAGCTGTGCGGGCGCACGTTCTGCTTCGAGGAATATCCCGTCCCGCGGGTGGACTTCCCGGACGGGTTCGAAGTGCACAACGCAAACTATATGGCGCACGGGGTCTGCCCGGAATGCAATCATAGGCACCAGATTCCGGGGCTTGCCCGGAATGACTAGGCGTCTTCCCCGGCCTTGAAGGACTCGATCATCGCCTTGGCGCGCCGGATCCGGGTACGCACGGTATTGAGTTCGAGGCCGAGCTCTTCGGCGATTTCCTTATACTGCAATCCGTCGATCAGGCGCATCCGCGCGATGGTGCGATACAGCTCCGGCAGGCCTTCGATATAGCCCTCCAGCTTCTCGGCGTCCTCTTCCTCCACGATCTGCTCCAGCGGCGTGGCGGCCTCGTCCCCGATGGTGTCGATGATCTGTCCGCTTCCCGAACTGTCCTTGTCCAGCGAGACCAGCCGGCTCTGTGAGCGGCTCTCGGCATCGATGGTGTCCAGCGCCGTGTTGTGCGCGATCCGGCGCAGCCAGGTGGAGAACTGGCTCCGGGCCGGGTCGAAGGAACGGATTTGCCGGAACGCCTTCTCGAAACTGCGGGAGCAGATGTCGTCGATGTAGAAATCGTCCAGGTGCTTCATGGCTCCGCGCAGGTAGGTGCGGAGCGAGCTGATGTGCGTGTCCCAGAGCTCGGTGAAGGCGGTGCCGTCGCCGATGATCGCCCGGCGGATCAGTTCGTCAATGGGCTTCGAGCCAGGTGCTGCCATAATTACATTCAACAGTCAGTGGAACGGAAAGTTGTATCACCTGCTCCATTTCCTGGACCAGCAGTTCGCGCACGGGGGCGATCTCGCCCTGCGGCACTTCGAGCAGGAGTTCGTCGTGGATCTGGAGGACCATCCGGGCCCGGAAGCCGCCTTCCCGCAGGCGCCGGTCCACGGCGGTCATCGCCAGTTTAATGATATCGGCCGCCGTGCCCTGGATCGGGGCATTGACGGCATTGCGCTCCGCCAGGGCCCGCACGGCGGCGTTGCCGGACGTGATGTCCGCGATGTAGCGGCGCCGTCCGAAGAGCGTATCTACGTAGCCCCGTTCTCGGGCCTGGGCGACAGTGGCGTCGATGAACCCGCGGATGGACGGGAACGAGGCGAAATAGTCGTCGATGATCTGCTTCGCCTCGGCCCGGGAACAGCGCAGGCGCTCCGCCAGTCCGAAAGAAGAGATCCCGTACATGATGCCGAAATTGGCCGTCTTGGCGATCCGGCGCTGGTCGGCGCTCACCTCTGCCAGAGGCACGCGGAAGATTTTCGCGGCCGTGGCTGCATGTACGTCCACGCCGTGGCGGAAGGCGTCCACAAGATGCTCGTCGCCGCACAGATGGGCCATCAGGCGCAGCTCGATCTGCGAATAATCCGCGGACATCATCACCCAGCCCGGCTCGCCCGGCACGAAGGCCTTGCGGATCTCGCGGCCCTCTTCGGTGCGGATCGGGATGTTCTGCAGGTTCGGATTGGACGAGGACAGGCGCCCGGTCGAGGTCAGGGCCTGGTTGAAGGTCGTGTGCACACGCCCGTCCGCCGGAGAGATGTAACCCGCAAAAGGCTCGATATACGTGGACAGGAGTTTCCGGAGGCCGCGGTAGTCCAGGATCGCATCGATGACGGGACTCCGGTCGGCGAGGCGCTGAAGGGTCTGCTCGTCGGTGGGCCAGTTCCCGGACTTGGGCTTGCGGGCCTTGGGATCCAACTGCATCTTCTCATAGAGGAGCACACCGATCTGCTTGGGCGACAGCACATTGAGCGAAGGGTCCCCGGCCAGCCGGCGCACCTCCGCCTCCCGCTCCAGCATCTTGCGGCGGAGCCCGTCGGCAAAGTCGCGCAGCGACCCGACATCCACCTTGACGCCGGTCTGTTCCATCCGCGCGAGGACGTGGATCAGCGGCTCCTCGATCTCGTCGTAAAGGCGCTGCATCCCTTCGGTCGCAGCGATTTCCGCTTCCAGGCAGTCCGCCAGGCGCAGGATGACGGCCGTCTCGAGAAGACGGTCCGGGCCGCTGTCCTCCGGGACTTCGTCGAACAGGGAACCGGTCGTGGCCCCGTCCTGCAGCGATAGTTCGATGCCAAGGTAAGAGCGGGCCAGCACGTCCAGTTTGTGGCTGCGCTCGGGGCCCAGCAGGTAATGCATCAGTTCGATGTCCGCGAGGCGCCCTTCGACGGCAAGGCCGCGGGCCGCGAGGCGGTTCATCTGCGCCTTGAGGTCCACCCCCACCTTGACGATGTGCGGGTCAGCGAGCAGCGTGCCAAAAGCCTCCGGCCGCCCCTGCGCCACCCCCTCCACACTCGCCACATACAGCGTCTCCCCCTGCAGATTCACCGCAATCCGCGAGCCCTTGATACGACTGATTTCAACCGCCTGGTCACAGATTACTGTTGCCTCCGTTTCCGGAGGGGTACTGCCTCCGGAAACCGTAGCCACCCTCGGCTCCGTGAGAGGGAGGGGCCCGCCACCGCAGGTGGTGGGAGGGGTCGAGCGAAGCGAGACGTTTCCGGAGGCAGTAGCCCCTCCGGAAACGGAGGCAACAGCTACCTTGCGGACCAGACGCTTGAGCGAGGGCATCTCGTAGCGGTCCATCAGGGCGTCAAGCTCGGGCGTGAAGACGGTGTCATAGACCAGGTCCGCAGCCGTGACGTCCAGGGGGATGTCGGTTTTGATGGTGACCAGCCGTTTGGACAGGGCGATATGGTCCTGCGCCGCGCGAAACTGCTCCTGCTGGCGAGCCGTCAGTTCGTCCAGGTGCGCATAGATCCCCTCCACGGAGCCATACTTACCCAGCAGCTTGGCCGCTCCGACCGGACCCACGCCCTGCACGCCGGGGACATTGTCCGAGGCATCCCCGCAGATGGCCAGGATGTCGATGACCTGCTCCGGCGAGGCAATCTTCCACTTGTCGCAGATCTCCGCCACGCCGAGGACCTCGCTCTCGCCGCCGCCCTTGCCCGGCTTGATCTGACGGATCCGCGGCTCGACAAGCTGGCCGTAATCCTTGTCCGGCGTGACCATGCAGACCTCGAAGCCCTCGCGGGCGAAACGCTTGGCGGCCGAACCGATCACGTCGTCCGCCTCGAAGCCCGGAAGCATCAGCACCGGAATATCCAGCGCCTGCACGATCTGCGTCAGCGGCTCCAGCGCCTCGACCACCAGGGCCGGCGTCTCGCCGCGGTTGGCCTTGTAGGCCGGATACAATTCATTGCGGAACGTCCCGCCCGGCGGATCGAAACTGACCGCGATATGCGTTGGACGCTCCCGCTCGATCAGTTCGAGCAGGTATTTCGTAAAGCCGAAGAGAATGGAGGTATCGACCCCCTTCGAATTGACCATCGGACGCCCCAGAAAGGCGTAGTACATCTTGAAGATGAGCGCGTGGCCGTCAATCAAAAAAAGTTTCATCGCCCAAAGATGAAACTTTTTTCGGAAAGTTTCAAGCGGAACGCCCGAAAATTATGCGAGCGCCTTGCGGACAGCCGCCGCCCAGGCGGCCTTGGCTTCCCGCATCCGGCGCTCCGAGGCACGGCGCGAGAACCGCTTCTCCGCCTTCCAGAGATCACGCAGATCCTCAACGGAGAGCCACACCCCTACGCCGAGCCCCGCCATATAAGCGGCGCCGAGGGCGGTCAGTTCCGTCTCCCGGGGGCGGATTACCTCCGTGCCGAGCACGTCGGCCTGGAACTGCATCAGCAGATTGTTGCGCGCAGCGCCGCCGTCCACCTTGAGTTCGGACAGCAAGATGCCGGCGTCGTGCTCCATCGCCGTGACGATATCCATCGTCTGGAAAGCGATGCCCTCCAAGGCCGCCCGGGCCAGGTGGCCGGCCGTCACGCCCCGGGTGATGCCTACGATGGTGCCGCGCACGTCCTGGTTCCAGTACGGAGCGCCCATGCCCGTCAGGGCCGGGACGAAATACACCCCGCCGTTGTCGGACACGCTGGCGGCCAGTTTCTCGACATCGTGGGACTTCTCAATCAGGCCGAGCCCGTCGCGCAGCCACTGCACCACGGCGCCCGCCACGAAAATGCTGCCCTCCAGGGCATAGTCCACCCGGTCGCCGATCTTCCAGGCCACCGTGGTCAGCAGCCGGTTCTCGGAGAAAATCGGCTTGTGACCGCAGTTCATCAGCAGGAAGCAGCCGGTCCCGTAGGTATTCTTGACGGATCCCTCGTCCACGCACATCTGCCCGAACAGGGCGGCCTGCTGGTCACCGACCACCCCGGCAATGGGAATGCCGCGTCCGCGGACCACGGCATTGCCGTAGATCTCGCTGCAACTGTGGATGGACGGAAGCATCGACGCCGGGATGCCGAAGAGGTCCAGCAATTCCGGGTCCCAGTAAAGCGTGTTGATATTGAACAGCATCGTCCGGGAGGCATTGGTCACGTCCGTGGCGTGTACCTGCCCGTCGGTCAGGTTCCAGATGAGCCAGGAATCCACGGTCCCGAAACGGAGCCGCCCGGCCTCGGCCTTGCGGCGCGCGCCGGGCACGTTGTCCAGGATCCAGCGGATCTTGGTCGCGCTGAAGTAGGCGTCGATGATCAGGCCGGTCTTGTCCCGGATCATCTCCTCCAGTCCGCGCTCCTTGAGGGAATCGCAGTACTCGGCGGTGCGGCGGTCCTGCCACACGATGGCGTTGCAGATCGGCCGGCCGGAATCGGCGTCCCAGACGATCGTCGTCTCCCGCTGATTGGCAATGCCGAGCGCGACGACCGGGCCGTCCTTGACCTGTGCGACGGCCTTCTCCATCACGGACTTCATCGAAGACCAGATCTCCTTGGGATTCTGCTCCACCCAGCCCTGTCGGGGGAAGAGCTGGGTAAACTCCTGCTGGTACATGCAGACCTGCCGCCCGTCCTGGTCGAAGACGATGGCCTTGGAACTGCTGGTGCCCTGATCCAGCGAAAGGATATAACGATTCATACCAAAATGCAAAGATAAATATATTATAGTTATTTCCCGTACGCTTACAGAACGGGGGAGGCAAAACATGTCGAATTTTGATTTGTTATCATCACTCCTTTTCGTATCTTTGGGAAAGATCATCCTGCTATGAAAAAATATGACTGGAGCAAAGAAAAAGTAATCAAAGCAGTTGCTGAATCCAATTGCTGGTTTGATTGTTTGGATAAGTTAGGTGTTCCAAAGGTTGGCGGTAATTACCGAACTTTGAAGGGGAAGATCAAGGAATATGATGTAGATTATTCTCATTTCGACTATCGCTTGGCTAAAACACGCAATGGAAAACATTATAAACGCCAACTTATAAATCGGGCAGATGAGGAGATATTTCGCTATGGCGCACAGATAAAGGTGCTGAACTTGAAGCGAGAATATATCCGACGAATCTTACACGGTGATATCCACTGTGAAATCTGTGGTATCAGGGATTGGAATGGCAAAGATTTAATGTTTCAGATTCATCACATTGATGGTAATCATCAAAATCATACAGTAGAGAACCTCCAACTCCTTTGCCCGAATTGTCATTCACAGACCGACAATTATTCAAATCGGAAAAGGTGACTTTTCCAATCGCAAAAAACCGGCCCTGCGAGGGTCGGTTTTTTGCGTTGAGGTATCCGGATTCGAACCAGAACAGGCAGGACCAAAACCTGCAGTGCTACCATTACACCATACCTCAATTCCGGGTGCAAAGATAGTAAATTATCGTTTGCTTTTGAAATAATCTTTGACGAGGGCTCCGCAGTCCTCTGCGAGCAGGCCGGATGCGACTTCGGTGCGGGGATGCAGCAGGGACGGGGTGAAGAGCGAGTAGCCCCGGCGCGGGTCCGGGGCACCGTAGACGAGCCTGCCCAGTTGCGCCCAGCCTAGCGCCGCAGCGCACATCGGGCAGGGCTCCACGGTGACGTACAGGGTGCACGCGTCCAGGTATTTCCCGCCCAGGGCCTCCGTGGCGGCGGTCAGCGCGATCATCTCGGCGTGGGCCGTGGGATCGTGCAGGCGCTCGGTCATGTTGTGCCCGCGCGCAATGATGCGGCCCCGGCAGACGACGACAGCCCCGATGGGCACTTCGTCTTCCGATCCGGCCGCACGCGCCTCGCGCAGCGCCTCTCGCATAAACCTTTCGTCCGCCTCCGTCATCTTACAGCAGGGCGAGGATGTCATCCCAGACGAGTTGTTTGTCCGTCTCGTTGAGGATCTCGTGGCGCATTCCGGGATAAAGTTTCAGGTCCACGTGGCGGTAGCCCGCGCGGCGCATTTTTTCGACGGCCTCTTCCAGGGCTTTGTCGGAGCCCCGGCAGGGGTCCTCGGCGCCGGAAATGAAATGGACGGGCAGCTCCGGGCGGCTCAGCTGCCAGCCTTTCGGCGAATAGCAGTCCTGCATCAGCCCCATCAGGGCGCGGAAGCCGTTGGCCGTGAACCGGTAGGTGCAGAGCGGGTCTTTGTGGTATTCGACCAGCGTCTGCTCATCCGAACACACCCAGGCGGCGCCGAAGCCTTCGTTTTCGAACGGCTTGTTGAAGCTTCCGAACGAGAGCTTCTGTAGCAGTTTGGGGCGGTAGTGCCAGCCGCGGACGCGTCCGAAGAATCCGGCAATCGCCTTCCCGATGCCCTTGGACGGGTTGTCTGCCGGGCTGCCGCAGACGAACAGCCGGTCGAGGCGGTCGTCGTAACGCTTCGCGAAAGAGCGGACCACCATCGATCCCATACTGTGCCCGAAAAGCGTGTAGGGCAGGCCGGGCCACTGCTCCAGCGCCCAGTCGGATACGACGCGGACATCCTCCACCATCGCCTCCCAGCCGCCTTCGTAGAGGTAGCCGAGGTCCCGCTCCGCCTTGATGGAAGCGCCGTGGCCCCGGTGGTCGTGGATGACGCAAGCAAAGCCGTGGGCGGTCAGGAAGTCGATGAAGGGAATGTAGCGCTCCTTGTGCTCGCACATCCCGTGTACGAGCTGGACGACGCCGCGTGGCGTCCCGTCGGGGGTGGAGACCAGCACCGACAGGTCCAGGGCGTCGGAAGAAGCGGGAAGGGTCAGGGTTTTCGTCATAACGGTGCGAAGATAATACCCCTTTTACAGCGTCCGCTTGATCTCGACGATCTGGAAGGCTTCGATCATGTCGCCCTCCTTGATGTCGTTGTAGCCCGCGATGGACATACCGCACTCCTTGCCGGCGGGGACCTCTTTGACGGCATCCTTGCCGATCTGCAGGGAAGCGAGTTCGCCGGTATAAATCACGATGCCGTCGCGGATGAGGCGGACCTTGGACTTCTGGACCATCTTGCCGTCGCGCATGATACAGCCGGCGATCGTGCCGACCTTGCTGATGCGGAAGATCTGCTTGATCTCGGCGGTGGCGATGACCTCCTCCTTCTTCTCCGGCTCAAGCATGCCCTCGATACCGTCCTTGACCTCATTGATGCAATCGTAGATGACGGAGTAGAGGCGGATCTCGATGCCTTCGCGGTCGGCGGCCTTGCGGGCCTCCGGCGTAGGACGGACCTGGAAGCCGACGATGACGGCGTCGGAAGCCTCGGCGAGCAGGACGTCGGACTCGGAGATGCCGCCCACGGCCTTGTGGATGACGTTGACCTTGACCTCCTCGGTGGAAAGCTTGATCAGGGAGTCGGAAAGGGCCTCCACGGAGCCGTCCACGTCGCCCTTGACGATGATGTTGAGCTCCTTGAAGTTGCCGATCGCGATACGGCGTCCGATCTCCTCGAGGGTCATGTGCTTCTGGGTCTTGATGCCCTGGATGCGGAGCAACTGCTCGCGCTTGGCGGCGATGCTCTTGGCTTCGCGCTCGTCGGCCATCACGTTGAACTTCTCACCGGCGGCGGGAGCGCCGTTCAGGCCGAGCACGGACACCGGCGTCGAAGGGCCGGCCTCGGTGATCTTCTGGCCACGCTCGTTGAACATCGACTTCACACGGCCATAATAGCTGCCGCACAGCATCACGTCGCCCGGATGGAGCGTGCCTTCCTGCACGAGGACGGTGGCCAGGTAGCCGCGGCCCTTGTCCAGGGAGGACTCGATCACGGCGCCCACGGCCTTCTTGTTCGGATTGGCCTTGAGCTCGAGCAAGTCGGTCTCCAGGAGCACCTTCTCCAGCAGTTTGTCCACGTTGATGCCCTGCTTGGCGGAGATCTCCTGGCACTGGTACTTGCCGCCCCAGTCCTCCACGAGGATGTTCATCTCGGAGAGCTGGCGGCGGATCGTATCCGGATTCGCACCCGGCTTGTCGATCTTGTTGATGGCGAACACCATCGGCACGCCTGCCGCCTGGGCGTGGTTGATGGCCTCGATGGTCTGCGGCATCACGGCGTCGTCGGCCGCCACGATGATGATCGCGAGGTCGGTGAGCTGGGCGCCGCGGGCACGCATGGCCGTGAAGGCCTCGTGGCCCGGGGTGTCGAGGAAGGTGATATGGCGGCCGTCGGGAAGCTTCACGTTGTAGGCACCGATGTGCTGCGTGATGCCGCCCGCCTCGCCGGCAATGACGTTGGACTTGCGGATGTAGTCGAGCAGGGAGGTCTTGCCGTGGTCGACGTGGCCCATCACCGTAATGATCGGCGGGCGCGGGACCAGGTCTTCGGGACGGTCGGCCTCCTCGATGCTGCTGATCTCCTCGGAGATCTCCGCCGTGACGAACTCGACCTGATAGCCGAACTCCTCGGCCACGAGCACGAGGGTCTCGGCGTCGAGACGCTGGTTGATGGAGACCATCAGGCCCAGGCTCATACAGGCGCCGATCACCTTCACCACCGGGGTGTTGTTCATCAGCGTGGCCAGGTCATTGACCGTCACGAACTCGGTGACCTTCAACACCTTCTGCTCGGCCATCGCCTCCGCCATCTCCTCCTGGGTACGCTGGGCGGCCGCTTCGCGCTTCTCCTTGCGGTACTTGGCGCCGAAGTTGTTCTTCTTGCCCTCGTTCATCTTGGCGTAGGTCTCCTTGACCTGCTTCTGGATCTCCTTCTGGAGCTCCTCCTGCTGGGCCTCGGTCAGCGCCGGCTTGAAACGGTCGCGGTCACGCTTGCGCTTGCCGGAACCGGCCTGCTGCTGGTTCTGCTGCTGGCGGGAATCCTTCTTGGGGTTTTTCTCGATATTGGCGCCGGCCTTGGCCACGTCCACCTTCTGCGTGCCCTTGTTGATGCGCTCGCGCTTCTTGGGCTTGCGGTCGAACTGGCTGAGGTCGATCTTGCCGACCACCTTGAGCGCCGGGCCTCCGGCGGGTGCGGCCGCCTGCGGCTGCACGGCAGGCTTCGGCTCCGGGACGGCCTCGGGTTCAGGCTCCGGTTCGGGTTCCGCCTCGGGCTCGGGTTCCGCCTCAGGTTCCGCCTCGGGTTCTGGCGCCTGCGGCTCTTCGGCCAGGGGCTCCGGCTCGGGGGCAGGCGCGGGCTCCGCCGGGATTTCCGGCTCCGGCTCAGGCTCCGCCACGGGCTCCGGTCCCGGTTCGGCTACGGGTTCAGGCTCCGGCTCCGGTTCGGGCTCCGCCACGGGCTCTTCGCGCTTGGCGTTGATGAACGTGTTGCTCTTGATGATCGTCTCCTGCTCGGGTTCCTCGTCCTCCAACTCCTCCCGCGCCTGGCGGCGGCTGTTCTTCTCCAGGATCTCGGTGATTTTGACCTCTACCTTGTCGGCGGCCTGCTTCAGTTCCAGATCCTTGCCGAACTGCCTGTTCAGGGCCGGAAGGACCTCATCGGAGACCTTCGCATTGGGGTTGGCATCGACCTCGACGCCCTGGCCGTGGAGAAACTCCACCAGGTCGTCCAGACCGATGTTGTACTGTCTTAAAAGTTTATTGAGTCTGATTTCTGCCATTCTGTCTAGTCTTCGAATTCTGCTTTCAGGATATTACGGACTTCCTCTACGGTCTCGTCCTCAAGGTCGGCACGCTTGGCGATATCCTCCGGGGAAAGCGCCAGCACGCCCTTGGCCGTATCGCAGCCGATGGACTCGAGACGGTCGATGATCCACTGGTCGATCACGTCGGAGAACTCGCTCAGGAGCACGTCCTCCTCCTCGCTGCTCTCGCCCTTCGGGAGTTCGCGGTACACCTCGATCTCCCGGTCGACAAGCATGCCGGCCAGCTGAATGTTGACACCGTGGCGGCCGATACCCTTGCTGACCTGGTCCGGCTGCATGAACACTTTCACCTTGTCGTCAGCGTTCTCGCCCATCTCGATATAGGAGACCACGGCGGGATTGAGGGCGCGCTGGATCATCAGCTTCGGATTCTGCGACCACTGGATCACGTCGATGTTCTCATTGCGCAGCTCACGGACGATGCCCATGATGCGGCCGCCCTTCACGCCGATGCAGGCGCCGATCGGGTCAATCCGGTCATCGTAGGACTCGACGGCCACCTTGGCACGCTCACCCGGCACGCGGACCACCTTCTTGACGGTGATCAGGCCGTCGGCGATCTCAGGCACCTCCTGCTCGAAGAGGCGCTCCAGGAACTCGTTGGAGACGCGGCTCAAGGTGATGTAGGGCGTGGTATTGTTCTTCATCTCCACGCTCTTGATGACGGCGCGGACGGAGTCGCTCTTCTTGAAACGCTCGCCCGGGATCTGCTCGCTCTTGGGGATGTGCAGTTCGTTGCCGTCCTCGTCCAGGATCAGGACCTCCTTGGACCAGGTCTGATAGACTTCGCCATAGAAAAGCTCGCCCACCTTCTCGGAATACTTCTTGAAGACATTGGCCTTCTCGATGTCCATGATGCGGCCCTGGAGGTTCTGGCGGATGTTCAGGATCCCGCGGCGGCCGAATGCGGCGAGCGGCAGGGTCTTGGTGTACTGGTCGCCGATTTCGTAATCGTCGGCGTCGCCGCCGTCTTCCCGGATGCCCTCGAGGGTGATCTCGGCATACGGATTCTCCACTTCCTCCACCACGTCGAAGTTCTGGTAGATCTCGCAGGTACCCTTGTCCACGTTGACGATCACGTCAAAGTTGTCCGAAGAGCCGTAGGTCTTGGCGATCTGGGTCAGGAAGACGTCTTTGAGGACCTGCATCATCACAGGACGGTCGATGTTCTTCTCCTCCTTGAAGTCCTTGAAGGCGTCGATGAGCGTAATTACTTTTTCTTTCTTTTCCATTATAAAGGGTCTATTCGTTGATTGTTTTCAGCATTTCGTCCGCTTCCGCGGCGTCGATCCCCACAGAACCGACAGTCAGGGCATAGTCCTCGACATTGCGGTCAAAAGCAGCCAGTACGGCCCTGTGCACAAATTCGCAGTCGGCCAGATCGACGTCGGCGTCCGCCTTGTCGATCGTGACCTCGAACACATTGTCATCGTCGTTGAACGAGATGTCCACCAGGGAGCAGCCGCGCTCCGCGACGGCCTTCTCCACCACTTTTTCGAATTCTGTCCTGTCCATGATATTAAAAAAGAAGACCTCATCCGGGCCTTCTGTCTCTTTCACGGCTGCAAATATAAGAATTTTTTGTAATTTTGCCAAAACGATTGGTTTATGCGTAAAATTCTTACCCTGCTGGCAGCACTGCTCGCTGTCGTGTGCGTGTCCTCCTGCAAGCTGGACAAGGAGCAGAATTACATCTTCTCCTACGAAGGATATGTCAACCTCGCCGACGAAGACGATGCCGAAGCCGTCATGGACTACCTCAAAACCCATTACATCAACGAGAGCACGACTTCATCCTACCATGGCCTCTATTATGACGCCCTCACCCAGGCCGTGAAGTTCTTCAGCGAAGGCGCGCAGACTCTGGATGACGCCCTGATGTTCTCCTATATCAAGGAAGAGGACGACTCCATCCAGCTGGTCGGCGTGATGTCCGGCGAGAAGACCCGCGAGATGGTTGCACTGTTCACCTGGAATCAGCAGACCCGGGAACAGACGCAAGGGCAGAACAACTAACGGAGATAATCCAACGACGCGGGACCCTCGTTGAAGAGCAGGTCCATCACGGACAAGTTCGGGATGAACCCGAAACGTTCGGAAAATACTTGATAATAAGGCCGTTCCAATCCCTCCTCCCGGAGGATTGCGTTCGGCCTTTTCGGATGGATGTCCACATGCGCGTCCGCAAATCGCTCCGTGGGCACGAGTTCCGTCTTCAGGCCGGTCCTGGCCACAAAGAAGCGGATAATCTGCATATCCAGCTCCCAGAGCGTCCGCGGCTGCGAATCCAGGATCGCGAACAGTTCGTCCCGATAGTATTCAAAAAAAGCGGATGAGCGATAGGCCGTCTCGATGCAGCGCTCCGTCTTGGCCACCCAGGGAGTGGAATAATCCACCTCGATCTCCCGGATGGGCAGGTTGAAGGTCCCGTCGCGGTGACGGACCGGAAAATTCAGATTCTGCACCCCGTTCTCCGCATAGATGCGGCAGCGGTTCCGGTAAGACTGCTTCTGGTAATTTTCGCACGCCTCAACATAAACCGAAGAATACTTTGCGAGCAGCGCAAAGTATTCTACCGGAGGGAAGTATGCGATCGTCAGGACCGGGACCACTATTCGATGGCGCCTTTCACTCCTACTTCCATCGCACGGACGATGCCGCGCTGGGAACCCCGGATAAACGCCAGGATCGTGTCGCGCTCCACCGACTGCGGGAAACCGGCCTCCACCTTGGCGCAGCCGTCGGAGATATTGTAGCCCTGATAATAGATCGTGTCGTAGATGTCTTTGATATTGCGGATCACGTCCGACTCGAAGCCCCTGCGGCGCAGACCGACGATGTTGATGCCGGCATAGCAGATCGGCGTGCGTCCGCAGATGGAGTACGGCGGGACGTCCTTGTTGACGGCCGTGCAGCCGCCCACCATCGCGTGGGTGCCGATGTGGGAGAACTGGTGCACCGCCGCATTGCCGCCGATGATGGCCCAGTCGTCCACGTCCGTCTCGCCCGCGATACCGACATAACTGACCAGGATGCAGTGGTTGCCGACGCGGCAATCGTGCGCGATATGCACATACGACATGATCAGCGTATCGTTGCCCACGCGGGTGACACCCTTGCCGCTGGCCTTGGTGCCGCGGTTGATGGTCGCGCACTCACGGATGGTCACACGGTCCCCGATTTCCACATAAGTGACCTCGCCGCTGAACTTGAGGTCCTGGGGGATGGCGCCGATCACGGCGCCGGGGAACACCTGGCAGCCGGATCCCATCTTCACATACGGAAAGATGGTGGCGTGGGGATAGATCTTGCAGTTGTCGCCGATCTCGACCTTGTCGTCAATGAATGCATAAGGGCCGACTTCGACGTTCTCGCCAAGTTTGGCATGGGGGCTGACCGTAGCCAGGGGATGAATATTCACCATAGTTATTTGATTTTACTGAGGGCTGTACGCGCGGCAAGGCTGTTGATGGAGTGGCCCGGTTTGTAGGCCGTGATCCTCGCTTTCGGGAATCCGCCCATCAGGCGCATGTCCCCGATCAGGTCCAGGAGCTTGTGCCGGCCGCACTCGTCAGGGAAATGAAGTTGGATATTGCTCAGGTAGCCCTGTCCGGTCACGGACAGATGCGGCATCCCGAACAGCTTGCACATATTGTCGATCTGCTCCGTGGAAACCGGACGCTCCACGATGACGATGGCGTTGTCCACGTCACCGCCCTTGACAAGCCCGCGGGCCGCCAGGAACTCCAGTTCGTGGAAGAAGACAAAGGTACGGCAGGGAGCGATCTTCGCCACGTAGTTGTTGCCGCCGTTCCAGCGGGCGGACTGCACGCCGAGCACGTGGGAATTGAAATCCGATGTAGCCTCGAAGGACATCCGGTCGGACGGCTCCACGCGCACCCAGGACCCCGTCTTCTCGTCCTTCACCTCGAAGGGCTCGCTGAATTCGACCAGCTGGCGCTCCTCGTCCTGGTCCTGCAGGCCGTCCGGAGCGATGGCCCGGACATAGCGCAGGGCGCTGCCGTCCAGGATCGGGACTTCCTCATTGTTGATCTCGATGCAGGCGTTATCCACGCCCAGGCCCGTCAGGGCGGACATCAGATGCTCGATGGTGATGACGTTGGCTCCCCCTTCGGAAATGGTAGTGCTGCGGTCGGTACGCGTCACTTTCGACGCCAGTGCCGGAATCTCGATCCCCAGGTCCGTACGGATGAAACGGATGCCATATCCGGCCGGGGCCGGCTTCAAGGTCATATGGGCGTATTTGCCCGTGTGGAGGCCGCGGCCTTCAAACTTATATGCTGTGATTAAGGTCTGTTGGTTCATTCGGGCGGCAAAGATACAAATAATATTTTAATCTTCTTCCCCCGCCTTCTTGAACTTGGCATAGGCCTTCAGATACGTGCGGTGAGGCAGGAGGGGGCTGCCCATCCAGACCTCCCCGGGCTTGCGGATATTCCCGATCACCCCGGCCTGGGCGCCGATCGTCGTATGGTCCGCGATCTTGATGTGGCCGACGATGCCCACCTGCCCGGCAAGGATGCAGCTCTCGCCGATCTGCGTGGACCCGGCAATGCCGACCTGCGCCGCCATCACGGTATTCTTGCCCACGACGACATTGTGCGCAATCTGGCACAGGTTGTCGATGCGCACCCCGTCCGCGATAATGGTGGACTCCATCGGAGCCCGGTCGACCGTAGTATTGGAGCCGATCTCCACGTCGTTGCCGATCACCACGTTGCCCAGGTGCTCGATCTTGCGCCAAGTACCGTCCGGCTGCGGGGCGTTGCCGAAGCCGTCGTCCCCGATGATACAGCCCGCATGCAGGATCACGCGGTCACCGATCACCATCCCCGGGAAAATGTGCACGCCGGGATAGATGATGCAATAGGAGCCGATCTTCGTCCCGGCCCCGATCGTGACGTTGTCGTGGATCACCGTGCAGTCTCCGATCGAACAGTCCTTGCCGATGGTCACGAAATCCCCCACATTCACGCGCTTGCCGAGCTTGGCGCTCCATGCGATGCGTGATCGGAGACTCCGCCTGCGGCGGTATTTTTTCTTCTGCTCGGACATATACTTGAGCAGGTCGGCCAGGGCATTGTACGCGTTCTCCACGCGCACCAGCGTCGGCGCCACGGGCTCCTTCGGCTGGAAATCACGGTTCACCAGCAGGACCGAGGCCCTGCTGGTGTAGACGTATTGTTCGTATTTGGGGTTGGCGAAGAAGCAGAGCTGGCCGGGCTTGCCATGTTCGATCTTCGCAAAGGAAGTCACCTTGACTTCCGGATTTCCTTCCACGGTCCCGCCCAGGACCTCCGCGAGTTGTTTTGCCGTCAATTCCATATTCAGTCAATTAGAACCGCCAGCCGAAGGTCACCGCCACGTTCCAGAGGCGGCGTTCGTTGAGAATGCGCGGAGCCGGGACGCTGAGCAAGTTGCCGGACCTGTCGTAGCTGTCGTAATCATAGTAGGGAGAGAAGGTCGCAGCCGGATAGGAGGTGCAGCGCACGACCGCATCCGCAAAGAAGGAACCGGGCGAGGAATAGCCGAAGCCCAGCGAGAAGCTCTGCGTCTTGTCGTTGTAGTAGTGCGGCGTCACGAGATTCTTGATCCGGTTGAAATAGATGTCGGCGTCGGCCTGGGCGGTATTGGCATTGACCACGCGCCCGTCGCTGTCGGTCCACCAGCGCTCCGGAGAGGTGGTCAGCGTGTAACCGGCACGCAGGGCCCATTCGGGGGTCAATTTGAGCTCGCCGCCCACGCGCACGGCATGCGACACGCCGGCGAAATTGCGGTTCAGCCAGTTCTGCACCTCGAAACCGTTGCCGTTCATGCGGTTGCGGCGCAGTTCGTCGAAGCGCATCACGCTGTAGTCAGCCAGTTCATAGTCCACGCTGAGCAAGCCCCTGTACCCGAAGGCATAGGCGGCGCCGAAGGAAGCGCGGTACGGCGAGCGGAGCGTATAGGAATACTCCCCGACCGGAGAGGTCACGCTGTCGTTGTAGCGGGTGTCGCTGAACACCGTGGCGGCGGAATATTGCCAGCTCTCGGAGATGGTCAGGGCAGTCGGCGTCTGGAACGATGCGCCAAGGCGCAGGCCGTCCAGCGGACGCACGATCACGCCGAGTTTGGCATAGATGCCGCCGATGTCTGCCGTATACTGGTAGTTGGAGGTGCCCTTGTTGAAATAGGTCAGATACTCCGCCTTGTCTTCCTGGAAGATGATGGGGAACTGGCCGGGATCGGCCGCCGCCTCATAGAAAGACTCGGCATAGCGGTAACGGCCGTTGGGCAGGCCGACGTTGAAGCCCACGTACACCCGGTCGGAGATATTGAGACCCATGTTGATCAGCAGGTCGTTCTTGCTGCCGCGCTTGGACAGGATGGACGTCTGCGTCAGGGCGCCGGGGACATAGTGGTAGGACCCGTCGTCGGCGATCGTCTCCGTCACGCCGGCATACACGCCGTCCTGGCCGTAGGGCCCGAACATCCCGCCGTTGTAAGCCGAGAGGATATCCCAGGAGACGCTGCTGGTGTTGAAAGAGTTATATCCCGCCATCGAGCTCTCGGGGATCCCGTAGGCCGCATCCGCGAACTCCGCAATCTTGGAGGTCTGCCGGTTGGTGCCGAAACCTTCCGATTCGGAATTGTAGGAATTGGTCTGCGTGGACAGGATGGCAAAGGAAAAGGACTTCACGCCGCTGCGGCGGCCGGTTTCAAATTTGAAGGAGACGCCGATGCTGGGCAGGTTCACCCGCGTATGGTTCAGCCGGTTGCCGACACCATAGGCGGTCTCCCCTTCCGGGGAATAGGAGGAATTGACGGAGGAAATCGTCAAGCCCGGCGTGACCACGAACTGGCCGTATCTTGCCACGGCCGATCCGGCCGGGTTGATGACGATGGACCCGATGTCGCCGCCCAGGGCGGTGACGGCATTGCCCATCGCCATGCTCCGGGCCGTGCCGGAGTAGTGGTTCTGGCTGAAGGTGATCGCGTCGTAGAGGTTCTGCGCCCCTGCGCCGGCCGATGCGGCCAGCAGGAGGGCCGCTGCGATGTATATCTTTTTCATTTTCATCTTTGTTTCAGGTTGAACAGGTTCCGGGGCAGGCCCGGAATGACCAGGTGGGATCGGAATGGCAGCCGACACCGGCCGTTTTACCGGCGTCCGCCGCCGCTGCGGGAGCCGCCGCCCCCGCTGTGGGAGGAGCCGCCCGCTCCGCCGAAGCCGCCGCCGCTGTAGCCACCCCCGCTGTAACCGCCGCCACTGTAGCCGCCGCTGCGGGAAGCGCCGGAGCTGCCGTAGGTGGGATTGCTATAGGTAGCGTTGCCCGAAGAGCGCTGCGTCTCGGCACGCGTGCCGGAAACGGACCGGCTGCTGCCGTAACCGCGCTGCGGGTTGTACCCGGCGGAACGGCTGCGTGTCGTCGAGGAGGAAGATGAGCCGGAATAAGCGCCGCTCCCGGTGCCGGAAACGCTGCGGCGGACGGAGGTGCGGCCGCCGATCGCAGAGCCGCCGGCGGAACCGGCCGTGCCGTAGCGGTAGTTGTATCCGCTGCCCGGGTGCATGGTGCGCGGCCCGCCGGACTGCGTGGCGGAGCGCGGCGTGTAAACTACGTTGCCGCGGTAACGGCCGCCCCAGTATCCGCCCGGATAGCCCGGATGGTCGTACCAGCCGTAACGGTGGCCCCAGCCGTAATAGCCATACCGCGGACCGTACCAGGGATCATAGTACCACGGATCGTACCAGCCGGCATAGCGCGGGCCGTACCAAGGGTCGTAGAACCAGGGATCATACCAGCGGCCGAAGCGCCAGCGGTCCCAGTAGTAAACGCCGAAGCCCAGGCCGCCCCAGGCCCACGGCGCCCAGGAATAATACGGGTAGCGCCAGCCGTAGTCCCACGGATCTTCAAGGATGACGACGAGCGTGTCGCGGCCCTGCTTGCGGGCGATGTTCGCGGCAGCCATCGCTTCGAAATCTTCTTGTGTATAGAGGCGGACGGGCTCGGGCTCAGCGCCGGGTTTCAGATAGATGCCGTCCTGGAACCGCTGCTGTGAAAGCTGAGCAGAGGTGCCACAGGATGCCAGTGCCAGGGAAAGGACCAGCAGGAAAAGTGTCGTGCTCCGTTTCATATTCTTCGTCTCCTATTCAATAAAAAGTTATATCTTTGCGGTTGCAAGTATGATGCCTGAGCACCACACTTATTAGATGCAAATTTCGAAAAAAATCGCAGATTTTCTATAAAATATGGCAAAAGAGGTCACCAAACGTTCCGAAAATTATTCGCAATGGTATAACGATCTGGCACTTAAGGCCGATCTTGCGGAGCAGTCCGCCGTCCGCGGCTGTATGGTCATCAAGCCCTACGGCTACGCAATCTGGGAGAAAATGCAGGGCACGCTGGACGCGATGTTCAAGCGCACGGGCGTCCAGAACGCCTATTTCCCGCTTTTCATCCCCAAATCTTTCTTCAGCCGCGAGGCCGAACACGTGGCGGGTTTCGCCAAGGAATGCGCCGTGGTCACGCACCACCGCCTGATGAACGATCCGGACGGCAAGGGCGTGGTCGTGGATCCCGACGCGAAGCTCGAAGAGGAGCTGATCGTCCGTCCGACCTCCGAGACCATCATCTGGAGCACCTACAAGAACTGGATCACCTCCTGGCGCGATCTCCCCATCCTCTGCAACCAGTGGTGCAACGTGGTCCGCTGGGAGATGCGCACGCGCCTGTTCCTGCGCACCGCCGAATTCCTCTGGCAGGAGGGCCACACCGCCCACGCCACGGCCGAAGAGGCCGAGGCCAAGGCCTATGAGATGGTGCAGGTCTATGCCGACTTCGCCCGCAACGTGATGGCCCTGCCGGTCATCGTGGGCCACAAGAGCCCGAACGAGCGCTTCGCCGGCGCGCTGGACACCCTCACCATCGAGGCGATGATGCAGGACGGCAAGGCCCTGCAGGCCGGTACGTCCCACTTCCTGGGCCAGAACTTCGCCAGGTCCTTCGACGTCCAGTTCACCAACAAGGAAGGAAAGCAGGAATACGTCTGGGCCACTTCCTGGGGCGTCAGCACCCGCCTGATGGGCGCCCTGATCATGGCCCACGGCGACGACAACGGCCTGGTCATTCCGCCCCGGCTCGCCCCGGTCCAGGTCGTGATGGTCCCCATCTACAAGACCGAGGAGGAGCGCACCGCCGTGCTGGACAAGCTCTGCGCCATCAAGCAGGAGCTCGAGGCGATGGGCCTCAGCGCCAGGGTGGACGACCGCGACACCCTCCGCCCGGGCTTCAAGTTCGCTGAGTGGGAGCTCAAGGGCGTCCCCGTGCGCCTGGCAATGGGCGCCCGCGACCTGGCCTCCGGCACGGTCGAGGTGGCCCGCCGCGACACCCTCACCAAGGAGACGATGCCCCTGGACGGCATCGCGGAGCACATCTCTGCCCTGCTCGACGCCATCCAGCAGAACATCTACGACAAGGCGCTCGCCTTCCGCGACGCCCACGTCGAGAAATGCGACAACTGGGAGGAGTTCAAGGCCAAGATCCAGACGGGCAAGTTCCTGCTCTGCCACTGGGACGGCACCGTGGAGACCGAACAGGCCATCAAGGACGCCACCAAGGCCACCATCCGCTGCATCCCCATCGACAGCTATGTCTGCGAGGAGGAAGGAACGGACATCTACTCCGGCAAGCCGTCGCACCGCCGGGTCGTCTTTGCAATTTCCTATTAAGCAACACAATACCAGAGATCTATGAAGAAAATTACCCTGATTCTCGCCCTGTTCGCCGTGGCTTCGGCCGGATTGCGCGCCCAGGACGATGTCCAGAAGGCCACGGCCGAGGCGGCTGCCGCCTTCTCCGAGGCGGAGCAGACCGAGGCTGTCGTCGAAAAACCGAAATACTGGAAAACCTGGTCCACATTCGACCTCGGCCTGAGCCAGACCGCCCTGTGGAACTGGGCGTCCGGCGGCTACAACACCGCCACCCTGCGCGCCGGGATCGACGCCAACGCCAACTACGCCAAGGAATTCGCCACCTGGAACAACCGCCTGCAGATGATGTACGGCTTCCTGTGGTCCGCCGACAAGGAGAACCTCCTGCAGAAGAGCGCCGACCTGCTCCAGTTCGAAAGCCGCTTCGGTTACCAGACCGCCGCGGACAGCAAGTGGAAATACACCGCCGACCTGACTTTCAAGTCGCAGTTCTCCGACAGTTTCGACTCCTACAAGCAGGACGACCGGGGCTATTGGAGCGGCACGCTCAAGTCCGGTTTCTTCGCCCCCGCCTACCTGACCTTCGGTCTCGGTATGTCCTGGGACCCGGCGCCCTGGTTCAGCCTCAACCTCTCCCCCGTCACGGGCGGCTACACCTTCTGCACCATCCCGGAACTGCGCAAGGGCTATGGCATGAACCTGCGCGAGCCCTCGCTGGACCCCGCCGTCGGAGCCAACTACGCTTCCGCCCTCTTCCAGCTCGGTGCCCAGGTCAAGGCGAACCTCCAGGTCTCCGTCAATGACATCTTCACCTATGAGACGCAGCTCATCCTCTTCACGGACTACCTCAACCATCCGTTCGTGTGGAACCGCGTCAACTGGGACAACAAACTGGGCCTCAAGGTCGGACGATTCTTCAAGATCGCCCTGGACACCTGGCTCATCTACGACCCGATCGTGACCATCGCCGACAAGAACGGCCTCAACCCGACCCAGCGCGTGCAGTTCAAGGAGTACTTCTCCATCAACTTCACCTACACGCTCGGCAAGAAATAACCGCGATGCGGATCCTGCTCGCCGTCAGCGGAGGCATCGACTCGATGTACCTCGCAAACCGGGCCCCGGAACTTTTCCCGGGAGCCCGGTTTGCCGTCGTGCACTGCAACTTCGCGCTGCGCGGCACGGAATCCGACGGCGACGAGGCTTTCGTGCGGGAATGGAGCGCCCGCCACGGGCTGGACTGTTTCGTGGAGCGCTTCGACACCCGCGCCTATGCGGCGCAGCACGGGGTCAGCATCGAAATGGCGGCGCGCGAACTGCGTTACGCCTGGTTCGCGCAGCTCTGCCGGGAGCGGGGATTCGACGCCGTGGCCGTGGCGCACAACGCCGATGACAACGCCGAGACCCTGCTGCTCAACCTGTTGCGCGGCACGGGAACGCGCGGACTTCGCGGAATGGGGGACCGCCCGGGCATCGTCCGCCCGCTGCTGGACACGCCCCGCGCTGCGATCCGCTCCTGGATGGAAGAGCACGGCTGCACCTGGCGCGAGGACAGCACCAATGCCGACAGCACCCCCAGGCGCAACCGCATCCGCAACGAAGTCTTCCCCGTCTTTGCCCGGATCAATCCCGCTTTCGTCCGGACCCTGGGCGAAGACATGCAGCGCATCGCGCAGGTGGACGATATCGCGGATGCCTGGTTCCGCTCCGTCCGCGAAGGGCTTACCACGGAAGACGGCGCCGTGCGCATCCCCGCCGTGCTCGCCCTGGAGCACTGGGAATACGCCCTCTGGCGCCTGCTGGAGGACTGTTCGCTGAGCGGCCCGACCTTCGGCAAACTGGTCGGCCTGCTGCGCCGCTACCGCACGGAGCCGCGCGGCACCGTCACCATCGGGGGCAAGACCTTCGAGGGGACGGGGCACGTCGTAAGGATTGAGAAGGAATTAATTATTATTCAATGATATACACATCATCGCCCGGCTCGGCGAAGTAGAACTGTTCGCGCGCATAGCGCTCCAGCGTGTCGCGGTTGCCTTTCATCATCCGGATCTTTTGGTCCAGCCGTTCATTCTCCTCCTGCAGCAGCTCGATCTGGCGGTGCTGGCGCTGCAGCGTGAAGCCTGCCTGCACCCAGTTGACGAGATTGTCCTTCTTGAGCAGCATGAAGAGCAGGAAACCCGCCGTGGCAATGATGGCGTAACGCAGGAAGGAGCGCTGCTCTTTCCGGCTTCCGTCCTTGTCGCGGTTCCAGAGATCTTTGGAGTACTTTGCCATAAATTTGTACAAAAATAGTTATTTTTGTGGAAGAAACTAAATCTATATCCATATGAAACCTACACTTCTTGTTCTGGCTGCCGGAATGGGCAGCCGTTACGGCGGCCTCAAGCAGATGGACGGACTCGGCCCGAACGGCGAGACCATCATCGATTATTCCATCTATGACGCCGTGCAGGCCGGATTCGGCAAAGTCGTCTACATCGTCCGGGGATATTTTCTCGACCAGTTCAAGGAAACGGTCGAGCGCAAATACAGCCATGTCAAGTGCACGGACGGCGCTCCGCTGGAGTTCGTCTTCGTGACCCAGGAGCTGGACAAGATCCCCGCCCGCTTCCTGCCGCTCAATCCGGAGCGCCAGAAGCCCTGGGGCACCGCCCACGCCGTGCTGATGGCCGCCGAGGTGATCAAGGAGCCCTTCGTCGTGATCAACGGCGACGACTACTACGGCAAGGAATCGTTCCGCATCGCGGGCGACTGGTGCCGTGCCCACGAAGGCAGCCAGGGCGTCTATGCCATCGTCGGCTTCGAGCTGGACCACACCCTGAGCGAGTCCGGCGGCGTGTCCCGCGGGATCTGCCACTATGACGCCGGGCAGCACCTGACCGACGTCGTGGAGCACCTGAACATCCAGAAGGACGCCGACGGCGTCGTGCGCGGGGACAACTCCGTGACCGGCGAGCACGTGGACCTGCGCGGCAGCGACCTCTGCTCGATGAACATGTGGGGATTCACTCCGGACTATTTCACCAAGAGCGGCGCCATCTTCGAGACCTTCCTGGAGCAGAACAGCCAGGAGCTCAAGAAGGAATACTACATCCCCTACGCCATCGACTGCATGATCAAGGACGGCAGCGCCCAGTGCGATGTCCTCTCCACCCCGTCCCACTGGTTCGGCGTGACCTACAAGGAGGACCGTCCCGCCGTCGTGGCCAAGTTCGCGCAGCTCGCGGCCGACGGCGTCTATCCCAGCCCGCTTTATGAGTAATCGGCCCCGTCCCAGGAACTACGGCTTCCTGGAGAAATTCAACCACTACGTCCCGGGCGTAGCCGATATGTTCATCCTGCTGGCCTGGCTGCTGGCAGGAGCCCTGGCGGGCAATCTCATCTCGCTCGTCTGCGTGGGGGCCTTCGGCCAGGCAGCCGGGATGGAATACGGAATGCTCGTTTCCTATCCGCTGATGTTCATCCCGCCGATGCTGTATGCCAGCATCAAGAGCCGCAACAACAGCATGACACGCAGCGGGCTGCAGTTGGACAACAGCCACTTCAGCCCGCTGGGCGGAGCGCTCTGCGCCCTGCTGGTGACACTCGCCACGCTCAGCGCCGCCTTCTGCTCGGACGCCATCCTCGCCTTCATGCCCGAGATGCCTTCCTGGCTGGAGGAGATGCTCAAGGGAATGACACAGGGTACGCTTTGGATCAATTTCCTGATGGTCAGCATTTTTGCACCGTTCTTCGAGGAGTGGCTCTGCCGCGGCATGATCCTGCGCGGCCTGCTTGGCAACCAGGTGAAGCCGGTCTGGGCCATCGTGATCTCGGCCGTCTTCTTCGCCTTCATCCACCTCAACCCCTGGCAGGCCGTCCCGGCCTTCCTGCTGGGCTGCCTGTTCGGCTATGTGTACTACAAGACGGGCTCCCTGAAGCTCACGATGCTGATGCATTTCACCAACAACACCTTCTCGCTGGTGATGTCCAACATCGACGCATTCAAAGACGTGGAATCCTGGCTCGACGTGCTCCCGGGCATGCGCTACTGGGTCCTCTTCTTCGGCGCCCTCCTGCTGCTGGTGCTGATCGTCCGGGCCTTCTCCCGCATCCCGCAGGAGCAGGACGCCGGCAATCTCGATCCGGTCAAGCCACTGTTTGAAGAATAGTCCGGCGCGCCGCCGCGACATCGTGGACCCTGAGTATATCCGCCCCGTGCTCCAGCGCGAGGCGGTGTGCTTTTTCGGTGTCGCCTCCGGTGAAACGCTTGTCCGCGGCGCCGATGAGGATCGGGCGCCCGAAAATGCGCAGCGCGTCCAGCCGCTCCAGGATCTCCCAGTTCTGCGCCGCTCTCTTGGCGAAGCCCAGCCCCGGGTCGAGCGCCCATTCGGCGATGCCGTGCGCCTCCGCCCGACGGGCGAATTCCGAGAAATAAGCCGTCAGCGCCGGCACTACGCCCTCCGGATAATCGCACAGCGCGTCCATCGAGCGCGGGCCGCCGCGCTTGTGCATCGCCACGAAAGGCAGGCCCAGGCGGCCCACCGTCGCGAGCATGTCGGGATCGTCTTCCCCGGACGAGATGTCGTTGACGAGGAACGGACCGGCGCAGTCGTACACCCGCCGCACGATTTCCGCGCGCGTCGTGTCGACCGAGAGCAGGGCCGGGGCCTCCCAGGCGCGCACGACCGGCTCCAGGCGCCGCCATTCCTCCTCCAGGGAGACGTCCGCCGCCCCCGGACGCGTCGAGACGGCGCCGAGGTCGATGATGTCCGCACCCTGGCCGCACAGGGCACGGATCCGCTCCGCCGCACACGCGGCGCTCACGCGGCTCTGCGCGTAAAAGGAATCCGGCGTCAGATTGACGATGGCCATTATCTGGATCATAGCGCAAAAATAGTATTTTTTCCCTATCTTTGCAGGGTTATGCTTATCGTTTTGGAAGGGCTCGACGGTGCCGGGAAATCCACCCAGGTCCGATTGTTCAGAGAATATCTCGGGAGCATCTGCCCCCGTCTGGAGTACATCCACTTCCCGCGTTACGATGCGCCCGTGTACGGCGCGCTGATCGGCAAATTCCTGCGCGGCGGTTTCGGCTCCATCGAGCGCGTGCACCCGCAGCTGGTCGCCCTGCTCTTCGCCGAGGACCGCGCGGACGCCGCCCCGCAGATCCGCCGGACGTTGAGCGAAGGCGGCACGGTCCTGCTGGACCGCTATGTCTATTCCAACATCGCCTACCAGTGCGCCAAACTCCCCTCCCGGGAAGAGGCGGAGGAGCTGCGCGAATGGATCAACAACACCGAATACGGGCATTTCGGGCTTCCCCGCCCGGACCTGAATATCTTCCTGGACGTGCCGATCGGCTTCGTGGAGCAGAGCCTGTCCGCCCAGCGCGCCGGCGCCGACCGCGGCTACCTGCACGGCCGCCAGGACATCCACGAGGCGGACATCGCCTTCCAGCGCCGCGTACGGGACATGTACCGCCGCCAGGCCGCGCTGGATCCGCACTTCATCGTCGTGGACTGTAGCGGCGAGGACGGCGCGATGCTGCCGCCCGATGTCATTTTCGACAAGATCAAACGCGTGTATGAGAGTCATCAGAAGGATTAGCGCCGTCCTGCTCGGCTTCGTGCTGTTCCTCTCCGGCGTCCTTAAACTGATGGATCCGGTGGGGGCCCGGCTGGTCGTGGAGGCCTATCTCAACTTTCTGGGCCTGCGCTTCCTGAACGGGATGTCGGGCTTGATCGGCACCGGGCTCGCCCTCGTAGAATCGTTGCTCGGAGCCGGCCTTATCACGGGCGTCTGGCGCAAGATCGCCGCCATCGCCACGGGCGTGCTGCTCGGCGGGTTCACCCTGTTGACCGTCCTGCTTTATATCAAGAACCCGGCGATGGACTGCGGCTGCTTCGGCGAAGCCATCCGCCTGACGCACCTGCAGAGTCTGGTCAAGAACATCGTCCTGCTGGCGCTCTGGGCCGTCTCCTGCATCCCGCTGGGCAAGCTCGAGCGCACCCGCAAGGTCAAATATGTCAGTTTCCCGATTGCCGCGGTGTCGCTGATCATCTTCATGATTTACTCCCTGGTCTCCCTCCCGCTGGTGGACTTCACCCCGTTCCGGCAGGGCACCGAGCTGATGCTGCCCGAGGACATCGAGGACCCCACCGACGAGCGCGCCCCGACCCTGTCGATCAGCAACGCCGACGGAGAATACGAAGACGAACTGCTCCTGTCCGGCAACCTGCTCGCCGTGTCGGCTTACGACCCGGAAAAGATCTCCGGACGGCACTGGGAGCGGATCGCCGCGCTGGTGAACGAAGCCGCCGCACTCGGCTACACGCCGGTCGTGCTGGCCGCCTCCACCCCCTCCGCTATGGCGCAGCTGGAGCTGCCGGAGGGCCTGCTGGAGCGCACCCGGTATGCCGACCGCAAGAAAATGCTCACGCTGAACCGCGCCAACGGCGGCGCCACCTACATCGCGGACGGCATGATCGTCACCAAGTGGAGCGCGCGCAGCCTGCCGGAGACGGACAAGCTCAGCAAGCTCGTGAACACGGACATCTCCGAGTCCCTGCTCTCCGAGAACAACGGTTCGCGGGTCAAGTTCCAGGGCTTCCTCCTTTATGTTTTCGCGGTCATGTTATTATTATGAGTCTTCTGACCTTTCTTCTGCTGACGGCCCTTTCGTTCGGGAAAGTGGACAGCATCCTTATTTACGAGGGAGACTACGCCCGTTGCCATACCCTGCTGGAAGAGATGCTTCCCGCCGCAGCGCCGTTCGCAGCGCGAGGACATCGCGGCGGACATCCGGGAGATCAATTCCCTGCTCCCCGCTTACAAGCGGATCGATTACGTCGAACTCCCCGGCACGGCCTATGAGAAGACATCGACAGGAAGAAAGCGGCCTGACGGGGCGTCAGGCGGCCTCCAGGAACGCCAGGATGCCGGACAGGTCCTCCCGGGCGAAAGATTTCTGCTCGCCGGAGGAGAGGTTTTTCAGGTTCACGACTCCCTGCTCCATCTCGGACGCGCCGGTGATGGACAGGAAGGGAATGGCCTTGCGGTCGGCATAGTCGAACTGCTTCTTGAGCTTGGCGGCATCGGGATACACCTCCACGGCAACGCCCGCCGCACGGAGGGCGGAGGCCAGCGGAAGGAGGTAGCGCACCTCGTCCGGACCCATGTTCGCCAACAGCAGCCGGGTGGCGCTGCACAAGTCTTTCGGGAACTTGTCCAGCCCCTTGAGCACATCGTAGATGCGGTCGGCGCCGAAACTCACGCCCACGCCGGACATATCCGGCAGTCCGAAGATGCCCGTGAGGTTGTCGTAGCGGCCGCCGCCGCAGATGCTGCCGATCTGCCAGTCCAGCGCCTTGACCTCAAAGATGGCCCCGGTATAATAATTGAGTCCGCGCGCGAGCGACAGGTCGATCTCGGCCGGGGTCCTGATCCCGGCGGCGGCAATGAAGCCGAAGAGTTCTTCGAGTTCGTCCAGGCCTTTCAGTCCGGTCTGGGAAGCGCCCATCACGCCGCGCATCCGCGCCAGCTTCTCCTCGTTACTGCCCTGCAGGGTCAGCACCGGCTCCAGGATGGCGACCGCGGCGTCGGACAGGCCCTTTTCGCGAAGCTCCTCCTTGACGGCGTCCAGGCCGATCTTGTCCAGCTTGTCGATGGCAACGGTGATGTCCACCACCTTGTCCGGGCAGCCGCAGATCTCCGCCAGACCGGTCAGGACCTTGCGGTTGTTGATCTTGACGAGCACGCGCACGTCCAGCTTCTCGAACACGCGGTCCGCGATCTGGACCAGCTCCAGTTCGCACAACTGGCTGCGGGAGCCGATCGCGTCCACATCGCACTGCCAGAACTCGCGGTAGCGCCCCTTCTGCGGACGGTCGGCCCGCCAGACCGGCTGGATCTGGAAGCGCTTGAAGGGGAAGGAAAGTTCCCCCTGGTGCTGCACCACGAAACGGGCGAAAGGTACCGTGAGGTCGTAGCGCAGGCCTTTTTCGCACACCTGCGGGGCCAGCGGCCTGTCCGGGTCCACGTTTGCGAAGGCGTCTCCGGAATTCAGGATCCGGTAGAGGAGCTTGTCGCCCTCCTCGCCGTATTTGCCGAGCAGGGTGGACAGGTTCTCCATCGCCGGCGTCTCGATCTGGGCGTAGCCGTACGTGCGGAAAACGGAGCGGACCGTGTCGAAGATATAATTGCGCTCGGCCGCCTCCTGCGGGCCGAAATCGCGGGTTCCCTTGGGTATGGAAGGTTTCTGTGCCATCGTATTGTTGAATTATTCTGCAAATTTACCTACTTTTGTTAAATTTTCCTTTTGCAGCAATGAAAGATTTTGTCAAAATGGTCCTGGCCGTGATATGCGGCTTCTTCCTGATCGGTATCATCAGTTTTTTCCTGAGCATGGGATTTCTCGGCGCCGTGATCGCCTCCGGCAGTTCCTCCCCCTCCCTGCCCAAGTCCGGCGTGCTCAGGATCGACCTCTCCAGCATCGCCCTCGGCGAGCAGACCCGGAGTGCCAATCCGCTTGACGGGATGGAGCCGGCCTCGCTCCTGGCGGGTGGCGTCACCAGCACCGACGTCATCGGCATCTGGGATGCCGTGCAGGCCGTGAACGCCGCGGCGGAGGATCCCGCCGTCAAATATATCTACCTGCGCACGGACGGGAACCTGTCCAGCGCCACGTCGCTGAGCGAACTGCGCGAGGCCCTCGTGCATTTCCGCAACACCAGCGGCAAGCCCATCGTCGCGTATCTGGAAAATCCGGGCACGACCAGTTACTACATGGCCTCCGTGTCCGACAAGATCTACATGACTCCCAGCCTGGGCGCCTCCAGCCAACTGACCGGCGTGGGCTCGCAGATGATGTTCTACGGCGATCTGCTCAAGCGCTTCGGCGTCAACATGCAGCTCATCCGCCACGGCAAATACAAGTCCGCCGGCGAGGCCTATACCCGCGGCAGCGCCAGTCCGGAGAACCGCGAGCAATACCAGCGGATGATCGACTCGATGTGGGAGACCCTCGGCGGGCAGATTGCCGCGAGCCGCGGGATGACGCCCGAACAGCTGAACGCCCTGATCGAAGGGCTCAGGCTCAACCTTCCGCAGGACTTCCTGGACAACGGGCTCGTGGATGAGCTGCTGGACCGCGAAGCGCTCCACGCCAAGCTTGCCGCCCTGGCCGTCGTGGACAAATACAAGGATGTGAAGTGGATTGACTTCGTCGACTACGTGGAGGCCAAGGTCCTCCCGGGCAAGGCCAAGCAGAAGATCGCCGTCATCTACGCAGACGGTGAGATCGTGGACGGTTCCGCCAAGAAAGATGTCGCCGGTGACCGTTTCGCCTCCGTGATCGCCAAGGTCCGTGCCGACTCCACCGTCAAGGCCGTCGTGCTGCGCGTCAACTCCCCGGGCGGCAGCGTGCTCGCCTCCGAGAAGATCAAGGACGAACTCGACCGGCTGGGGGCCGACAAGCCCGTCATCGCCTCCTACGGCGACTACGCCGCATCCGGCGGCTACTGGATCTCCAACAACTGCGAGAAGATCTACTCCAACGCCACCACCCTTACCGGATCCATCGGCGTGTTCGGGCTGGTGCCCGACCTCTCCAAGACCGTCAAGGACATCGCCCACGTGGGTGTGGAGAGCGTCACGGCCCTCAAGCACGGCGACATGTACTCCCTGATGCGTCCTTTCGATGCGGATGAACACGCATATATGCAGGCCTCCATCGAAGCCGTCTACGACCGCTTCACCACCATCGTCTCGGAAGGGCGCGGGATTCCCAAGGAGACCGTGGACGCCATCGGCCAGGGCCGTGTCTGGACCGGCGCCGACGCCCTGCAGATCAACCTCGTGGATGAGATCGGCACGCTGGAGGACGCCATCCGCTTCGCAGCCGTCACTGCCGGCGACGGCGACCTCAGACATTGGAATGTCAAGGGCTACCCCGCCCCGCCGAGCCAGATGGAACAGCTCCTCGAAATGCTCGGACAAGGATCAGGCCGCGACGGCGCGCTGGTCTCCGCCCTGCGCAAAGTCACCTCGCCGCAGATTCTCGCCCGCCTCGAGAACGAAATCCGGATCCGCTAGTCATTCCGGGCCAGACCCGGAATCTCCAAATAAAATTTGGATTTCGAAAAATAATTGCTACCTTTGCAGTCCCAAACATCGCGGGATAGAGCAGTTGGTAGCTCGTCGGGCTCATAACCCGGAGGTCGGTGGTTCGAGTCCGCCTCCCGCTACTAAACAGGACAAGTCGCAAGATTTGTCCTGTTCTTTTTTACCCCGACCCTTACCCCTGAAGCCCCTGCAGGTACAGCCAATCCGCAACAGCGCGGCGCAGATTCGCCTCGGCCGCCTCGGGGCGGAGCGCATCCGGGAGCGGAGCAGACGGCGGGGTGACCTCCACCAGGCTGGCGAATCCGGCCGCCTGCAGCATTTCCCGGTCGCAAAGGCGACCGGAGAGTAGCGCCACCGGCACGCCCCGGGCGCGCCGGAGCACGCCGAACGGCACCTTCCCCGACAGGGTCTGCCGGTCGGAGCGTCCCTCGCCGGTCAGGATCCAGTCCGCACCGGCCGCCAGCCGGTCGAAGCCGACGGCATCCAGCAGGCCGTCGATCCCGGGGACAATCTCCGCGCCGAGGCAGGCATGCAGTGCGCCCGCCAGACCGCCTGCGGCGCCGGCGCCGGGCAAAGCGGACACGTCCGTGCCCGTCTCGGAGAGCATAGCAGCCGCCTGCGCGGCCATCCGCACTTCCAGGCGCTCCACCATCGCGGCATCGGCCCCCTTCTGGGGCGCAAAGACGCGTGCGGCACCCTCCGGGCCCACAAAAGGATTGTCCACATCACAGAATGCGCGGATGCGCACCCTCCCGCACAGGGTACGGATTCCAGGCACGGACAGCATCCCGGCACCGCCGTCGCAGGTAGCGCTTCCGCCCAGTCCGACCAGCAGCTCCCGGCATCCCTGCGACGCCGCGGCAAGCAGCAGCTCCCCCACACCCCGGGACGTGGCCGCCCACGGATCCCGGCATCCGGGCGGGACGAGCCCCAGCCCGCAAGCGGAGGCAACCTCAATGACGCCCGTCTCCCCGGCCCGGCCGAAATAAGCCCCCACAGGTTCGCCAAGCGGCCCGGTCACCCGAAGCGGACGCAATTCTCCGCCCAGGGCAACCGTCAGGATGCCGGCGAAGCCTTCCCCACCGTCGGACAACGGGCAGGCGGCCACCGTCCAGCCGGGCCGCAAGCGGCTCAGTTCATCGGCGAGGATGTCCGCCACGCGCCCGGCCGGCAGGCATTCCTTGAACGTATCCGGAGCGATGATTATCTTCATATCGGCAAAGATAGGTAAAAACCGCCGGAAGTATTTCACGAAATGAAAGTCGGTTTGCACGAATTGGCAGTCACGCCCGCGCCCGCGTGATGCGATTATGCCTATCTTCGAACAAATAAAAACGATGCGTATGAAATTCTGTTCCAACTGCGGCGCCCAGCTCCCCGACGACGCCCGTTTCTGCGGCGCCTGCGGCACCCCCGTCGCCGCTGCACCGGTGGCCCCGGCGCCCGCTCCTTCCCCGGCTCCTTCCCCGGCTCCGGCTCCCGCCCCGGACTACGCCGCACAGGCAGACGGCTCCGTCCGGCTGTGCGAAGACGGCATTTACCGTTGGGTGTACGAACTCAATATGTTCAAGAGCACGGCCATCCTCGGCACGCTGCTGAAAATCTTCGGCGCCATCATTGCCGGCATCTGGCTGCTGATCGGCATCTCAAGCGGATTCGACAATTTCGGGCAGTTCACCCTGATCATGCTGGCCGTCTATGCGGGGCTTTCCGTCCTCATCCTGATCTCCTACGCGATTGTGGCGGCCATCAACGGCGGCAAATATTGCGTACTGTTCGAGATGAGCGAGAAGGACATCGCCCACATCCAGCTGCCCTCCCAGTACAAGAAAGCGCAGGTCGTCGGCTGGATTGCCGCATTCGCGGGCGTGCTCGCCGGCAACATGACCGCGACCGCTGCCGGAATCCTGGGCGCCAGCCGCAACAAACTGGTCTCCAGCTTCAAAAACGTGCGCAGCATCAAGCCCGATCCCGCCAAGCACATCATCAAGGTCAACGGCACCCTGAAGGCTAACCAGGTCTATGTGGATGACGCAGGCTTCGACTTCGTGCTCAATTTCCTACGTTCCCACTGCCCTCAAGCGAATTAAGATATGAAATATTGTCCCAACTGTGGAGCACAACTCCCCGACAACGCCAATTTCTGCTCCGTATGCGGCACCCGTTTCAACGCCGTGCCCCAGCAGAACTATCAGCAACAGCCCCAGTATCAGCAGCCGCAATACCAGCAGCCGCAGCAGCCCCGGAAGATGACCTACATGGACCGGGTCCGCCAGGCCCGCGAGGAGCAGAAGCAGAAAAAGGGCCAGATCAAGTGGTGGATGTGGGCGCTGATCGGTATCGGCACCTATCTGCTCATCCAGTTCAACCCTCTAGGCCTGTCCTAGCATGGGCCCGGACCTCGCCGCTTCCGGGAATCCGGAAAGCGTCAAATACGAAGGCCCGCGCGTCCGTCTCTGCCGGGACGGGAAATACCGCTGGACCTACGAGTTCAATATGCTGAAGAATCCCGCCATCATCCTGGTGGTCTACAAGATTTTCGGCATCCTGCTGATCATTCCCTTCCTGATCAACATAATCAGCCTGGCCTCCCATGGGACCCTGCAGGCCGAATGGAACGACCGCCTGTGGAGCGGCAGCAACCCCAAGATCTGGCTGGTGGTGATGGCCGTTTTCGCTGTCATCATCCTGCTCGCCTACCTGCTCGTCGCCTGGACGTACGGCGGCAGGTACATCGTGCACTTCACCCTGGACGAGCAGGGCGTCATCCACGAGCAGGAGGCCGCCCAGATCAAACGGGCGCGGAAACTCAGCCTGCTGACCGTCCTCGTGGGCGCCGCCACGGGGCGGCCCTCCACGGTCGGTGCCGGCATGATGGCCGCCTCCCGTACCACTTCCACCTCCGTTTTTGCCAATGTCCGGCGGATCAAGCCCCGCCGCGCCCTGGAGCTCATCAAGGTCAACCAACGGCTCGACCGCAACCAGGTCTATGTCCCGAAAGAGGACTACGACTTCGTCCTCAACTTCATCCGAACACACTGTCCAAAAGCCAAATAAAAGACAACTATGGCATTCTGCACCCACTGCGGCGCGCCCCTTCCCGACGGCGCCCGATTCTGCACCAGCTGCGGCACGCCGATCACCGCGCCCACCGCACCCCAGGCTTCCGGTCCCGCCCCGGTCCAGCCTGTCCGCACCACCCCCACGCCACAGGGCGGCATCGTCATCGACGCCCCGGAGGGCGCAACCGTGACCATCTCCGATGCGCCGCAGGAGCACTCCGCCACAGCACCTGCGGAGAAAGGAGAATTCGGAGCCATCCAGTGGGATGAGCCGGGCGCACCGACACCTACACCGACACCGACACCGGCACAGGCACCGGCACCCGCCACCCGGGAAACGGCCGCACCGGCGAAGAAAAAGAGATCCTTTCTCTGGTGGGTGGTCGTGATCCTTGTCGGCATCATGTACCTGGCCATGAAAATGAACTGGTAATTCATTTGATATCACGTAGTTATGACCAGCAGAATCCTTCCCCTGCTCTTCGCCTGCCTGCTCCTCGCCGCAGGCGGGGCCTGTTCCGCGGCCTATGCCGACGGCTACTGGGTTCTGGACCATACTTCCCTGTCCAAGAGTGACGCGAAAATGCCGATAACCGGGAAACCGTACTGGAAGAGTGTTTCGAAACACAAGGCCGTCCACTCCAGCGGCGTGGAATTCCTGTGGCAAGACCCGCCCGAGAGAATCAAGTTCGGCGACGAGCAGAACCTGGGCTTCCGGATCACGGTCAACCGCGACGACGATCCGGAGGCACACCCGGGGCTGAAGGTAATCCGGGGCAGCGTCACGGTCACGGCCCTCGAGAACGGAGGGACGACGGAGCACGACGGCTATTACTACCGTTGGGGCGCCTCCAGCTACAAAAGCGCACTGCTGGTCCGGAACCCGGAGACCGACATGCATATGGACGAGTTCGTGCCCAACCGCAACTCCCAGCTGATCATCGTCATCGGCGGCGAACAGATCGCCGTGACCGCAGGCAGCACTTTCCGGGTCGCCGAAGGGGCCGGGCAGTACTATTTCTACAAGTTCGTCGGCGACGACCCGGTCTATAACTACGAGACCGAGGCGGACGACAAGCCCGGAGAATTCGGGGAAACCAAGATCCCTCCGGCGGTATTCTGGGGACCCGTCGCCGCCATCAGCGGAGGCATCGTCCTCAAGCGGATTCTCCAGAAGCGAAAAAAAAGGAAAAAGGAAGAAGGCGGCGAGGGCCCGGACGATCCCGAAGAAGAGCCCAAGAAGCCCAGCTCCTTCAGGATGATCCTCTACAAGGAGTTCGGCGACACGCTCCGCGTGGGGGACGAACCGCGGATCGTCGGTGCCCGGATCGAAGAACTGACCGCGGACGGGGAGAGAATCGACCGGCGGGATCTCACCGAGACCATCCGGGTCGTCGAGGGAGACAACATCCAGCTGCTAGGCACCGGGACGTCCGGCAAATACCGCGTCGGACGGATCCAGGTCCCGATACCCGACAGCAAGACCCCCCTCGCCACCAAAGGATCGGTCATCTTCGTCTTCGAAGGTCCCTCCGGGATCCTGCGCAACCATGTCGTCTTCAAGATCGAGGACAACCTCCGGATCCTGTTCTGCCAGGACAACGTCACCTACGTGGCCGGGCGCAGGAGCGAGGAGACGATCTATTTCTATGTAGAAGGACTCAGCGAAAACGCATCCGTCGAGGCCGTGCTGGAGAATGACAAGAACAAAACCTTCCGTCTGTCCAAGGTCCGCCCCGACAAGGAAGGGTCCTACAGCATCGATCTCTCAGACTGCCTCCCCGATGACAAGATCAAGGAGCGCCAGCCCGGCGACATGGACAGCAGCTACCTGCTCGTCACCGCCAAAGAGCCCGTCAAGGACGGGGAACGCAAGGTGGAAGAGCGCCTGCCCGTCCACCGCTTCTACGAGGGCCTGCGGATGCAGGTCGGCCACATCAAGGCCTACCCGGTCATCAAGGGCACGGAGAGCATCGCGATGACCGAGGAGCAGCCCAGGGACTATGAATACCCGCTCGCCATCGCCCACACGCGCCTGGAAGTGACCCTGTTCGCCTGGGACGAGAAGGAGAACAAGATCGGCTGCCCGGCTCCGGACACGATGAAGATCACCTTTGCCGACGTGCCCGAGTCGCTGGAATGGTTCGGCAAGCGCAAGGAAGAGCCCATCCGCGAACCGGTCGTCAACCTGGGCCTCCAACTGAAGGACTTCGCCGTGGACCGCCGCCCCATCGTTGAAGGGCTCCGTTCGCTGACCTACATCTACGAGATCGTCCCGTCCGCCATCCTGGTGCCGCCCAACCGCTGCAAGGCGGCCATCAAGGGCGAAGCCACCTTCCAGGGACGCACCTTCAAGGCCGAGCAGATCTCGATGGTCATCTCGATGCCCGTGCGCATCGCCGCCGACGTGGGTGAACTGAGCAAGATGCAAAAGTTCGACACGCAGGTCACGGAGAAGCTCATGCACATGCGCAACGCGCTGCTCTCCAGGCCCCAGGCCGCCCAGCTCGCCGCCCTGATCTACAAATGCGATATCATGCTCGCCTCGTTCGATGAGCGCTTCGGCTACTACATGCCGGAATTCTACAACGCCAAGAAGCTCTACCTGAAGCTGATGACGGGCGAAGTCGGCCCGCTGTACGTCGCGGAGAGCACCTATGTCTGGGAAGAGGTGTATTTCGGGGACGGCTTCGACATGTGCATGGCCACCATGGCCGAACGGGAGCCCAAGACCCTGATGGGCCGGCTGCTGCTCGGCATCGCTACCCTCGGCTATTCGGAAGTGCTCTACTACACGCCGAAGGAATTCCTGCTGGAATGCAAGAAAGCATCCGAGAACGAGAACGCCACCTTCTTCGACAACTTCCTGGTCGGCGCCAAGTTCGCCTCCTGGGAGATAGCCAAGTCGGCCGCATTCAAGTACGGGATGCAAAAAGGCATGGAAAAGCTCTCGACCACCCAGTTCGGCCAGGCGCTCGCCGAGACGGCCGACCTGGTCAAGAAAGATCTGCTCGCCGTCGAGCAGAGCCTGTGCCGGAGCTACTCCTCCGTCGCCTACGTCAGCAAGATGGCGCGCGCCACCCACAAGGCGCTCCAATGGAAGATCGACATCCGCCAACTCTGCAAGGACAAGCTTGACCTCGGCAAGAAGATGCTGGCGAACTCCCCGGCCATGCAGGAACTGCGCGACCTGGCCAAGGAGGCGCAGTCGCTGGGCGAGCTGAAGGTCAAGAAGTTCATCGACGCCTGTAACAAGGCCGACATCTCCCAGCAGGAACTCCAGGAGCTGGTGCTCTCGATCCAGTGCGACCGCTGGGCCAAGAACTACCTCAACTCCTCCCACGTCATCGACAAGTACCGCTTCCGCTTCACCACGGAGAACACGATCCTGCACGCGAATGTCAAGAAGGCCCTCAAGACGAAACTGGCCAAGGAGTTCGGCGTGCCCGAATCCGAGATCACCTTCTTCGAGGCCACGGGCAACGCGTCCAAGGTCAACGCCGTCAACTGCAAGAAGGTCGGCATGGACCACGACTACACCATCCGGGTGCAGGGCCGGGACCTGCCCGAAGAGGTGGCCGGCCGCTACTGGAACGACGAATATTGCTACCAAGCCACCGGCAGCAAGAATTTCTCGCCCTGGGATGCGGACAAACTGGCTTTCCAGGCCGAGCAGACCGCCGTCTCCGCCACGGGACCCGAATCTTTTGGGAGCGATGTCGGCAAAGTCGTCACGCCCAAGCAGAGCGCCGAGACGCCTTTCGACAACCCCGAGCTGGTCCAGAAAGTGCAGTCCTACAAAGTCGAAGAGCCGCTCCGGCACTTTGACGATTTCATGAAGAAGGCCGCCGTCGAGCCGGATCCCGCCTGGGCCAAAGCCTACCGGAAGGAAGCGCTGCATCACCTGCGCGAAGCCGGCCGGCAGTTCCCGAAGGGAATGGACCGCACCCTGGAGGAAAAGATCAAGATTCTGGACCAGTGGGGTATGGCGGAGAAGATCGACCCGGCCAAGCTCAATGCCGCCAAGGAACTGCGCGGCCGCGTCGAGAACATGCTCGCCTCCACCGGCGAAGGCGACAGCCAGGCCCTGATCGAGTTCTATGCCTCCTACGCAGCCGAAGGAAAGTCCCTGGCGGGTGAGAGCCGCAAGGCTTTCTCGCTCATCACGGAGGTGGACAGCCTGATCGCCCAGGGAAAAGACTTGCCCGAAATCGGGACCTTCGGTCTGGAAATGACCGGCGCCCACGGCATCGAGGAAGCCTTCCAAGAAGACACACAATTCATTTGATAAGCTGATTCAAGATGAAAAAGATCCTTTCACTTTCCCTCTTCCTGCTCTGCAGCATCGTCCTGCTGGCCCAGCGCCCCAAGACCGAGACCTTCAGGGGTCAGGTCGGCAACATCCCCGGTCCGGAAACCTCCGCGCCGGTCACCTTCACCGTGGACAACACCTCGGGCTACTGTACGTTCAAGTCCGACGGCAACGGCAAGAACGTCGGCAACTTCTTCTGGCGGGGCCAGATTCCGGCCGCCGTCAACCAGCCCCTCTCCAACCCCGGCGCCGTGTGGACGGGCCAGCTCGCCGAATGGTCCGACATGACCATTTCGGAGCGGAAAAACGGCAGCCGGACCAACACCCAGACCCGCCTGCGCAGCGTGAAGCAGAGCAATGCGGCCAAGGCCTCCATCTACGGGATGACTTCCGACGGGAAAAGCATCACCCTGCAGATCCGGATTCCCTACCTGATGGACGGCTATTCCGATCCGGTCCAGATCACCTTCTCCTGCACGCTGGATCTCTCCTCCGGCCAGAAAAGCCCGGCACGCAGCTCTGACAACGGGGGCGGTGTGCGCATGCCCACGGGCAATACGGACATCAGCGACGTCAACTACGGGAACGGCATCACGGTCGGCATCGTCGGCGGCGGTGGCGGTGGCTCAAGTGCGTCCGCCGCGCGCGCTTCCGTAGGCGGCGTTTCCTTCGCCCTGGCTCCCGGCTATTCCGTCGCCGCCCGTGAAAAGCTTGCGGACGGAGAAGCCTGCATGATCACCCCGGACAACAATCCCGACAACGACCGGCTGATCCTCAAGATCCATCCCAACGCCCTGCGCGGGGTGAACGGCCTCACGGACGAAGAAGTGGGGGACATGCTCGCCGACAAGGTGGATGCGATGGCCGGTGTGCTGGCCAACACGGGCAAGTCCGGACTCAAGCTGGACAACCCCTACAAAATCTATTTCGACAACAACGAGGACGGCAGCTATTTCCCCCACTGCTACTCCTACGTCAACGGCACGGGGAAAGACGGCTCGCGGACCCTCAGTTACACCGAAGCCGCCCTGGTCGGCGGCAAGATCGTCTCCGGCACCGCCATCGCCTCCACCAAGGCGGAAGAAGCAGCCTTGATTGACATTTACCTCGAAGCCGTCCAGGCAGCCGCCGGGAAATAGCCATGAGAAAGATCCTGATCCTCACCGCGCTGGCCCTGTGCCTGCCGACGGCCCTCCCCTCCTTTGCCCAGATCAAGCCGGGAGGCAAATGGGTCATGCACGACGTTAAAATCATCAACAAGTCCGACAATCCCGATTTCACCTACACCCCCACGTCGGTCACGTACAAGAACAGCAAGAGCTATTCTTATTACAGTCGCGAGGGAGGAGGACTCAAGGAGCAAACCATCTCCGATGTATTGACCGTCAACATGTCCTGGGGCGCCCCTCCCCCCGTCATCAAGTCCTCCGAGGAAGGGAAGCTCGAGGTCAGCTACAGCATCGAGGCCACGCCGGACCGGTATCAAGACCAGTACTTCCGGCGGCTCCGGCAGACTCCGGGCTTCGACCTCGAAATGCGGGTCATCCTCACGCGCGTGGATGGCAGAACGGGCTTCAGCAACCCGGAATGGAGATACCGGCCCACAGTACCTAAGTGGGGATCGGCATCATCAGGCCCGGCGATGCCCCTGCGCATGTCGGGCGAAGATTTCAGTTTCTTCGGCATCGACGTGACGGACGGGAAATGGCAGATTGTCCTGCGCATCATCGCTGATTTCAGCGGATTTGACCTGGAAAAATACGATGAGGAGAAAGAATGGCACAGCTGCTATGTCATCGAGCATTATTACCGGTATGAGACCGACAAGGCCAGTTTCAAACGGGTGTCCGCGGGAGGCCTTTCCTTCGATCTGGACAGCGATTTCACCATCGCGGAACGCTCCCCGCTGAATCCCGGAGAGACCCTGGTGATCGTCCCGGAAGGCAAGCGCAGCACGAACGACCAGATGTTCCTGATCCTCAACACGGACGTGCTGTCCGGCATCGACGTAAACGAGGTCCCCGCCGAAAAGATGTCGGACCTGATGAAAACGGCCGCGAAAAAGCTCGCGGACACGGCTGCAAGCAGCTTTGAATTCTCCAAAAAGCCCGACATCACCTACTACATGGACGGCCGGTGCCCGACCGCATACGCCGAACTCAAGGGCAAGGATGCCAAGGGGAATCCCGTCACCTGCCGCGTGGAGAGCAAACTGGTGAACGGGAGCGTCGTTTCCGCCTGCTCCGTCGCCTCCGACAAGGACATGCTCTCCGCGATGCGGGGCATTTATGGCAAAGTCGTCTCCGCCGCTGCGGACCGTTAACCGCTGTTTCTTTCTATAACACACGATCAATCTGATGAAAAAGTTCTTCACCCTACTCTGCTGCCTGGCGGCCCTGGCCGCCTGCCAGCCCCAGGAACCGGACCGGGCCCCGCTCGAGCAATATGCCAAGGAGCATATGGAAAATCCGGCAAGCTACGAATTCGCCAACCTGTCCATGCGCCGGGACCACACCTTCCTGGCCGACCTGGCCGCCTACAAGTCCGGTTTGGAGAAACTGGCCGCCCAGGCCCCCGACCCCGCCCCCTACCGGACCGAGATCGACAAGGTCGAAGACCTGATGGCAGAGTTCGGCACCCAGGTCGCCTGCTACGACCGCACGCTGTATTTCTGGTTTCTCGGGGGCTCTTCCGGCCAGATGAAACTCCAGCAGTTCGTCATCGGACGCTTCTCCCCCGACGGCCGGCTCCTGGAAGTCTCGATGGATCCGGACGAGTTCTCGACCTACCCGGCCCTCCAGATCCTCAAGGACCGCGGCCTGCTGTAGCGCCAGCGAAGGATCTCAAGGACTTGTAATCGGAGCGTCCGTCGAATTTGGCCGGCACGGGTATCGATTTGCGTCCATTGGGGACAGACGTCATCGTGGCGGGTGCCGCAGACGGTCCCGGGGCCGTTTTCGTGGCAGAAGGTCCACCGTTTGGACCTTCTGCGACACCTTGTGTGTTCCGGAATCCTATTTGACCCTGGTCATTGCAACTCGATCAGGGGATATAACCGTAGTGAAAGATCTGTCGAATGATCTTTGGTTATGGTCATGGGGGGGACATTTGGAATGATAGCACGGGCAACAGTCGGGCGCGGGGAGGGCCCTTTCCGATGCCTCCCGCAGCGCCTGGCCGCCAGTGGCGTTTTTAGTAGTTGGCCGATTTTTCAGTCGTTTATGAAACCAACCGTGTCACAGGCCATTACGGACAAAATTAGCAAAAGACCTCCCGGCGGGGAGGTCTTTGCTTTTGGGGTGCGATGTGGGGCTCGAACCCACGACACCCAGAACCACAATCTGGTGCTCTACCAACTGAACTAATCGCACCGTATTCAGAAGGAGTTGCAAAGGTACAAAAAAATTATTTCTGTGCAAGCGGGGGACAAAGAAAAATGACTATCTTTGTAAGATTTCACTTTCGACCAATTACCGAATTATGGCAAAAGAGATAAAGTTTTCCCTCGTTTACAGGGATATGTGGCAGTCCTCCGGCAAATATCAGCCGCGGGTTGACCAGCTGGTCCGGGTGGCCCCGGCCATCATTGACATGGGTTGTTTCGACCGCGTCGAGACCAACGGCGGCGCTTTCGAGCAGGTGAACCTCCTCTACGGCGAAAACCCGAACATTTCGGTCCGCAAATGGACGGCCCCGTTCCACAAGGCGGGCATCCAGACCCATATGCTGGAGCGCGGCCTAAACGCCCTCCGGATGTATCCGGTGCCGGCCGACGTGCGCGAACTGATGTTCAAGGTCAAGAAGAAGCAGGGCACGGACATCGCCCGCTCCTTCTGCGGCCTGAACGATCCGCGCAACCTCAAGCTTTCCATCGAGTATGCCAAGAAGGGCGGAATGATCTCGCAGGCCGCCCTGTCCATCACGCACTCTCCGGTGCACTCCGTCGAATACTACCTCAAGCTGGTGGACCAGCTCGTGGAGTACGGCACGGAGGAAATCTGCCTCAAGGATATGGCCGGCGTGGGCCGTCCGACCGAGCTCGGCCAGATCGTCTCCGGCATCAAGAAGAAATATCCGCACATCAAGGTGCAGTACCACGGCCACAGCGGCCCGGGTTTCTCCCCCGCCTCGATGCTGGAGGTCGCCCGCGCGGGCGCGGACTATCTTGATGTCGCCGTGGAGCCCCTTTCCTGGGGCAAGGTCCACCCGGACGTGATCACCATCCAGCAGATGATGAAGGCCGACGGCTTCCTGGTGAAGGACATCAATATGGACGCCTACATGGAGGTCCGCCGCCTCACCCAGGAGTTCATCGACGACTTCCTGGGCTACTGGATCAACCCGACCAATTCCCAGATGACCTCCCTGCTCGTGGGCTGCGGCCTGCCGGGCGGCATGATGGGCTCGATGATGGCCGACCTGACCGGTTTCAAGGCTGCCATCAACGCCTCCGAGCGCGCCAACGGCAAGCCGGAGAGCAGCCTCGATTCACTGATGGTCCAGCTCTTCAACGAGGTGGAATACGTGTGGCCGCGCCTGGGCTATCCGCCCCTCGTGACCCCGTTCAGCCAGTATGTCAAGAACACCGCCCTGATGAACCTGCTCGCGATGGCGCAGAACAAGCCGCGCTTCTCCACGATCGACAAGGACACCTGGGGCATGATTCTCGGCAAGATGGGCAAGCTCCCCGGCGAGCTCGCTCCGGAGATCGTGGCCCTCGCCAAGGAGAAGGGCATGGAATTCTACACGGGCAACCCGCAGGACGAGTACCCCGACGAACTGCCGAAGTTCCGCAAGATGATGGCCGAAGAGGGCTGGGACTGCGGAGAGGACGACGAGGAGCTCTTCGAGATGGCGATGCACGAGCGTCAGTACCGCGACTACAAGAGCGGTATCGCCAAGGAGCGTTTCAACAAGGACCTCGAGGCCTTCAAGGAGAAGGCCGGCGCCCCGATCGTGGTGAAGCGCGCGGTCGTGGAGATGCCCGAGTTCGATATCGACGCCATCGTGGCGAAATACCCCAAGGCCACGCCCGTCCAGGCGCCCGTCAAGGGCCAGATGCTCTGGCAGGTCGATGTGGACGGCAAGTCCACGGCGCCCGCCGTCGGCACGAAGGTCGACGCCGGCAAGCCGTGCGGCTACGTCCAGACCTGGTACGGGATGGAGGAGGTGCTCTCCGCCGCCAGCGGCCAGATCGTCGCCGTCACCGCCCCGCAGGGCAAGAAGGTGGAGAAAGGCGAGATCATCGCCTTCGTCCAGTAGCCTGCGGACAACATCAATGCAATGCGCCCCGCGTCCCTGATTTGGGCCCGCGGGGCGCATCGGTATCTATCGCACCAGCGAATTCAGATAATCTTCAATATCGGAATAGCGGCGCTCCAAATCGTCGGGGATGCCGTTCCGGTTCAGATCGGCGCGCGGTGCCTCGTGGCGCAGGACCGGCCAGCCGCCGCATTCTTCCGGCGTGTTGACGAAGCCCCTGTCGCCCCAGGGCGCAGTGCCTTTGCGCACCTGCGCCACGACCGCCTTGTCGAAAGCGTCGCGCCGGTGGCTGCATCCGACCTTTTTCAGCACGCTGCCCAGCAGGGTGGACGGCGTCGGCTCCAGCGGGAAATCCATCCGGGGGAATTCCGTGTCCACCACGGCCTCTTCCGGATTCTTTCCTCTGACAGCCAAGCGGTTGTCGGCCGTAGCCGCAGGCTGCCCTTCAATGAAATTGCCCTGCACGAAATAGCGGCTCGTGCCGTCGTCGGAGACGTTCAGGATGTGGTCGGGATGGTCGGTGCCCGGTCCGGGCTTGTAGTAGTTCCGGCAGAAATTGATCTTTCCGCCGCGCCCGCCTCCATAAGCCGGCATGAAGCCCCAGTTGTACACGACGTTGCCGCGGTAGTCGACGTTTTCCGTCCCTTCGACGGAGGAGAAACGCGGATTGCGGCTGGAGTGGTGCGCCAGCAGGTTGTGGTGGAAGGTAGCGTTGAGCCCGCCCCAGATGCCGCCGAATCCGTGCTGCCCCTTGGTGTGCTTGGATGCCCGCAGGCTGCTGGCGATCAGGCACCACTGGACGGTCAGATTCTCGGTCTTGTAGATGGACAGGCACTCGTCGATGGACCAGGAGGCACTGATGTGGTCGAGGATCACGTTTTTCTGTCCGTAGCGGCCGCCGCCCACGGCATCGTAGTCGTGGGTGTACCTATCCCCGAGCCGGCAGCGGATATAGCGGACGATGACATTGCTTGCATTGATGGTGAACTGGCAGTCACACAGGCAGATGCCGTCGCCGGGAGCGCTTTGTCCGGCGATGGTGATATCATCGTTTTCAATGCGCAGCGGCGTCTCCAGATGAATGTCGCCGTCCACCTCGAACACGACGATCCGCGGGCCGCTGGCCTCGACGGCTTCGCGCAGGCTCCCCGGGCCGTGGTCGTTGAGATTGGTCACGATCATCACCCGGCCGCCCCGGCCGCCGGTGGTATACTTGCCGAAACCTTCCGCTCCCGGAAAGGCAAGCGGCTGTGCCGCCGCGCCCAGACAGGTGAGCAGCGCGCATAGAGAAATCAGAAAACGTTTCATCACGAACAGAATAATTGGTCAGATGACAAAGATAATCATTTCCGGCATTCCGGGAGCCTGAAAGTACATCCCCGGCCCGTGGAAACGCTCCTGACTTTGATGATCCTACTCGGCCGGCGACAGTTGGTAACCGTAAACGGTATCAGGCCGGGTCCAGGGGTAGAGCGTCAGCAGGCGCACCGCTCCCGCCGCGTGGGTGCAGAGCCAGAAATGACAGACACTGTTATGGGCGTCAAGGGCCATATATTCAATATAGGTCCATCCGTCCCGTGTCTCCTTCGGCTTGCTTTCTGACAATAAAGTGAAAGTTTTGTCCGCTTTGCCCCGCTGGGTCAGGACGGCTTCTTTCTTGTCGAAATTGACGGTGAGGGTCCCGGTGGCTTTCCGCCATCGGGGGATGTTCATTTCCCCGATAGATGACTCGGGCATAGCCGCCGCATAAGCGAAACCCTTCTCAATCCGCCCCCAGCCGGTTTCTGAAAGTTGCCAGGTCTGTGTCTGCGCCTTCGCGGTCATACCCGCCAAAAGCAGGCAGCAAAGAATAATCAATTTTTGTTTCATATTGACAAAAATAATATTATTCCGCGAATAAAAACCGGCTCCCGGACTTTTCGCTTTCAAAATGCCTCTCCTGATTCCTGCCGGGGGAAGCGACTCGGGCGGATTGTGGAAAATTTTGGAAACTTTTGGAAGAAAATGGAAAATTTTTCATATCTTTGTCCATTGCGTATAAGAATTGATTTTGATGGTCACTTTCATCGGCGAATACACATCCAAAGTGGACGACAAGGGGAGACTCGTTTTCCCCGCGCCGCTCAAGGGTGCCATGCCGCCGGGAAGCGATATGAGGTTCGTCGTAAAGAAGGATCTTTTCGAACCCTGTCTGGAAATGTACTCCTACGAAGAGTGGGAGCGGCAGTCCGGCCGGGTCAAGGACAGCCTCGACCTCACTTTCAATCAACAGCACAAGACATTCTGGAGAGAATACCTGCGCGATCGGGACATCGTGGAGCCGGATGCCAAGTTCGGCCGCATCTCGATCAGCCGCAAACTCCTTGATTCCATCGGTGTGAACAAAGAAGTGGTTTTCTCCGGCAATGATTTCAAGATTGAGATCTGGGCCAAGGAACGCTTCGAGGCGTCCAGGATTTCCAACGAAGAATTCATTGCCATTGCGGAAAGCCTCTCGAAGAAATAGAGGGCCGCGCAATGTCAGAATACCACAATCCCGTACTCCTGCATCCCAGCGTAGATGCCCTCGTGCTCAACCCGGACGGCTTCTATGCCGATGCCACCTTCGGCGGCGGCGGACACAGCCGCGAGATCCTCTCCCGGCTCTCTCCGCAGGGACGCCTGATGGCTTTCGACCGCGATGCGGACGCCCTCGCCGGCGCTCCGGACGATCCGCGGTTCACCCTCATCCACAATAATTTCCGTTTCATCCATAACTACACCCTCCTCCACGCGGCAGGAGGGCTGGACGGGATCCTCGCCGACCTGGGCGTGAGTTCCCATCAGTTCGACACGGCAGACCGGGGCTTTTCCTTCCGCTTTGCGGGAGCCCCCTTGGACATGCGAATGAACGTGCAGGGCAGCAAGACCGCGGCAGACATCGTCAATTCTTATACGCAAGAAGAATTGGAAAAAATTTTCCGCCTTTACGGCGAGATCGACAACGCCCACCGGGTGGCCCGGCTCATTGCCGACGCCCGTGCCGCCGCGCCCATCCTCACCACCGACGACCTCGACCGCGCCATCGCAGCTGCCCTGCCCTCATTCGCCGAACATAAGTACCTCGCCAAGGTCTACCAGGCCCTGCGCATCGAGGTCAACGAGGAGATGCGCGCGCTGGAGAAGTTCCTCTCCGGCGCCGCCGCCTCCCTCAAGCGCGGCGGCCGGCTGGCCGTCATCACCTACCACTCCCTGGAGGACCGGATGGTCAAGAACTTCATCCGCTCCGGCCACATCGGGGGAGAAGAAGAAAAAGACGTCTTCGGGCGGAGCAGCGCGCCCCTGAAGGCCGTCGGCCGCAAGCCGGTCTTGCCCGACGAGGCGGAGATCGCAGGCAACACCCGCGCACGCAGCGCCAAACTCAGAATCGCCGAGAAAGTATGAAAACCTGGAAGATTGCAGACATCGGGCAGTTCTTCAAGAACAGCTTCACGGCGGTGCTCAAGGGCGAGTTCCTGCTGCGCCTCAACATCGGGCGCTACTTCATCCATATCGCCTACACCTTCCTGCTTTTCGGACTCATCATCTGGATCAGCCTGATGATCGAGACGACAATGAGCAAGGTGGAGAAGAACAAGGCGGTGCTCAAAGAACTCGAGATCGTCCACTCCCAGAAGGTCTTCGAGGTAGTCAACATCAGCCGCCGCTCCAGCGTGGAGAAGCTGCTGGAAGAGATGGGTTCCAAAGTCACCGAGGCCGAAAAGCCCGCAACCACCGTCAAACGATGAGTACAGAAGCGACCCATACCCCCAAGAAACGGGACAGGATCGGCGTGATCCTGTACCTGCTCTACGTGGCGCTGCTCATCGCCTCGGTGATCCTCATCGTGCGGCTGACCGGCATCCAGCTCTTCTTCCAGCCCGATCCCAAGATCGAGGCGGCCCTCACGCCGTCCAACACCGTCAGCATCATCGAGCCCGCCCGCGGCAATATCCTCGACGCCGAAGGGCGCCTGCTTGCCATCTCCTGTCCGATCTACCAGTTCTATATGGACTGCACCGTGCTCAAGGAGACCAACAACGCGCAGCAGGAGCAGGCCTGGCTGGACAAAGCCCGGGAGCTCTCCGCCGGACTGGCCGCCGAGTTCCCGGAGAAGAGCGCGGACCAGTTCTACAAACTCATCAAAGACAGCCGCGCCGCCGGCAAGAAATACGTCAGGATCGGCCGCCCGGTAGACCGGAACGCCTACAACCGCATCATCGAGCTGCCGCTCTTCCGCGACGGACGCTACCGCAGCGGGATGATCGTGGAGCAGGAGCAGATCCGCCAGTATCCCTACGGCAAGCTCGCCCGCCGCACCATCGGGTTCGTGCGCAACAACAAATCCACGGTCACGAACACGCACATCGGCCTCGAGGGCAAGTTCGACTACATCCTGCACGGCCAGGAAGGCCGCGAATGGATGCGCGTGACGGACTACGGCCGCGTGCGCAACACCGACAGCGCCTTCGTCAAGGCCGTGGACGGCAAGGATCTGCGCATCACGCTCAACATCGACTACCAGGACATCGCCGACAAAGCCCTCCGCGAGCAGATTGTGGAAGAGCCCGACCTGGAAGGCGCCACCCTGGTGCTGATGGAAGTCAAGACCGGCGCGATCCGTGCAATGGTCAACCTCGTCCGGGAAGACGGCACCGGGCCTTTCGAAGAGATCCAGAACCTCGCGATCGGCCGCAAGGGCGAACCCGGCTCCGTGTTCAAGACCGTGACACTGATGTCCGTGCTCAACGACGGCTTCATCAAGAGTCTCGACGAGACCCTGCCCGCCACCACGGGCCACGTGGCAGGAACCTCCATCAACGACGACCACATCCCCTCCTACGCCTGGCAGCACAAGACCAACCGCATTTCCATCCTGGACGGCTTCAAGATCTCGTCCAACTATGTATTCGCCACCCTGGCGGTGCAGAACTACGGCATCGACAAGAGCAAAGGCCGCGGCAAGGGGCTGGAGAAGACGGAACGTTTCCTGCAGAACATCTACAACTACAAGCTCGGCGAGGCCTTCGCGTTCGACCTGGACGGCCTGCAGACGCCGACCATCCCGAGTCCAAGCACCCGCTACTGGACCGACACCGACCTCGGCTCCATCGGCTTCGGCTACAGCACCGAGGAGACGCCGCTGCACATCCTGACCTTCTACAACGCCATCGCCAACAAGGGCCGCATGATGAAGCCCTACCTGGTCGAAGACATCGAGGAGAAGGGCATCGTGACGGAGCGGCGGGGACCGGGCGTACTCAACGCCGCCGTGTGCTCCAAGGCCGTGGCGGACACGATTACCCGGGCGCTCAAGGCCGTGACCGAGGAAGGCACCGCCAAGCGGCTCAAGGGCGCGAAATGCGCCGTGGCCGGCAAGACGGGCACCTCTTTCGGCACCTACGCCAACGGGCAGTATCAGGACGCCCAGGGGCGGCGCAAATACCAGGGCACCTTCGTCGGGTTCTTCCCGGCCGACGCCCCGCAATACAGCATCATCTGCACGGTTTACTCCAAGCCCACGGGCAAGCAGTTCCAGGGCGGCGGCATCCCCGCCCGCGCCATCCGGACCGTCGTGGACCAGCTGTACAACATAGACCCGGCTTTCCGGGAACAACTGAAAAGAAATCCTGCACAGGCACAATGAAACTGAGTGAAATCATACGGGACTGCGGCGTCGTCTCCATCCAGGGCAACCCGGATGTGGAGATCCGCGCCCTGACCAACGACTCCCGCCGCGTACAGCCGGGCGACCTGTTCGTCGCCGTGAACGGCTGCGGCAACGACGGCCGCGCCTACATCGATAAAGCCGTCGAAGCGGGCGCCGCCGCCGTGATGTTCGAATCTACGGCGGCGGGCAACTGCACGGAAAATAATTTCCGGCCGCCCGTCTGGAAGACTCCGTCCGCCGGGACTACAATAATAGTCGAAAACAGCCGCCGCGCGGTGGCGATGGCCGCGGACGCATTCTACGGCCACCCGAGCGGCAAGCTCAAGCTCGTGGGCATCACCGGCACCAACGGCAAGACCACGACCGTGACCCTGCTCTGGCAGATGTTCCGCCACCTGGGCTACGAATGCGGCCTGCTCTCCACGATCGCCAACTATGTGGGCACCCGCCGCAGCGAGACCGCCAATACGACCTCCGACCCGGTGACGCTCAACTCCCTGCTCGCCGGGATGGTCGAGGCAGGATGCGAATACTGCTTCATGGAAGTGAGTTCGATCGGCGTGGAACAGCAGCGGATCGCCGGGCTGGAGTTCAGCGCCGCGATCTTCTCCAACCTCACCCACGACCACCTCGACTACCACGGCACCTTCGCCGAATACCTGCGCTGCAAGAAACTGTTCTTCGACGGCCTGGGCGCATCGGCCGCCGCCATCATCAACCTGGATGACAAGCACGGAGAGGTGATGGTGCAGAACACCCGCGCCCGCGTGGTCGGCTACTCCTGCCGGGGTGCCGCCGACCATACCGCCCGCATCCTCGAAGAGAGCTTCGAGGGGATGCTGCTCAGGATCGACGGCCGCGAAGTCTGGACCCGGCTGATCGGCGCGCACAACGCCTACAACCTGCTGGCGGTCTACACCACGGCCCTCGTGCTGGGCGTGCCGTCCGACGAGGCCCTGGTGGCCCTGTCGCGCCTGGAATCCGCCGCCGGGCGTCTGGAGGTCCTGCGCGGCCCCAGGGACCTGAGCGTCGTGATCGATTATGCCCACACGCCCGACGCCCTGGAAAACGTATTGAAGACCCTGCGCGACGTCGCCCCCGAGCGGCAGCTGATCTGCCTGTTCGGATGCGGCGGCGACCGCGACAAGACCAAGCGCCCGGAGATGGGCGCCGTGGCGGCCCGTCTGGCGGACCGCATCGTCCTGACCTCCGACAACAGCCGCACCGAGCGCACGGAGGACATCCTCGAAGACATCAAGCGCGGCCTGACCCCCGCCGACTTCGCCAGGACCGTCTGCATCGCGGACCGGCGCGAAGCCATCCGCACGGCACTGCTGCTCGCCCCGAATGGCGCTACGCTGCTGCTGGCGGGCAAAGGCCACGAGACCTATCAGATTCTCGGCACCGTCAAGCACCACTTCGACGAGCGGGAAATCGTACTGGAAACCTTTAAAACCCTGGAAACATGCTGAATCACCTTATAGACTGGCTGGAAAGCCTCGGCGTCCACATTCCAGGCGCCGGTCTGTTCAACTATCTCTCTTTCCGCGCCATGCTCGCGGCCGTGATCAGCATGCTGATCGCCTTCTTCGCCGGCGGGCGGATCATCCGGATGCTGCAGCGCAAGCAGATCGGGGAGGAGATCCGCGATCTCGGCCTGGAAGGCCAGATGCAGAAGAAAGGCACGCCCACGATGGGCGGCGTGATCATCATCGCCGCCATGCTGGGCGCAGCCCTGCTCGTCTGCCGGCTGGACAGCATCTACACCCAGCTGCTCATCCTCACGACGCTCTGGTGCGGCGGCATCGGCTTCGCCGACGACTACATCAAGGTCTTCAAGCACAACAAGGAAGGCATGAGCGAGCGGGGCAAGCTGATTCTCCAGTTCGGGCTCGGCCTGACCATTGCCCTGACCGTCTGCATCAGCCCGGCCATCCCCACCGACCGGCTCATCACCACGATCCCCTTCGTCAAGGCCCACGAATTCGATTATTCCTGGCTGTCCCCGTTCAAGGGCCAGCTGGGCGTGTACTGCTCCTGGGGCATCTACATGATCATGATCATCCTGGTCATGCTCGCCTGCTCCAACGGCACCAACCTCACCGACGGGATGGACGGACTGGCCGCCGGGACCTCCGCGATCGTAGGCGTGGCACTCGGCATCATCGCCTGGCTTAGCGGCGACGCGCTCGATGCCAAATACCTGAACATCATGCTGATCCCCGGAGCGGGCGAGGTCGCCATCTACATGGCCGCCTTCGCGGGCGCGCTACTGGGATTCCTGTGGTACAACACCTACCCCGCCCAGGTTTTCATGGGCGATACCGGGAGCCTGACGATCGGCGGGGTGATCGGCGTGACGGCCGTGCTCATCCGCAAGGAGCTGCTGCTGCCCATCCTGTGCGGCATCTTCGTGATGGAGAGCCTGTCGGTCATCATCCAGCGCACGCATTTCAAGCGCACGAAGCGCAAATACGGCGAGGGCCGGCGCGTCTTCCTGATGGCCCCCCTCCACCACCATTACCAGAAGCAGGGCATCCCCGAACCGCGGATCGTCACGCGTTTCTGGATCGTAGGGATCATCCTCGCCGTCAGCACATTGGCACTACTTAAAATCAGATAAGAAGAGATGGCAAGAATTGTAGTATTGGGAGGAGCGGAGAGCGGCGTGGGAGCCGCCGTGCTCGCGAAAGTCAAGGGATTCGACGTTTTCCTGTCCGACAACGGGAAGATCAAGGACGAGTACCTGGCCACCCTGCAGAAGTGGGAGATCCCCTTCGAGCAGGGCGGGCATACCCCGGAGCTGGTCCTGAATGCGGACGAGGTCGTCAAGAGTCCCGGAATTCCGGCCACGGCGCCGATGGTCCGCGCCCTGCGCGACCAGGGGACGCACATCATTTCCGAGATCGAATTCGCGGCCCGCTATGACAGCGCCAAGAAAATCTGCGTCACCGGCTCCAACGGCAAGACCACGACCACTTCGCTGATCTGGCACCTGCTCAAAGAAGCGGGACTGGACGCGGGGCTGGGCGGCAATATCGGCAAGAGCTACGCCATGCAGGTCGCCACCGAGAAGCACGACTACTACGTACTGGAAATCAGCAGTTTCCAGCTCGACGACGCCTATGACTTCCGGCCGGACATCGCCATCATCACCAACATCACCCCGGACCACCTCGACCGCTATGACCACCGCATCGAGAACTACGCCCGGGCCAAATTCCGCATCACCCGCAACCTCCGCCCGGAGGACTGCTTCATCTTCGACTCCGACGACGCCATCACGATCGCCCAGCTGGGCGAGATCGTCGTCAAGGCCAAGATGCTGCCGTTCAGCCAGGAGAAAGAGGTCCCGCAGGGCGCCTTCCTGCAGGGCGACAAGATCGTGATGCGCTACGAGCAGGACGAGACTGAGATCTTCCTGCGCGATCTCTCCCTGAGCGGAAAGCACAACATCTACAACTCGATGGCCGCCGCCCTGGCCGCCAAGGCCACGGGCATCACCGACGAGCAGATCCGCCGGAGCCTGAGCAGCTTCGCCCCGATCGAGCACCGGCTGGAGCCCGTGCTCAGCATCCGCGACGTCCTGTATATCAACGATTCCAAGGCCACCAACGTGGACGCGGCCTGGTATGCCCTGGAGTGCCAGACCAAGCCCGTCGTCTGGATTGTCGGCGGCAAGGACAAAGGCAACGACTACAGCATCCTGAACAAGGTCGTTCGCCAGCGCGTCAAGGCCATCGTGTGCCTGGGCGTGGACAACACCAAGATCCACGCCGCCTTCGAGGACATCGTCGGCGCGGACAACATCGTGGACACCGCATCCGCGGAAGACGCCGTCCGGGCGGCCGCCGGCCTAGCCCGTCCCGGCGACGTGGTGCTCCTGAGCCCCTGCTGCGCCAGTTTCGACCTGTTCCAGAGCTACGAAGACCGTGGCCGCCAGTTCAAGGAGGCGGTCCGGCATTTATAGGATATAGAGAAATGGCAGCGACCGCGAAAAAGAAGAGCGGGTCCTCGTTCTGGACCTTTGCAGACCACTTTGAAGGTGACAAGGTGGTGTGGATGATCGTGCTGATGCTGATCCTCTTCTCCATCGTCTGCATGTTCTCCTCCTCTTCGCGCCTGCTGCGCGACGGAATGACCCGGCTGGACCTCGTCAAGAGCCAGTTCCTCGTAGTCCTGGCCGGTCTCGCCGTCATCATCCTCTGCTACAACATCAAGAACATCCGCTTCTTCCGCTGGTGCAGCCAGTGGGGTTTCGCCGTCTCGTTCATCCTGCTGGCCCTGCTGGACGCCCACGTCAATCTCCCCTTCCTCCGGGCGCTCAACATCAACAATGCCTACCGAATCCTGTCCTTCGCCGGATTCCAGGTCCACGTCTTCGAGGTGGTCAAGGTGGCGATGGTCCTGTACCTCGCCTGGGCGATGGACGCTCTCAAGAAAGATCAGCTGCGCGGGCCGCAGAAAGAGATCTGGAAGAAGGTCCTCTATCTCTACGCACCCTTCCTGATCATCTTCGTGATGATCATCCCGGGCTCCAACTCCAGCGCCCTGATCATCGGCCTGCTGATGTTCGTGATGATCCTGCTCGGCGGCGGCAACCTCAGGGACATGGCCATCCTCGGCCTGGCGGCGGTGGTGGTAATCTCCATCATCTTCGGCCTCTACAGCGCCACGAAAAACCACGAGCGCCCGCTCTTCGCCCGCATCGGCACCGGCATCTCGCGCGTCCTCGAGCACGACGACTGGGAGCAACAGGCCATCGACAACCCCAAGGGCACCATCGCCTACCAGGAGGCCATCGACGCCATCCGCCAGCCCTACAGCGCCAAGATCGCCGTCAAGCAGGGCGGCTTGTTCGGCAAGGGTCCCGGCCAGAGCACCCAGCGCTACGTGGTGCCCGACATGTCCGAAGACTATATGTACAGCTTCATCATCGAAGAGTACGGCCTGCTGGGCGGCATCTTCATCATCTTCCTCTACGTGTCGCTGCTCGCCCGCGGTTCCATCATCGCGCGCAACTGCGGCAACGACCACTACGCCAAACTGACCGTAGCGGGCCTCTGCCTGCTGATCACGGGCCAGGCCTTCCTGCATATGTTCGTCAATGCGGACATCGGCCCGATGACCGGCCAGACCCTGCCGCTGATCAGCCACGGCAACAGCGCCTTCCTGTGCTTCAGCATTGCCTTCGGCATCATCCTGTCTTTCAGCCGGATCGCCACGCGGCGCATCGAGCGGGAGACGCGCGACGCCGCACCGCTGGTGGAAATGCACGAGACGGCCGTCCAGGACGGACTGCAGGACCTGGAAGCTTTCGAATCCGGACAAATCAATGACGAACTGACCCCAGAAGACAATAGCTATGACTTATAAGAAACTACGCGTGATCATCAGCGGCGGCGGCACGGGAGGCCACATTTTCCCGGCCATTTCGATCGCCCGCAAACTCAAGGAAGTGAACCCCGGGACGGAAATCCTCTTCGTCGGCGCCGAGGGCAAGATGGAGATGGAGAAGGTCCCCGCCGCCGGCTTTGAGATCGTGGGCCTGCCCATCGCCGGCCTGCAGCGCCAGTTCGTCTGGGAGAACATCAAGAACAACCTCCGCGTGCCGTCCAAGGTGGCGAACAGCCTCCACCAGGCCGGACGCATCATCGACCGTTTCAAGCCAGACATCGCCATCGGCGTGGGCGGCTATGCCAGCGCTCCCCTGCTCTGGCAGGCCACGCGCCGGCACATTCCGACCTTGATCCAGGAGCAGAACGGATTCGCCGGGCTGACCAACAAGATCCTGGGGCGCCGCGTGAACTGCATCTGCGTGGCCTACGAGGGGATGGAGAAATTCTTCCCGGCAGACAAGATCGTCTTCAGCGGCAACCCCATCCGCCCCGAGATCCACCCCTACACGGCCGAAGACCGCGCCGAAGGGCTCCGCTTCTACGGCATGGACGAAGGCAAGCGCCACCTGTTCATCGTAGGCGGCAGCCTCGGTGCGGGCACGCTGAACCACGCCATGCGTTCCTGGATCGAAGCGGGCTGCCCCGGCGGAGAGAACGTGGAGGTGCTCTGGCAGTGCGGCCGCTACTACAAGGCCGGCATCGACGAATTCATGCAAGGGCGGGACCTGCCGCAGATCCACTATACCGATTTCATCAGCCGGATGGACCTGGCGTATGCCTGCTCGGACGTGCTGATCAGCCGCGCCGGCGCTTCTTCGGTGTCCGAGATCTGCGCCGCGCACAAGGCGGCCATCTTCGTCCCCTCGCCCAACGTGGCGGAGGACCACCAGACGCACAATGCGATGGCGCTCGTGCGCAAGGACGCCGCCCTGCTCGTCCGCGACGCGGAAGCGCCGGAGACACTGCTTCCCACGGCCCTGGAACTGCTCGGCGACGAAGAGCGGATCCGCGGCTTCCAGCGCAACGTCGCGCCGCTGGCGCGCCTGGACGCAGCCCAGACCATCGTCAATGAAGTATACAGACTGGTATGACCTACAAGAGCATTTATTTCATCGGGATCGGCGGAATCGGCATGAGCGCCATCGCCCGTTACTACAAGTTCAAGGGCTTGGACGTGAGCGGCTATGACCGCACCCCGTCCGAGCTCACGCACGCGCTGGAAGCAGAAGGCATCCGCGTGCACTACGAAGACGACCCGCAGTGCATCCCTTCCGACATCGCCCGCACCCTTGTGGTCTACACGCCCGCCGTCCCCGCCGACCTCAGGGAACTCGTCTACGTGCAGGAACGCGGCTACCGGGTGATCAAGCGTTCCCGGATGCTCGGCGAGATCACCTCCGGCCAGACCTGCCTTGCCGTCGCGGGCACGCACGGCAAGACCACCACCTCCACCCTCGTCGCCCATATCCTGACGGAGGGCGGTCCGGGATGTTCCGCCTTCCTGGGCGGCATATCCAAGAACTACGGGACCAACATGCTGGTCAGCCACACCCCGACCGTAGTCGCGGAGGCGGACGAATTCGACCGCTCCTTCCACCAGCTGCATCCCACGATCGCATCCATCTCCGCGATGGACGCCGACCACCTCGACATCTACGGGGACCTCGCCCACGTGCAGGAAGCCTTCCGGATCTTCGCCTCGCAGGTCAGCGAGACGCTCATCCTCAAGTACGGCCTGCCGATCGCGCCCGAGGACACCCCGGCCAAAATCTTCACCTATCATTTCGACGACCCGCGCGCCCACTTCCACAGCACCAACCTGCGCCTGGACGCCACCGGACACTACACCTACGACCTGGTCTATCCGGGCGGCGTGCTGTCCGACATCCGCGTAGGCACGATCGGCTGGGTCAATGTCGAAAACAGCATCGCGGCGGCGGCCATCTGCCTCTGCTACGGGCTGGACGCCCAGAAGGTCCGCCACGCCATCGGCACATTCGAGGGCGCACAGCGGCGGCTGGACGTGCACCTGAACACGCCGGGACTGACCTATATCGACGACTACGCGCACCATCCGGCCGAGCTGGAGAGCGCCATCACCTCGATCCGCCAGGTCTTCCCCGGACGCAGGATCACCGGTATCTTCCAGCCCCACCTCTATACGCGTACCCGCGACTTCGCGCCAGAGTTCGCCCGCGCGCTAAGCCTGCTGGACAAACTCATCCTGCTGGACATCTATCCCGCCCGCGAGGAGCCGATCCCGGGCGTGAGTTCCGAGATCATTTTCCGGGACGTCACCGCCCCGGAGAAAGTCCTGACCACCCGCGACGAACTGCTGTCCCTGTTGGAAAAAGAGCAGATCGACGTGCTGGTCACGCTGGGCGCCGGCAATATCGACCGTTTCATCCACCCGATCACCGAAATGCTGGAAAAACGCCTGTAGCCGATGAAGAAGCCTGTCCGATATGCCATTGGCATCGTCTTGATCCTGATGTTCTGCATCGGGACGGGATTCCTGTTCCGCCATGTGCGGCAGGAGCAGTCCAGTCTCGTCTGCGGCACGCTGGCGGTGCATTTTGCCGACAGCCTGCGCTTCGTCAACGAAGAGGACGTCCGGAACTATCTCGACGCCAACTACGGTCCCTATATCGGGGAGCGGCTGGACAGCGTGCAGCTCTACCGGATCGAAGCGCTGCTGGAAAGCCACAGCAGCGTGATACGCAGCGAAGCGTGGACAACCGGCGACGGCGTACTGCATATCGACATCACGCAACGCGCCCCCGTGCTGCGTTTCCAGAACGGGCAAAACGGCTTCTATGTCGATGGCCAGGGATTCATTTTCCCCTTGCATGACTCGTTCACCGCAAGCGTCCCCGTAGTCGAAGGGGCCATCCCGGTGGACCTCCCCGCCGGCTACAAGGGGGAGGCCCCCGACGACTTTTCCCGCCGCTGGATCGGCGGCGTGCTGGAGATGAACCGCATCGTCTCGCAGTCCCGCTCCTGGCAGCGCAGCATCAAGCATGTCCGCGTGCGTCCCAACGGCGACCTGCTGCTGACCCTGGACGGGCGCAGCGAAGAGTTCATCGTCGGACAACCGGAAGGGATCGCCGACAAGCTCACCCGTATCGACCGCTATCTCGGGCTCATCGCCCCCTCCAGACCGGAAGGATACTATAGGACCGTCAACGTAAAATACAATCAACAAATTATATGCAGGCAGAAAGATACATAGCAGCAGCCGACCTTGGCTCATCCAAGATTGCCTTGAGTGTAGCCAAGATCGAGGGAGATGACATCCAGATCATCTACTACAAGGAAACCCCGTCCGACGGGATCCGTTACAGCTGCGTCTTCAATCCGAAGCGCGCAGCCAAGCCTCTCCGTACCGCCATCAAGGAAGCGGAAGACGAATTGAACATCAAGATCCTGCAGGTCGTCGTCGGTCTCCCGCGCTACAATGTCCGCCAGGAGGTTGCCAGCGCCCGGATGGAACGCAGCGACCCTTCCTCCTGCATCACCAAGGAGGAGGTGAATACGCTCAAGAGCATCGCCATCGACTCCTATCCCATCGCCGACGAGACCAAGGAGGAGATCTACGGTGCCGTGGCCCAGTCCTTCTCGGCCGACGAGGAACTTGTCTGCGCCAGCGAGAACGATGTCATCGGCGTGGCCGCAGATGCCCTGGAGGGCAATTTCAAGGTATTCGTCGGGGCCCAGAAGCCCGTCAGCAACATCGACATCATGCTCAACGACGCCAACGTCGCCCCGGCCCGCAAGCTGTTCCTGCCGAACGCCGTGGCCCAGGCCGTGCTTACCGAGGGCGAGCGCGAAAATGGCGTGGCCCTCGTGGAGATCGGCTCCGGCGTGACGTCCCTGACCATCTACCGCGGCAAAATCCTCCGCCACTATTCCGCCATCCCCTTCGGCGGACGGGTCGTCACGACGGACATCAAGTACGAGTGCGGCTTCAACGAGGAGCTCGCGGAGAACATCAAGCTCGCCTTCGGCGCCTGCATGCCCGACAAACTTCAGTCCCTGAGCGAGAAGGTCATCCAGATCAACGACGAAGAGAACGGCTCCTATGAGCAGCTCCCGGTCAAGTATCTCTCCGAGATCATCACCTGCCGCATGCGCGAGATCGTGGAGGCCGTCCTTTTCCAGATCCAGGACAGCGGCTACGCCGACAAGCTCCGCAACGGCATTGTGCTCACGGGCGGCGGCGCCAACATGGTCAACATCGCCCATCTCATCAAGGAGATGTCCGGCTACAACATCCGCATCGGCTATCCCCGCAGCCAGGCTTTCAGCGCCGTCGGCTGCTCCGGTGTCAGCGAAGCCAGTGCCGCGGCGACCATCGGCATGATCCTCGAAGCTAAAAAGGACTACCGCCTCAACTGCATCGAGGACATGGAGCAGCCGGAGCCCGCCGGTCCTCCTGTCCAGCAGCAGTCCGCTCCGGCCAATGAGCCGAAAGCGGAAGAAGCTCCGGCGCAGGACAACCTCTTCGCCGGCGACGTCACTTACGAGACCGAGATCATCACGCCCAGCAAGAGCCGCAAGAAGGAAAAGGTCGCCAGGGAGAGCAAGTTCCTCACCTGGATCAAGAACCAGGGCGACCGGATCGGCAAAGCCGCGGAAGGGGCATTCGACAACACCGTGGGCGGTCTGTTCGACGACATGAAATAAACCGACAACAAATAAAAGGAAACCGATATGGCAGATATGATAGACGACAGCATGATTGATGCGATCACCCCGATGGACTGGGCGACCTCAGACGAGATCATCAAAGTCATCGGCGTGGGCGGCGGCGGATGCAATGCCGTCAACTATATGTTCACCAAGGGCATCACGGGGTGCAGCTTCGTGGTATGCAACACCGACTCCCAATCCCTCAAGGGAAGTCCCGTCCCCGTCAAGATCCAGATGGGCCGGGGACTCGGCGCCGGCACCAACCCGATCAACGGCCGCAACGCCGCGCTCGAGAGCCAGGACCAGATCGAGAAGATTCTCCTGGACACCCACACCAAGATGCTCTTCATCACCGCCGGCATGGGCGGCGGCACGGGCACGGGCGCCGCACCGGTCATTGCCAAGATGGCCAAGGACCGCGGCATCCTCACCGTCGCGGTCGTGACGCTCCCCTTCCTCAACGAGGGCAACGATGCACTCTCCCGCGCCATCGACGGCATCCACGAACTCGAAAAGAACGTGGACAGCCTGATCATGATCAACAACGAGAAACTCCACGAATATTTCGGCAACCAGCTGATCCAGGATGCCTTCCCGCAGGCCGACGAAGTGCTCGCCACCGCCGTGCGCGGCATCGTGGAGATCATCAAGAAGCCGGGCTACATCAATGTGGACTTCAAGGATGTGGAGACCATGATGAAAAACAGCGGCATGGCCCTGATGGGCTGCGGCATCGGATCCGGCAAAGACCGCATCCAGGACGCCGTCAAGGCCGCCTTCGAATCCCCGCTGCTCAACGACTTCGACCTCAAGACCGCCAAGAAGGTCCTCATCAACATCACCTGCGGCCACAACGACCAGGGCCTGACGATGGATGACCTCAACGAGATCAACAAGAAAATCGACGAGTACACCGGCCGCGCCAACAACTTCAAGCGGGGCCTGATCTGGGACGATGACCCGGAGATCGGAGACACGATCCGCATCACCTCCATCGTGACCGGACTGCGCTTTTCCGATGTCATCGGCCCCACCAAAGATATGGGCAACTATATCATGATCGACCGCAATTTCGTTTACAACCGGGCGGCCGCCCGCGGCGAGGGCGTGTCCCTCTTCGCGGACCCCGGTTCCCAGCAGATCGGATTCAACAGCAAGAGCAACCTGAGGAGTTTCAAGTTCGACCCGGACCAGAAGCCCGCGCTGATCATAGCCAAGGGCGAGCGTCTGGCCGAACTGGAGAATATTCCCGCCATCCGGAGGACCCAGGTATGAGCAGGACACGTGTAAGATTCGCCCCGTCCCCAACCGGACCGCTCCACATGGGCGGCGTGCGGACGGCCCTGTACAACTACCTTTACGCCAAGCAGCACGGCGGGGATTTCATCCTCCGCATCGAGGACACCGACTCCGCCCGTTTCGTGCCCGGCGCCGAGCAGTATATCATCGACTCCCTGCGCTGGTGCGGCATCTATCCCGACGAGGGCGTGGACGCCGCAGGCAACGTGGTCCGGACGCCTTCGGAGCGCCACCCCCACGCCCCCTACCGCCAGAGCGAGCGGCGCGGCATCTACCGGCAGTACGCCGAGCAGCTGGTCGCCTCCGGCCACGCCTACTACGCCTTCGACACTTCCGCGGAGCTGGAAAAGGTCCGCGTCGAGGCCGAATCCCGCGGCGAGACCTTCATCTACAACCACCTCACCCGCGGGGCCCTGCGCAACTCGCTGACCCTCCCCGAAGAGGAGGTGCAGCGCCTGCTGGCGGAGCGCACCGACTGGACCGTCCGCTTCCTGATGCCCGAAGGGCGCATCGTGGAGATGGACGACCTCATCCGCGGACACATCAGCGTCGATACCGCCACGCTGGACGACAAGGTCCTCTGGAAGCGGGCGGACGAACTCCCGACCTACCACCTCGCCAACATCGTGGACGACCACCTGATGGAGATCACCGAAGTCATCCGCGGTGAGGAGTGGCTGCCTTCCCTGCCCCTGCATTATCTTTTATATGAGGCTTTCGGCTGGCAGGACAGCCAGCCGCGTTTCGCGCACCTGCCCCTGCTGCTCAAGCCCGTCGGCAACGGCAAGCTGAGCAAGCGCGACGGCGACAAGATGGGCTTCCCCGTGTTCCCGCTGCGCTGGGTCAATCCCCAGACGGGCGAAACCTCCCGCGGTTACCGCGAGGACGGCTATTTCCCGGACGCCTTCGTCAACCTGCTCGCCATGCTGGGCTGGAATCCGGGCACGGAGCAGGAGATTTTCTCCCTGCCCGAGCTCGTCGATGCCTTCTCGCTCGACAAGGTCGGCAAGAGCGGCGCGAAGTTCAACCCGGAAAAGGCGAAATGGTTCAACCGCGAATACCTGCGCATGCGCCCCGACGAGGAGCTGACCGCCCTGTTCCTCCCCATCCTGGAGGAGAAAGGGATCAAAGCGGAGCCCGCCTTCGTGCAGGACGTGATCGCGCTGACCAAGGAGCGCGCCACGTTCGTGCAGGACTTCTGGACCATCGCCTCCTACCTCTTCATCGACCCTTCGGAGTTTGAGAAATATGGCGTCAAGGCCGGTGCGGCCAGCGAGAAGCCGGCGGATCCGGCCCGTCCCGTGGATCCGCGCGCCAAGGTCTATGACGACGCGGCCACGGCCCCGTTCCTGGCCAAGGACGTGGACAAGTTCTACAAGCCCGAGATCTACGACGCGGCGCTCGAGGCCCTGCAGCAGGCCGAGCCCGAGGCGCTCGAGGACTACATCCGCGAGCACGGCATGCCGATGGGCAAGGTGATGAACTGCATCCGCCTCGCGCTCAGCGGCGCCGCCAGCGGCCTGGGCATCGCCGACATCCTCCGCTTCATCGGCAAGGAAGAAGGCCTCCGCCGCATGCGCTACATGAAAGAGCGGCTGGGGTAGGTCATTCGCCGACCACAGCCGTCATTCGCCGACTTGATCGGCGAATCTCCCTCCCCCGACGATTACTCACGTTGGACAGGATTCAGGCAGCATCCTGTCCAACGGCAGTTCTTCCCCGCACACCAGCCCAGCGGGGCGCGGCACGCCATTCTTTTCGCAATACCCCACCTGTAAATAAAAAACATTTTATATATTTGTAGTTGTCCCCCGGGACACCACAAGTCTGAACACCGTGGTACTTCGAGTCCACAAAGCGAGTTAGGTTATATCGTGCCTGGCTCGCTTTGTGCGTTTACGGGCCCGGGACGGTGGGAGGAGAAACCTGTAACCCATTCAAAAACAATGAACTACTATCAAAGACCTCTTGAAGACGACACCCCGCAGGTGTTGGAGGACCACCGGCTGGACGACATCTCCGCGCCAGCCATCCACCGCTATGTCAACATCCTGATGGACAAGTGGTTCAAGAAGATTCTCGGCGCCGAAGCCAACAAGGAGGCCCTGCTCGGCATTCTCCGCGAACTCATCCCGGAACGCCAGATCGCGGACATCCGCTATGACAGGAAAAAACGAAAGAAGAACCCCTTCGCGGACGGTCACGACACGGTCTTCGACGTCGAATGCATCGACGACCTCGGGGCCCGCTTCGTCGTGGAAATGCAGATGGAGGAGCAGGTCCATTTCCACGACAGGGCGTTGTTCTATTCGACCTTCCCCATCCAGGAGCAGGTCCTGGCGCAAAAGAAGGGCATGCCCCGCCGGTCGCACGACGAGCAGTACATCTTCCCGCCGGTCTATGTGGTCAGCTTCCTCAACTTCTCACTGCACCCCGACTCCGACAGGATCCTGTACCGCTACGACCTGCGCGAGCAGACGAGCGGCGAGCTGATGACCGACCGGATCAACTTCATCTTCCTGGAGATGGCCAACTACCACCGAACCAGGCCGCATCCGGAGGACAGTTTCGTGGAGAAGCTGTCCTATGCGCTGACGCGCATGCGCTGGCTGGAAGAGCGCCCGGCGGAACTGTCGGAACAGGTTTTCGGCCTGCTTTTTGCGGCGTGTGAGATCGCCGCCCTGAATGAAAAGACACAACAAGAATACAAGGAGGACATCATGACAACGGAAATGGACAGAAAGAACATCCTCTACACCCGGGAGCTCCGGGGGTATGAGCGGGGACATCGGGAAGGACGCGAAGAAGGACGCGAGGAAGAAAGAACCAAGAACGCAAAGAGTCTGAAGCAACTGGGCGTCCCCGTCGAAACCATCGCACAGGCCACCGGACTGCCAGAAGAAGAGATCGCCGCATTGTAAATGCCTAACTGCATTTGTATCAGTGTCATGAGTGGCTAAGCCCAACGACCTTGCACTTCAAAAAAGAGAAGGAGCCGTATCCAAAACGATACGGCTCCGCTTCTTTTTCATCTATCCAATGTCCATGTGACCTTGATTTCGGATTTCATTCTATAATCAGGAAAGTCGGGATGCCGCTCTCGGCGCTGACTCCGGCGCCGGTGAAGAAGACGATGTGTTGGCGGAGCATGGCGTGTTGGACGGGTAAGAATAGATAGAAACCATCCGTTCGGAATCCAAATTCTTTTCGTATCTTTGCCCCTGTCCCTCGGGACGCCACAAGTCTGAACACCGTGGTACTTCGAGTCCACAATGCGAGTTAGGTTATATCGTGCCTGGCTCGCATTGTGCGTTTTCGGGGGCTCCACGATTGCAAGTCGGCAACGCTCCGCCGGAGCTACGGCGCCATGAGAGAGGCCTCCCGGTCCCTGGATAGGAATCTGGCACTCCCCTCTGGACAAGGACCAGGGAGCCCGCCCTCCGGCGGCGTTGCCTTTTAAAAAAACCATACTATGGAGAATAGCAGTGAACTGTTCGTTTTGTCTAAAGAATATCCGCGTGGAGGAAAGATTTGGTTGATGCTGGGACTTGACAATTCCAGTTCGGACTATGATGATCTTCTCGCTATCGCCCAATGCTTAGCCGAGATCGGACATGAGGTAAAAATACTACACGCAGTTCATTATAAAGACCCGCTATACCAAGTGGTGTTTGGCGATTTGATGGGACCAAGTATTATCGCAAATGTCCTGACCTGCTTGTAGATGATGACTTTGTCGAATACGAATCCTACACGACGGACCAGCCCAAAAGAGCATTTCGGAATATGATCCACAACGGAATGGCTCAATCCGATAGGGTTATCATCCGGCATTGCAATCTAACCGATGGATATATGACGCAGCAGATACGGGGTCAAATACAAAACGGGGCACAAGTGTCCTGCGTATGGCTCTTCGATGGAGAAAACATCAGAGTATTATTTACTGAGGGCTGACGATTCGTTCGCCAGCCCTCAGATCAGCGAATCCGTAGAATCGCTTGAGTAAAATACAGATGCCCTTTTGAGGGTCCCTGCAAGGAGGTGCACCGTAGTACCCTCTAACTTTCTTTAAAAGCTAATGCAAATATAGAGAATGTTTCGTTAATAACAAAATCTGTATATATTTGCGGTACAATTCAGTGCCACGAGTGGCTAAGTCCCACGACCTTGCACTTAAAAAAGGAGAAGGAGCCGTATCCAAGACGATACGGCTCCGTTTTTTTCACCTCCATGATCGCATCTATGACGGCGCATCCGAGTGGGCCAGCGGAAGAGAAATCCAGCGTTTATGGATAGCCAGCGCCCGATTGGGTGGATATCTCCCGGAGTCGGTGATGCGGGTGTACTTCTATGAGAAGGAAGGCGCCAGGAATCTGGTGATGACAATAGGACGGAAGGATCTGGAGGGAGCGAGGCGGTAGTAGAGGATGGGATGATTTTTGCAGTGGAATCTACGGCACTCTTTGGGTGCTGAAAAGAAGATGACCGTTTTGAGTAAAACGGCCTTTACAGTAAAAACGATTTCAATATGAAAAAGATTTTACTTTTCTTTTGACTACTGCTCCAGATTGGTCTCCACGTGTGCTGATTCGAGCGTAATGAGAGCACACAATATGTCTCTCAAGTAGCCAACAGTTGCACGAGGGCGCTCTATCAAGAGACAAAAAAGGACTGATGAGTTGAGCAGTAGTCTAATGGGTGGGAGGGAAACCGGATCTGCGTTTTGCAGACCCGGTTTTGGCTATTTCTTTTCAATTGAATAGCAGCTATGGAAAAGAACCGAAAGAAATCGAAACATTATTTTCTTGGTTTTTTGCAGAACATTTTGCTATATTTGTGCCATGCCCAAAGGGCACGGCGTTTTTTTGAAAGTGTATTTGCATTTATCTTGTATAGAGATGACTCAGGTAGAGGGAAGGACATAATGCAACTCTGATGATCTTAATGGACATTTTGTTGCTATTACAATCAAGAGTAGGGTATGACATTATATGAGTGTGGAACATCTTGGCATCTCTGTTGAGATATGCGGATTGTGCTCCACACTTTCTTTATTGTTAAGCACATCTGGGGAGCAGGATGACCACAATTTACTATTATGAGCGTCTTTTTACTTAGTCTTCTTCTTGCATTATCCACACCAACGATCTCTTGTGAGGAGCAGTCTCTCTTTATATCTGAACGGACTTCAATTATATCTGCGCAAAACGATTGGCAATATCTTGGAGAAATAACAGGGTATCAAGAATATATGGGTAATTGGAGCGGAAGCAAGTTTAGGCTATATGTACGTGTGATTGGAGGGGTTCTTTTCTACCGCGCCGAATTGCCTCATGCTTTAGGAACATATTTGGCCGTAGTAAAAAACCCAGACTATCAAAATACAAAATCTAAATATGCAAAATACAACTATTATGTAGATTGGTCTGGGGGACGTTACTATTGCAATTTGCAGTAATTATCAAAATGCACTAAATACATCATTAATGTTTGTAAATGAGATTAATACACCGGGCATGAAAAGATTTTTAATGATTGTCGTAATATCATCATTGTACTTCTCTTTGTCATACGCACAAGAGCATATTATTTTTAATGGAGCCACTTTTGGCCAAACACAAAAAGAGTTCCAATCTAACCTTAACGGCCATCCGACTTCTTCTTATTTGATTAGTCATTCAAACAAGAATTTGTACCATCGGTATTTTCTTAAAGATGTACCATTAAGCACATATCGTTGTAAAATGTTTCTGCATTGTTCAATAAAAACAAAAACGGTTTTTGAAACGATTACTTGGATACGTGTTACCAAACTGAAAGATGAGTTAAAGTATTTTGTTATGGTTTTTGAAGAAAAATACGGTGGCCATTTAGAGGAGCCACAAAATGAGCTCGGTTATATTAAGGATGGGCACTTATCTAGTTATGCATCCACTGGGCAAGCGATTTCAGATGACGGATACTATGTTTATAGCGATGACTGGGATTCCTATAAAGAAATGCTGGCTCTTAAGTATATTATTCATCGGAAAACCGATAATAAAGCCATTGGTGAAATTCGCATTTCAGCGGCTCCAGATCACAAGATTACCAAAGACACAGATAGTTACGGCTATATTGAGATCACATATCGAGATTATGCCGCTGCCGAGAAATCAATCAAGGAATACAATAATACGATGAGCGATATTCTTTAATCAAGTACACTCTAAGAAGGAAATTAGTTGGTCATATCTGTTTCGATCCACAAACAGATATGACTTTATGATTGTAGTTAAGATTGTTCTATCGATTTATGTAAGAACATGGTTACTCTTTTCAGATTATATTCAATGTCATTCGACAGGTCTATTTAAGGCACCGAAATTTTCTAATATGCTCTTAATAAATTAATAATTAAATGTTTATAAATTCAACAAGCATTCTCTGGTAAATGGATTATATTGATTTTGATCAAAGTGGTCGAACCATTAAAAAGAGACTTTTTAAGTACTACCCGCTGAGAGATTATCACATCGAAGCGTTTTTTAACGATCAGCTTTTTTTTGCAAAACCGTTTTCATTTAACGATGCATTCGACACATCCGACAAACTAATCGAGCCATTCAATGGTTTTCGAGAAGCCATTAAATGGGATGATAAAAAGAGCGGATTATTAAACACGCACGGGATTGTCTCTTTCATTGAAGACGATGACGCTAAAAATGGAAGGATGTGGTCATTTTATGCCGGAAACTTTAATGGATTCGTGCTACAATTTGATAGCTCAGCCCTGTCAAAGAAAGAATACTATCCAATTCATTTAATTCCTGTAAAATACCTACATGCGCCACTAAACCTCGATGATTTTACCTTACGACTTAGGATTAATGAATGTGAATTCTCTATTCAAGATGTCGTTAAAAATGTTGGATTTGATCGCCTGCTCCTTGATCGGCTATTCCACTGCATTCATTTAGAGAAAGACTCTAATATTTGGGAGGAAGAAAACGAGTGGAGAATGATACTAGGAGATGTTACTCCACAACATGTATCAATAAAAGAGCATAAGAATGGATATTTACTAAAGATGACAGGCAATTCTATTCAAGCATTGTTCATCGGATATCGCGTTTCATTGAAAGACCGCCAGACCCTTCTATCTATCGCATATAGTAAAGGTATTGAGTGTTTTTTGGCTACACCAAAGATCATCAACAATCAATGGGATATAGATATCGTTCCCTTGTATTTATAGAATACAGTTATGTCTCTCAGAATTGACTAATATTCATAATACCCACGCCGTAAAAAATGCATAAGAGGGGCGCATTAATTCATTTCTATTTATTATCCGTTTTATGTTTTGTGCCTCTTACAATAGTGGCCCAAAACACCGCACGATATAGAAACGTTCCCCTCGGCGAGAACGTCCAGAAAACGACGACTCAACTCAAGAAACAAGGCTTCAAGGTAGTCAAGACCCAGGACAAAGAAGACGATCTCTTCTACGGCACCCACCGGGAGGTTTTCCTCCTCGGAGAGCAGGACGGCTATCCTGCCGTCGTCCATCTGGAGGCAAGTGCGAAGACCCAGACCGTGTTCAGGATGGACGTCATCTTCCGGGACTTCATTGACCTGGACGAAGCCGTCGAGCAGGGCGACCGTCTGGCGGCGGACGAGAAGGCCAAGACCCCCTTCATCAAATGGGAACTGAACCAGCGGGGAGCAGGACTCATCGACATGCCCGACAAAAGAGGGCGCATCACCCGTTACCTGACCTACCCGAAAGTATCGGTCATCTATCGGTTCTTCAATAGCCAGGAGCAACTTAATGAAACCTATCTCGGTTGTGTCACCTTGACTGTATGGGAGAATTCTCTCGGCCACGAGCACCTCGTTTCGCTGGATTACTACGATGACAAGGCGGCAGGAATGGCCGAAAAAGAAGCAGGGAAAAACTGGAGGGAAGAATCGAAATGAAACGATGGCTGGTCATATCGCTGGCGCTGATGCTTTGCCTGTCCGTTTCGGCCGCCACGAAGCGGGCGCTGCTCGTGCTCATCGGCGACTACCCTGCCCCGTCCGGATGGAATAGCCTGGCCGGGCACAACGACAAGGCCATCCTGCTGGAGATGCTAGCCAGGAACGGATTCAGCATGGCCGAGACCACCATTCTGGAGGATGCCGACGCCACCCATGACGGGATCATCGCCGCCCTCCGGCATCTCGAGCAGGCTGCGCATCCCGGAGATGTGATTTATATCCATTTCAGTTGCCACGGGCAGCAGATCACGGACGTGGACGGAGACGAGGCCTTGCGTGACCCCAGAAACCATTTTGACGAGGCCCTTGTCCCCTATGATGCGGCCATCGCATACGGCTGGAACGGCTACCGGGGCGAGCACCACCTGACTGACGATCAGCTCAACCTCCATCTGGCAGTTATCCAGCGGGCCGTCGGCCGGCAAGGCCGTGTGCTGCTCGTCGCGGATGCCTGCCACAGCGGCGACATCCAGCGCACGGAGGAGGTCGAAGGGACTCCCATACGAGGTACCTTCGACGCGTTTAAGCTTCCGCTTACCGGACGCTCTGCCCAGCCCGTTTCTACGCCCGACACGTGGATTACCCTCAGCGCATGCAAGGAGTTCCAGACCAACTTTGAAGTCACGGTGAATGGTATCCGCTACGGCCGCCTGACCTATGCCATTTGCCAGACGCTCCAGCCCGGGATGAGTCCCGAGGCATTGATCAGCGCCGTACAAGGCGTTTACCAAACCCTCCCCTTGCCTCCCCGGAAGTATCAGACGGCCGTACTGGCGTGCCCCGCACAGCTGCAACGAAAACCTGTATTCAGATGATTGACGAGTGGATCAAACGGATTGCGGAGGGGGATTTGTCCGCCTTTGAACGGGTGTATGAGCAATTCAAGCTCCCATTCATCCGATATTTCCGCGCGAACCAGGGCGTTGGGACCTCCGAGGTCACGGATCTGTATCAGGACGCCTGCACAGCCCTGTTTAACAATATCCGCACCGGGCGCCTGACTGGCTGGACATCCCGGGACGAGACGTTTGGCTCCTACTTGATCCAGATTGGCCGCTATCTCCTTTTCAACAAGCGCCGAAAGCGGCAACTGCCACTGGAGTATGACGAGGATGCAATCCTCAACTTCAAAGGAGCGGAGAGCGAATATGATGAGGAGAAAGAGGCGATGCTCTCCATCATCCGAAACAGCGTAAGCCAGATGCAGCAGCCTTGCGCTCAGTTGCTGAACCTCGTCTGCTTCGAAAAGAAGAGTCACCAGGAAGTGGCTGAAATTATGCATTATGCCAACGCCGACTCTGTGGGGACACAGCGGTTCCGCTGTATGCAGAAACTGAAAGGATTTGTCCGCAAACAATTCAAGGATCTTGGTTACGAATATGAATAAAGCCCGTTATAATCTGGATGAAATGCTCGAAAGCGCCATTCGAGAGAAAGGCGCCAAAGAATTCCTGCAGCGCATTGAAGCCCGGGACCGCCGGAGACAGCGTCGCAGGAGGACATTTGTCTATAGCTTCGCTGCCTGCCTCGCCATCCTCTTGGTCGGAGGCTGGAGGTTTAGCTATAATACCCGCGTGGCCGGGTATGCTTTTGATCCGGTTGCCGGGCAGATGGGCGGCTCCGAGATCACGGCCTTGATGCAGGAACGGCAGATCAAAGAAGCCCTGATCAAGATCGATGAAGCGCGGGAGATCCTGGCAGAAGAGATGGCCCATCCCAGCTCTGATGATCCGGAATACAGAATCCAACTGGAGACGGACCAGCAGGAGTTGGATTTCCTTTCCGCCGTGTGCGCGATGCGTCAGGGGCGCTATTTCAAGGCGAAACATGCATTGAAGGAAATCGCTGCAGACAGCGGCGCCTTTGCTGAAGAGGCCCGGACTTTGCAGGCTACATTCTGATATGAAGCGTCTTGGGCTCATAACGGTTCTCCTGCTCCTTCCGACCCTGGCGCTGGCCCAGTTTCGGAAGAATGAAGTCGCCATTGAGTTCAAGTATTCCGATGGCTGTTACACGGCTTTCATCCAGCGCGGCGGGGAAACATCCCGGACGCAGGTCCGACTGGGGAATGGTCCCGATATCGATGAGCTTTCCAAACGCGCGTCCCTGTATGATGACCGGAATTCCCGGCAGGCTTACCGGCTCATTCTGGCTCCCCTGGCCCAGTATCTGAGAAAGGGCGACAAGATCTACTTCTCCCCTGCCGGACAGTTGCACTTCATCAACCTGGCGGCGCTTACGGACGACCTGGGGCATCGCTGTTTTGAGCGCTACACATTTTACAGATTATCAGACATTTCCAAACCGGTCAATGACGAACCGCTCACACCCCGGTATATGCCTGTCGTTCTCTATGGCGGGATGAACTATTGGGCCGATCCGACCCTGATGAACGAGCAATGCTGGTTCCTTCACGAAGGCCCCAGGCACGAACTCTTCAAGGACATCAAAGGATGGAGCGTGGCTGATGCTGATTTCGGAACGGCTGAAGATGGCACCCGGGCCGGGTTCTCCACCCTGACCAACAGTCGGGGCGAGATCAAATTCATCTATCACCTGCAACGAGCCGCTTCTGTTGTCAATACGGGACCCGAGGCCTTGGAAGAACGCTTCAAACAGGATACGAGACGGGATCACCCTTATGCCATACACCTCTCGACACATTCGTTCCAAACCCGTATTCCCCCGCGCAATCAGACCATCGGGCTGACAGAGGAAGAAATCGTATATAAGAGCTGCGGACTGCTTTTTTCCGGTGCTGCGCATACCCTTCAGGGCGAAACAATGCCCTACAAGATGAATGACGGACTCCTCTATGCGGAGGAGATTGCCAAGCTGGATATGCACTGCTGCGAGCTGGTCGTTGTCGGCGCCTGCAACACGGCCCTGGGGCGTGTCTCCCAGAACGGCGTAATCGGCCTGCAGAGCGCCTTCAAAAAGGCCGGAGCCAAGACCCTTCTGCTCACCCTTTGGAGCGTAAACGACCAAGCAACTTCATTCTTTATGCAGCAGTTCTACACACACCTCTACAAAGGGAAAAGCAAGTATGAAGCCTTCGCCCAGGCCCGCCAGGACCTGATCCGGAGCAAAGATTTCAGCGATCCGGTTTATTGGGCACCGTTCATCTTGCTTGATTAGTCCTTGATAGGAAAACGGGGCTTGACCGGACGCGAGCGGACGTAGCGAAGTTGCGCCCGGATCCAGAAAGCATCGATGACCGGGGAGGTCGGAAGTACTTGCGCAAGCTGGAGGAGTGTGATCAAGAAATTGCACAAGTTATTCGGCATCGGAGAGGAAAAGGCGATCGCATCCGTAATCATCTCATAACTGCCCCACAACAGGATGGCGACACGGGGATCATCCGGCCGGCGTCCCTTCCGGGCCGGTTTCGGTGTGTCGAGTTCCCTCAGAGCCGATTCCAGATCTTCCAGGCCAGCCAGTTTCTCCTTCAGGAAAGGATCCAACAGTTCATGTACAAACCAGTTGGAGTAGTTGTTGAGACGGATGCTCCGGCTATTGTTCCGAAGGGTCAGTACCTCATCGTCCCGAGTGCTCCGGGCAAGCTGATAGAGACGCAGATATTCCCGCTGTCGCATCTGGGAGAACAGTTCATCTGAACTTAATACCTCCTTCAGTGCAGGGCTCGTCAAAAGACAATCAACAAGCAGGCAAAGTGATCGAAATAGATGAGAATGCCGCTCCCGGTCGCAGATGGTATTGAATGCGACCTGCAATGCATCGGCATCCCAATCAAAGTTAATCGTCATTGTTTCCGCCGGGGCATTCCGATACTTCTCCGGAAGAAGATTCCCTTGAATCCCAAAATAGTCGTCCAGGGCAGCGAGCGCCGCTTGCATTTCCGTTATCGTCAGTGTCATTTTCATAAACTGCTATTCGATTCGTTTATGTCTGTTTCGACACCGGGATAAACAGAGAAAGAATAGATAATATTCCCGCCTTTCTTTTTTTCTGGTCCGAATACAACTAACGAAATTTGTGTGGTTTTGTTTTGCAAAATCCGACATAAACAAAATGCCGGGGAGCAAGAGTCCCAGACGGAAAAAGATGTATAACAAACTGATAATAAAATGAGAAAGACACTATTGGTTTTAGCGCTTTTGGTGGTCACAGGCACCGCTTTCGCACAATCACAGGTTGACACGCTCTACTATGACAAAAACTGGAACGGGGTCGAGATCAGTTCCTTCGCAACTTACGGCATCATTACGATGACACCGGAGAATCCGGTCTATCCCAAGCGTTTCCGTTGCTTCAATTGGCTGACGAAACAATTGGTGTCCGAAGGGCAGTTCGAGACGATCGATCCGATTGATGCGAACAAGTCCGTTTACGTCGGCGAGTTGACGCACTACTACGAGAACGGCAAGATTAGGCAGACAGGGACGATGCAGAACGGGCAGTACAACGGACTGCTGGAGAATTATTATGAAAACGGGAAGTTGCAGAGATCCACTTATGTGGTGAACGGTGTCGGCAACGGTGAAGTGAACTTCTATTACGAAAACGGCCAGCTGAAAGAATCCGGTGTTCTGCGAAACGACAAACGGAACGGGCTCTTCCAGTTTTTCTACGAAGATGGCAAACCTCAAGGGATAGTGGAATTCAAGGATGATGAACAGGATGGCAAGTTTGTCACCTATACGGAAGAAGGGCTCATCTCTTACGATGGCGAAATGCATGGGGAATTGTTCTCCGGCCTGGTGTACAATTATGACGAGAACCATGAGCTTGTCTCCAAATACTCATTCAAAGAGAACAAACTGAATGGCCCGGCCGTGGCTTACTTTCCGGGCGGAGTCGTAGCCTCCACGCAAAACTACGTGAACGGGGTACTGGACGGAGAGGGCAGGTACTACGCCCAGAAGGGGGCACTGCGCGCCGAGGAGAATTACCACAACGGTATTTTAGCCGGGACCTGCGTCATTCGGGACGGGCTCGACGTGCAGCGGAGCAGCTACAAAGAACTCGTCCCGTCAGACGGCGTGTTCGGCGTGTCGGCAAAAGTCTTCTCCAACGACTACGAAGTCGAGAAAGACGTAAAAGTATTTTTAGAGAAGAAAAAGCAGATTGCCGCCGACACCAAACGCAAGGTAAAGACATATCACACGATGCAATTCTCTTTGATGATCCTGAACAATACGGAAAGGAGTCTTCCGTGCAGCATCAGTGACATCCGCGTTGAATTCATCAACAAGGAGAAGCCCTCGAACAATATGGTCATCACGGAAGAGAGTGCCGTACAGTTGTATCAGGCCTCCGGCACCAAGACGGCCCGGGATGCCTATTCTTCCGCCAGGAATACAGCCCGACGGGCAGCAACGCAAGAGACAACTGCTTCGTCAGGTAGTTTTACGGGGACAAGCTTCTATGGCACAGCAAATGCCGTGTCAGGCAGCAATACGGTTGCTTCCGCAATCGGCGCTGCCCTTACCGGGAATAATGCCGGGAGCCGTGCAGGGGCTGTCGGCGCTGCCGGGGCAGCATCCTCAACACGAAGTGCCGCTTCTGCATCGACGAGAGGATATGTCAACTCGAATTCTACGGGTTTCTCCCAATCGACACAGCGGGACGGGACCGTCGAGTATCAGGTTTATCAGCAGGAGAAGCAGAAGGCTGACCAGGTCTATGATGATGTCAAGAACTTTGTTGAGACCGGCGCCTCGGAGGTCCAGTGCTCATCGTTCAACGCTCTGCCACAGGATATTACCTGGAAGACCATCCTGGCATCGGACATTTCCGGCAGGTATGATCATATCCGGCTGACGTGCGTCATCAACGGACAGGAATGCTCAGCGGAATGGAGTCTGGAAGAGATTGAGTAAAGCTCTTACCATTATTTTCAAAAAAGAGAAAGAAAAGATAGCCTGACCGGGTTATCTTTTCTGATTTCTGACACTAACAAGGTAGAAACAGTATAACAAAACACGAAAGAATATGGAAGCATTATTAGTCACATTCGTCGGAGGTCTTCTGGGAGGCCTCGTTTACGCTCTGATTATCGCTCTGGAGAATCATCGTAAAAATAAGTAAAGCAATGGGATACTATGGAAGCAACAACGACGGTTGCCTGGCCGTTTTCGCCCTGCCGCTGATTCTCGCCTGGTACGTGATCAAGTTCGTGCTGGCCATCTGTGCCTGCGCCTTAGTCATCCCGGTCAGACTCTTCTGGCTTTTGATCTCAATCCCGATAAACATCTTCACGGGAGAAGACCATACCGCCGACTGGCAGGACAGTGATTTCATGGCTGCTGTCTGGCAGATCTTCTTCCCGGCAAAATAGAGTACAGATTATTATGAGCGAAAACCTCTCCGCCCACGACATCGGCATCGCCCTGCAGCAGAAGGGCCTGCGCCCTTATGTCAAGGACCTGAACATTTACGGCATCTACAGCGAAGGCGAAGAATATGAAGTATTTACGGAGCGGCTTCCGGAAGTCCATTTCCGGAAACTGGTCCCGACTCAGACCTATGAGTTCCAGGAGAACCCGTGGATCCTGGCCTGCGCGATGAACCGCGTCAATGCCCTGGATTCGCCGGTACGCGTTTGGGCCAACGGCGAATCGGTGACCTTCACCCTCTGCGCCGAGCCGGCGTCCTTCGCCGATTTCCAGGCCGGGCTTCAGCGGTGTCTGGCCTGCCTGGAGAAGGCCGCCGACCAGCTCGGGCAGGCCTGCGAGGTGCTTCTCCGCGAAGACGGGCAGCATGACCTCGAGGCCGTCACGGAGCAGCTTTGTGATCCGTCACAGGACAGCCCCTGGCTGCAGGGGCAGAAACTCTCTTGAAGCCTATGTCATTTTTCTCCCAAGAGTTGGCCATTGATTTGGGCACGGCCAACACCGTGATCCTCAAGGACGACCAGGTCGTCCTTGACGAGCCCAGCATCATCGCGGTCGAGACCAAGACCGGCAAGCTCGTCGCCATCGGGAAGGAGGCGCAGCTGATGGAGGAGCACACCAACCCGCGCATCAACACCATCCGCCCGCTGATGAACGGCGTCATCGCGGACTACGATGCCGCCGAGAAGATGCTCACCGGCTTCATCAAGAAGGCGACCGGAGACCGCCGGATGCTCTTCACCAAGCGCCTGCGCATCGTCATCGGCGTGCCGGGCGGCGCCACCCAGGTGGATATGCGTTCCATCCGGGACTCCGCCTCGCACGCCGGGGCGCACGACCTCGACATGATCTATGAACCGATGGCCTCGGCCCTGGGCATCGGGCTGGATGTCACCGCCCCGATGGGCAACATGATCGTGGACATCGGCGGCGGCACGACCGAGATCGCCGTTATCTCGCTGGGCGGCATCGTCGAGTCGGCGAGCATCCACGTGGCCGGCAACGAGCTGACCACGGACATCATCGACTTCCTGGCGCAGCAGCACAACATCAGCATCGGCCGGACCACGGCCGAGCAGATCAAGTTCGCCATCGGCGCCGTCCTGCCGGAACTGCCGGAGGAGGAAGTGCCGCAGGACTATCTCGTCGAAGGGAAAAACGTGGCCACGGCGCATCCCGTGACGGCATCCATCTCCTACCGGGAGATCTCCGCCTGCCTGGACAAGACCATCTCCAAGATCGAGGGAGAGATCATCAAGGTGCTGCAGCGCACGCCGCCGGAGCTTTACTCCAACATCGTCCGCAACGGCATCTGGCTCGCCGGCGGAGGTGCCCTGCTGCGCGGCCTGGCCCAGCGCTTCACCGACCGCGTGCACATCCGCTTCCAGGTCGCGGAGGATCCGCTCAAGGCCGTCGCCCGCGGCACCTGCCTCGCGCTGAAGATGAACGGGGAACAACCTTTTTGGGTGCAGTAGCGATGCTTATGGACAAGAATACATTCAAGAGCACCTCCTATGTGCTGGCCGGAGGTGCATGTGTACTGGCCATATTGGTACATTTCTTTTCGCCTGACGGGATGGTTCCCGTCCGCGGTATTCGATTGCTGAATGGACTGGTCACTCCCGTTATGTGTCTCTGGTTGGGAATGCTGATCCGTTGGAAGGTCGGCAAACCCAAAAGCTGGATTCTCCGCATTGCCGGAGTATTGATGTGCATATCTTACTACTACGGTTCCTATGCTATCACCAACAGCGGGATCAACATCTTCTACCAATGGTGGGGACTCATCCTGCTCGGTTTCATCCTTCCCTGGGATTATCTGTATGAGAGACGGGATCCGGAGGGTATCAAATCCGGTATTGCACTTCTGTTATCGACATTGGTATTCTGCTCGCTGAATTTGGTCAGTGGGCGATTGGGAATTGTTGAGATGCCGGCTCCAGTGGATGACCTTGGAGCATTCCTAGCTTCTGTTACCCTGGGTGTCCTGCCATTCGTGACCATCCTGGTTATCTATTTTGCAGCGGAGTTTTCGTTCTCCAAAGCCGGACAATGGCTGGGGAGCAGGAAATGGTTCCGGATCATCTGCTGGATCTCCGCCGCGATCCTGTTCATCCACATAGCCATCAGCCTGCCCGCAATGCGCGGGAATACCCTGGCCTGGCGCCTCACGCAATGGGCCGTTCTGCCGATAACGGCATATCTGATTATTGTAATCTGCCGGATTATTGGCAAATACAGCAAGAAAGAAATGACCTGGAAAGATGTATATAGTATTTGATATGAGACGTTTTCTATTGTACTTTTTGTTGTTGCCGGCGCTTTATGCCTGCGGCACTCACAGGACCGCCGGTCCGGCGCCGGAGGAGGAACCGGACAGCCGGATCATCACCACCCAGGAGCAGCTGGATTCGCTGCTGGCACTGGCGGAGGCGCGGGTCGCCCGGGAGCCCAGCCCGGAGGCATTTGCGGAGCGGCTGACCCTCTACGCCGCCGGAGAGCAGTGGGAGAAGGCACTGCAGGACGCCCTGACGGCACTGACCCTGCTGCCGCCCGGCGACACGGGCGCGCTGGCGATGCGCTTCCACTTCGCCAAGGCGAATTACTCCGACAAACTCGGACGCATCGCGGAATCCGAGGACGAGTACCGCTGGATCGAGGAGCACGGGAATGCGGACGAAGCGCAGGAGGCCCGCGAGACGCTGGCCCGGATGTACCTTGTGCAGGAGCGGTACCGGCATGCGCTGGCCGCCCTGCGGGGAGCCCTTTCCCCGGAAGGGGAAGCGCTCAAGCAGACGGCGGAGAAAGCCCTGCAGGAGGCATACGAGGATTCCGTTTCCCGGATCACCGGGATTGCGCCGGGAAGCCCTTACTGGTACGATCCGTCCTGGGACATCAGCTATTCCGCGGCGCGGGACACCCTCTACTACTATCCCCGCGACAGGAAGGCCCCGCATTTCTCCATCCCATCGTCCGTCCGCGTCATCGACGAGCGGGCCTTCCAGTGCAACAAGTACCTCACGGAGATCACAGTTCCGGCCAGCGTGAACGAAATCGGTGTTGGCGCCTTCCTCTGGAGCCAGGCCCTGACCTCGGTGACCATCCGGGGCGCTGTCACTTCCCTGCAATGGCGTACTTTTGACGACTGCCCGAAATTGAAGCGCGTCGATCTGCCTGCCTCCCTGTCTTCCCTGGAGGGAATGACTTTCTGCAATTGCACCCGGCTGGAATCCATCACCGTCCGGGCCCAGGAGCTCCCGAGCATCTCGGAAGCCATGGTGGATGGAGAAGAAGATCCGATGTGGGACTTCTACGGCGTGGACAAGACCCGGTGCATCCTCTATGTGCCGAAAGGCTGTGCCACCAAATACCGGGAAGCCGAAGGCTGGAATCTGTTCAGGAACATCCGGGAGCTGTAGCGTATGAAGAAGATGAAACGATACCTGGTATTGGCGGCTGTGATCCTGCTCCTGCCCGGCTGCAAGACCGGGGAGCAGCGGACGTCTGAACATATGGACAAGGTCCTGCAGGAGCTCCGCAACTCCCCGGAATACCTGGATCTGTCGCAATACGAGGCGCCGGAGGAGGACCGGAATGCCATGATCGCTCCGGCAAAGCGGGAACCCGAAGCGAATGATGACGGGCTGGTGCATTTCCGTTACTCCCAGCCTGTCAACGGCTATACCGTCACCATCGACTGGCAGCCCGGCACCGAGCAGGCGGAACTGCACTTTACAAAGGGGGACACCTCCTTCTCCGTCATGTCCTATTCGTTCGATCCGCAGATGTTCGACTTTCCGACCGAAGGGACGGACATCCGGCTGCACTACAAGCCCAAGCCACAAGGACGGATGCTGTATGACAAAGAGCCCTTTTCCTTTGCCGACGTGGACTTCGACGGGGTCGAGGAGCTGCTGATCACCTGCCCCCTGGAAGGACCGCGCGGCATGACGGCCTACACCGTCTATGAACCGGACGGGACGGAGCGGGAGGATGCCCCGTTCTGGGACATCAGCGACCTGACAGATTTCAAGGCTTCTGAAAAGGCCATCGTCCAGAATCAATACTGGGGCGCGCTGATCGGCGGAACCCGGCTCAAATACCGGCGACAGCAGAACGGCACCTTCGCCCTTACGGACAGCACCTTCTTCGAATACACCATCCGGGGTGATGAACTCGTGGACAGCGTCCGATACCACTACCGCAGGCAGGGTGGCAAGATGGTCTTCGTGAAGAAGGAGGTGGTTGAGATGGAAAAACGCAGCTGACCGTGCGTATCGTCCTACCTGCAGGACCCTTACGCACGGTGGACCTGATCCGTTGGACAGGGATCGGCTTTGATAACTTCGCTCTTTGAAATATTGACAAGAAAAACTATCTTCGTCTTTGATTCTCGCCAGCCTGAGCAGGAGTGAGCTGAGCTGGAGAAGTGTTGAACGGAAAGCGAAACACGGTGAGCAGTCGGGCGGCGTGAGTGCTGTACATACACAGCACAAATTCGCCAAGAAGAAAGGCGCCAATGGTATGCGCCAAGGAGATTATGAACGAACCGTCCTGGATGTACTGAGGAAGCGCGGTCACAGGATTGTGCTCGGTCCTGAAACGAATATGCCGGGCATCAAGTCCTTTGACGGCTTTCTGGACGACATCCCGATGGAAATCAAAGCGATTGAAGGCATCCGGCTTTTTAGGAAGGTTTGAGGAGGGAGAATGGGGCGGACTCATACACTCTCTCCCCTTCCGATGCTAAGATATAAAGATTTCTGCTAAAAACAACAGGTTTTCCCTCTGGCACAGAAACGCACCCCAGATTTAGTCCAGCATCCCCAGCACCTCATCCAGACTGAAGGCGTCTTCGATCCCGAAGCCGCCGTTTCGCGTGCGGCGCAGCGAGCTCAGGAAGGCCCCGCTACCGAGGGCTTCGCCCAGGTCGCGCGCCAGGGCGCGGATGTAGGTGCCTTTGCTGCAGGCCACCCGGATCCTGGCGGTCGGCAGCTCCCGGCCGGACACGTCCGCCACGCGGATGCGCCCGCGGCCGTCGTCCGTGAAATCCTGGACGATCCAGTCGTGCCAGTCCAGCAGTTCCAGGTCATAAATGGTGATGCGGCTCGACTGCAGGATGTCGCCGGGATCGAAGGCCCGGCCCGCGCGCTGCGCCTCGCGCAGCAGGCGGCGCGCCGTCTCATAGGCCCGCACGCCGTCCACGGACTTGGCGCTGAACAGCGGCGCCACCTGGTCCTGTTCCCCGACAAAGCCGGGCAGGACCGCACGGAGCGCCGCTTCGGACACGCCGTCCAGCGGGCATTCGCGGTCGATGTCCTTCTCCAGGTCATACGAGGGCGTGGTGGCGCCGAAGGTGACGCCGGCGATATATTCCTTGGCGGAGCGCTGCAGCTCCTCCGCCCGCCGGGTGGCCGGTCCGATGCAGACCAGCAGGATACCGGTCGCGAGGGGATCGAGCGTCCCGGCGTGGCCGACCTTGAGGTTCTTTTTCCCGAAATGCCGGATGGCCGCGTACTTGACCTTGCGGATCACGTCCGCCGAGGTCCAGCGGTACGGCTTGTCCACCGGCAGGACAATTCCCTCGGGATAGTCCCCGATGTTATGGCTGAACGATCTTGTCAATTCTTCTCTGGTGCCGTCCTCCGGCAAATTCCGCCGTGAGCCAGGCACGCACCATCAGCACCGCCATCCGGTAGGAGACGAAGCGGGCGGGCATCACGAGCACGTTGGCATTGTTATGTTCCTTGACCAGGCGGGCCACCTCCTGGTTCCACGCCAGGCCCGCACGGATCCCCCGGTGGTGGTTGAGCGCAAGCGCCATCCCGTTGCCGGTGCCGCAGAGCGCAATCCCGCCGTCCACCTCGCCCGCCTCGACGGCCGCCGCCAGCGGATGGGCGAAGTCGGGGTAGTCGCAGCTGTCCGTGCTGTCCGTTCCGAAATTGACCACGTCGTAGCCCTTGCCGAGCAGATAACTGATCAGCCGGGTCTTGTATTCCACTCCGGCGTGGTCGCTGCAGATTCCGATTTTCTTCATATCGCAAATATAATCTTATTTTCCACGCCCCGTTGTAAAATTCGTGTCTTTCTGGTTCAGAATTTTTTTATTCGCTGAAAAAGCGTATCTTTGAGGTTGAACCAAATCTAACCAATCGATGAGAAGTAACCGTTTCCTGCCAATCGTATTCGGCGCCATGCTTCTGCTGGCCTCCTGCGCCCCCAAGGGCGGCGACGAATTCGCCTACCTCTACAAGGACCTTCCGTTCAAGATGCCGCGCGTCTCCCGCCCGGTCATCCCCGACTATAGCGTGGATCTCACGGACTTCGGAGCCGTGGGAGACGGCGTCACCCTCAACACCGAGGCCTTCGCCAAGGCCATGCAGCACCTCTCCGACAAAGGCGGCGGCCACCTGATCGTCCCCGCCGGCCTGTGGCTCACCGGCCCGGTCGAGATCCTGAGCAACTGCGACCTGCACCTGACAGACAACGCGGTGGTCATCTTCGATCCCGACCGCGACCTGTATCCGATCATCCAGACCGTCTTTGAAGGGCTGGACACCCGCCGCTGCGAGTCCCCGATCCACGCCGACGGCGCCAGGAACATCTCCATCACCGGAAAAGGCGTGATCGACGGCAACGGCGACGCCTGGCGGATGGTCAAGAAGAGCAAGATGGCCGAGGGCGAATGGGCCCGGCTGGTCGCCGGCGGCGGCGTGCTGAGCGAAGACGGCAAGACCTGGTATCCCGACGAGGGCTTCCTCACGGCCACGAAAATGAGCAACATGAACGTCCCGAAGAGCGACCTGACCGACGCCCAGTGGGAGCAGATCAAGAGTTTCCTGCGTCCGAACCTCGTGCAGATCCGCAACTGCGAGAACGTCCTGCTCGAAGGCGTCACCTTCCAGAACTCCCCCTGCTGGAACGTCCATCCGCTCCTCACCAAGAACCTCATCGTCAAGGATGTCTTCATCCGCAACCCGTGGTATTCGCAGAACGGCGACGCCATCGACGTGGACAGCTGCGAAAACGTGCTGATCGTCGATTCGCGCTTCGACGCCGGCGACGACGGCATCTGCATCAAGTCCGGCAAGGACGCCGACGGACGCCGGCGCGCCCGCCCGTGCAAGAACCTGATCGTGGACAACTGCACCGTGTATCACGGCCACGGCGGCTTCACCGTGGGCAGCGAGATGAGCGGCGGCGTGGAGAACATCAAAGTGTCCAACTGCCGCTTCCTCGGCACCGACGTGGGCCTGCGTTTCAAGAGCACCCGCGGCCGCGGCGGCGTGGTCAGGAATATCCACATCGACCACATCTACATGAAGGACATCCTCGCCGAGGGCGTGCTCTTCGACCTCTTCTACGGCGGCAAGTCGGCCGTGGACGCCGCGGCTGACGGCAGCCCCATCGTGGACGAGCCGGCCCTGCCGGTGGACGAGACCACCCCGGCCTTCCGCGACATCTACATCAATGACGTCTACTGCAACGGCGCCGCCCGCGCGATGTTCTTCAACGGACTCCCGGAGATGCCCGTCACGAACATCAACATCACCAACTGCACGATGACGGCCGACGTGGGCATCGACCTGCGCAATTCCCAGGACATCACCTTCCGCAATGTCCGGTGCTTCCCGAAGAACGGCGCCGCCGTCAACACTTACAAAGTCAAGAATTTCACCAACGAATAATCCATGAAGAAGATACTCTCCTCCCTCCTGGGCCTCGCCGCGCTCGTCGCCTGCGGCCAGAAAGCCGAACCGCTCTCTGAGCAGATGGTCCACTCCCAGATGTCCCGCTGCGGGGACGCCACCTATCTCGACTATACCGACGGCCGCCTCAAGTGGAACTACACCCCGGGCCTGGAGCTCCGCTCCTTTCTGGATGTGTATGAGGCCTACGGCGATCCCGCCATCTACGACTTCGTCTACAAGTGGTACGACGGCATCGTGAACGAGGACGGCACCATCAAGGGGTACTCCGTGGAGAAATATTCCACGGACCTGATCTGCCCGGGCAAGTCGCTGTTCTATTTCTACGACAAGACCGGCGACGAGAAATACCGCAAGGCCATCGAGCTCGTGAAGAGCCAGGTGGACGGGCAGCCGCGCACCCAGGCCGGCGCTTTCTGGCACAAGCAGGTCTATCCCAACCAGGTCTGGCTGGACGGCGTGTACATGGCCGAACCTTTCTATGTAGAATACGCCTCCCGCTATCTGGAGGGCCAGGCCCGCATCGAGGCCTACGACGACATCGTGAACGAGTTCGTCGTGGCGGCCGAGAAAACCTATGATCCCGCCACGAAGCTCTACCGCCACGCCTGGGACGAGTCCGAGAGCATGTTCTGGTGCGATCCCGCCACCCACGGGCAGTCCTTCCACTGCTGGGGCCGCGCCCTGGGCTGGTACTGCATGGCCCTGGTGGACGTGCTGGACTGGCTGCCGGAGGACTACGCTCCCCGCCAGAAGCTGATCGACATCCTCCGCACCATCTGCGCCGAGCTCCCCAAGTGGGCTGACGAGAAGAGCGGCGTGTGGTATCAGGTCCTGGACCAGCCGGGCCGCGAGGGCAACTACCTCGAGTCCACCTGCTCCGCGATGTTCAGCTTCACCTACCTCAAGGGGATCCGGATGGGCTACCTGGACGCCGACCTGCTCCCCTATGCCAAGAAACTTTACGGCGATGTCGTCCGCGAGTTCATCTCCACCGACGAGCAGGGCCGCATCAGCATCGAGAAGTGCTGCTCCGTCGGCGGACTGGGCGGCTCCTCCAACCGCATGGGCGACTTCGCCTACTACCTCAGTGAGCCCATCCGTCCCAACGACTCCAAGGGCGTCGGCCCCTTCATCTGGGCTTCGCTCGAAATGGAAAGACTGAAATAACAATAACATAAACATTCATTTTATTATGGCACAAAATCCTTTCTCTCTCGAAGGTAAGAACGCCTGGATCACCGGCGCGTCTTACGGTATCGGTTTCAACATTGCCAAGGCGTTTGTCGGCGCCGGCATCAAGACCATCATCTTCAATGATATCAACGAGGCGGCGCTCGAGCGCGGCCTGAACAACTACAAGGAGGCCGGGATCTCCAACGTCAAGGGCTATGTCTGCGACGTGACCAAAGAAGACGACGTCAAGGCCCTGGTGGAGAAGATCCACGCCGAGGTGGGCCCGATCGACATCCTCGTCAACAACGCCGGCATCATCAAGCGCATCCCGATGCACGAGATGAAGCGTGCGGAGTTCCAGCAGGTCATCGACATCGACCTCGTGGGTCCGTTCATCGTCTCCTCCGCCGTGCTCCCCGAGATGATGGAGCGCCGCGAGGGCAAGATCATCAACATCTGCTCGATGATGTCCGAGCTCGGCCGTGAGACCGTGTCCGCCTATGCCGCCGCGAAGGGCGGTCTGAAGATGCTCACCCGCAACATCTGCTCCGAGTACGGTATGTACAACATCCAGTGCAACGGCATCGGCCCCGGCTACATCGCCACCCCTCAGACGGCTCCGCTCCGCGAGCGCCAGCCCGACGGCAAGCGCCATCCTTTCGACAGTTTCATCTGCGCCAAGACCCCGGCCGGCCGCTGGCTGGAGCCCGAGGAGCTCGGCGGCCCCGCCGTCTTCCTGGCTTCCCACGCCTCCGATGCCGTCAACGGCCATATCCTCTATGTGGACGGCGGCATCCTCGCCTACATCGGCAAGCAGCCCGAATAAACCGTGCGCCGTATGAAGATCAACTGCCAAGTCCGCCAGGCCTCCAGCAACCTGGACGCCAAGCACTACGACACCGAGCGCATCCGCAAGGAATACCTCGTGGAGAACGTGATGGTGCCCGACGAGATCAACATGGTCTACTCGATGTTCGACCGCATCATCGCGGGCGGCGCCGTCCCCGTCAAGGAAGATCTGCTGCTCAGCGCCCCGGAAATCCTCCGCGCCGATTATTTCACGCAGCGGCGTGAACTCGGCATCATCAACGTCGGCGGCGCCGGGACCGTGGTCGTGGGCGACGAGGAATACCACCTCGAATACAAGGAGGCCCTCTACATCGGCCGCGGCAACCGCCACGTCACCTTCAAGAGCGACTCCGCCGACAAGCCCGCCCACTTCTACTTCTGCTCCGCCACCGCCCACCGCGAGACCGGAGTCAAGAAGGTCAGCAAGAAGGACGCCGTCGTGATGCATCTCGGCTCCCTGGAGGAGTCCAACGAGCGCACGATCAACCGCCTCCTCGTCAAGGAGGTCGTGCCTTGCTGCCAGCTCCAGATGGGCATGACCGAGCTCGCTCCGGGCAGCACCTGGAACACGATGCCGGCCCACACCCACGACCGCCGCATGGAGGTCTACTTCTACTTCGAGGTTCCGGAGGACGCCGCGGTCTGCCACTTCATGGGCGAGCCGCAGGAGACGCGCCACATCTGGATGCACAACGAGCAGGCCGTCATCTCCCCGCAGTGGAGCATCCACTCCGCCTGCGCCACCCGCAACTACACCTTCATCTGGGGCATGTGCGGCGAGAACGACGACTACAACGACATGGACTGGTGCGCTACCCCGGATCTCAAGTAATGAAAAGCAGACTTATCTTCCTCGCCTTCGCGGCGATCTTCGCGCTCGCAGGCTGCAAGCAGCAGCCTGCCGAGCCGAAGGTGATGGCCCGCTTCGTACCGGAGCGCGCCGATGACTTCGTGTTCGAGAACAACCTCATCGCCGGCCGTTTCTACGGCAAGGCGCTCGAGGGCAACCCCACCTCCCCGGGCATCGATATCTGGGTGAAGATGCCGGGCCGGCTCGTGGCTGACGAGTGGTATGCCGAAGCCGTCAAAGACCCCGAGTACTACCACCATAACCACGGCGACGGCAAGGACTGCTACAAGGTGGCCGTGAGCCTCGGCGGCGGCGCTTCCGCCCCGATGATCGGCAGCCACCTGGCGTTCCCCGCCACCAACTACCGCTCCTGGGAAATCCTCGAGCAGAAGCCCGACAAGGTGGTCTTCGTGCTGCACTATCCTGAATGGGAGGCCGCCGAGGGCGTCAAGGTGTCCCTGGACAAGCAGGTGACCGTCACCGCCGACAGCTACTTCTGCCGCGTGGACGACACCTGGAATTTCTCCGGAGCCGAGACGCTCAACATCGCGGCCGGCCTGCTGCGCCACGGCGCCCAGCAGACCATCGTGGACGAGCGGAAGGGAGCAGACCGCTACGCCATCTGGGAGCACGCCTCCGACCAGAGCATCGAGCCGGAAGACGGTTTCCTCGGCGTGGCCGTGGTGATGCCCAAAGCCCAGCAGGTTTTCGCCGACGCCCAGCTCGACCACGCCCTGTGCGTACGGACGGTCAAGTCCGGTGAGACCCTCACCTATTACTATGGTTCCTGCTGGTCCAAGGGGGACATCAAGACCTCCGCGGACTGGTTTGCACTCGTTGACAAACAGTAAACACATACACAGTGCGTAGAAATCTTCTCACGTCACTGGTAGGGATGGCTCTGTGCAGTGTACTCGCTGCACAGAGTTTTCCTTATCAGGACCCTTCCCTGTCCGCAGAGCAGCGGGCGGAGGACCTGCTGGGGCGCCTCTCCCTCGAGCAGAAAGCATCCCTGATGATGAACGCCAGTCCGGCTATTCCGGAGCTGGGCATCCGGGAATACAACTGGTGGAACGAGGCCCTGCACGGCGCCGCCCGCGCCGGTCTGGCCACCGTGTTCCCGCAGGCCATCGGCATGGCTTCCAGCTGGGACGAGGCGCTGCTCGAAGAAGTCTTCGACATCGCCTCCACCGAGCAGCGCATCAAATTCATCCAGTACCGCAAGAACCCGCAAGGGAGCCCGCAGTACCACGGCCTGACGGTCTGGACGCCCAATATCAATATCTTTCGGGACCCGCGCTGGGGTCGCGGGCAGGAGACCTACGGCGAGGATCCCTTCCTCACGGCCCGGATGGGCTATGCCGTGGTCAAGGGCCTGCAGGGCCCCGATACGGAAAAGTATGACAAGCTGCACGCCTGCCTGAAGCACTATGCCGTGCACAGCGGTCCGGAAGGCACGCGCCACCAGTTCGACGCCCGGGACATTTCCTGGCGCGACCTCGCGGAAACCTATCTTTACGCCTTCGGCGACATCATCTCCAAGATCGATGTCCAGGAGGTGATGTGCGCCTACAACCGCTTCGAGGGCGAGCCGTGCTGCGGCTCCGACCAGCTGCTGATCCAGTTCCTGCGCGGAAAATGGGGATATAAGGGCCTGGTCGTGAGCGATTGCGGCGCCATCGACGATTTCTGGCGCGAAGGCCGCCACGGCACCTACCTCGGCGAGCCCGGGACGGCCGTGGCCCGCGCCGTGCGCACCGGCACCGACCTCGAGTGCGGCAGTTCCTACCGGCACCTGGTGGATGCCGTCAGGCAGGGCAAACTGTCGGAAGCCGACATCGACGTGTCCCTGCGGCGCCTGCTCGTCGCCCGCTTCCGCCTCGGCGAGATGGACCCGGACGAGTCCGTGAGCTGGAACCGCATCGACGAAGCGCTGCTCGCCAGCGACGCGCACCGCGCCAAGGCCCTGCAGATGGCCCGCGAGAGCCTGGTCCTGCTGCAGAACAAGGGCGGCATCCTCCCGCTGGGCAAGGACATCAAGGTCGCCGTGCTGGGGCCCAACGCCGCCGACTCCGTGGCGATGTGGGGCAACTACAACGGCTTCCCGGTCCGCACCGTGACCGCCCTGGAGGGCATCGCCGCCAAGGTCGGTCCCGCCAACGTAACGACAGCGGACGCCGCCGACGTGGTGATCTATGTAGGCGGCATCTCCCCCCGGATGGAAGGCGAGCAGATGCGCAACAGCCCGGAGGGATTCGACCGCGGCGACCGTACCACCATCGAACTCCCCCGCGCCCAGCGCGCGGAAGTCGACTCGCTGCGGGCGCTCGGCAAGAAGATCGTCTTCGTCAACTTCTCCGGCTCCGCCATGGGCCTGCTCCCCGAGACGGAGCGCTGCGAAGCCATCCTGCAGGCCTGGTATCCGGGAGAAGCGGGCGGCACCGCCATCGCGGACGTGCTGTTCGGCGACTGCAACCCGTCCGGGCGCCTGCCGGTCACCTTCTACCGCAGCGACGAGGACCTGCCGGATTTCAACGACTACAATATGGCGGGACACACATACCGCTATTTCACGGGTGAGCCCCTCTTCCACTTCGGCCACGGCCTGAGCTACACGACCTATAAATACGGACGCGCGCGTGTGCGAGGCGGCAAGCTGGTCTTCAAGGTCCGCAACCGCGGCCGGAGGGACGGCGACGAGGTCGTGCAGGTCTATATGTCCAAGCGCGAAGACACCGACGGGCCGCAGATGGCCCTGCGCGCCTTCCGCCGCGTCCATATCCCGGCCGGCAAGTCGGTCAAGGTAAGCATTCCGCTCGACGAGAGCGTCTTCGCCACCTATGACGAAGCCTCGGGCGAAATGCGCGCGACACCCGGCCATTTCACGCTCCGCTACGGCCCGAGCGCCGACCGGAGCGTACTCCGCAAACGCAATATCCGCAGAAGAAAATGAGTACACTCACCGCACTTTTCGCCTCGCTGCTGCTGATGCTCGCGGGGCCGGCCAAGACGCCGACCTACACCAACCCGGTGCTGTTCTCCGACTACTCCGATCCGGACCTGATCCGCGTCGGGGAAGACTACTGGATGACCGCCTCCTCCTTCACCTGCTTTCCGGGCCTACAGATCCTGCACTCCCGCAACCTGGTGGACTGGGAGATCGTGAACGCCGCCCTGACCCGGCTGGACCCGGCTTCTGACTTTGACCGGCCCTCGCACGGCAACGGCGTCTGGGCGCCCTGCATCCGCTACCACGACGGCACTTACTGGATCTTCTGGGGCGACCCGGACTACGGCATCTACCAGATCCACACGGACGATCCGCGCGGCGAATGGAGCAAGCCGCACCTCGTGCTCGCCGGCAAGGGCCTGATCGACACCTCTCCCCTCTGGGACGACGACGGCCGCGTCTGGCTTGTGCACGGCTGGGCGGGCTCGCGCGCCGGATTCAAGAGCATCCTGAGCGTCTGCGAGCTCGACAAGGACTGCACGCGCGTGATCGGCGACCAGGTCCTCGTGTTCGACGGCAAGAAGAACGGCAACGACACCGTCGAAGGTCCGAAATTCTACAAGAAGGACGGCTGGTACTACATCTTCGCCCCCTCGGGCGGCGTGAAGACCGGCTGGCAGTTGGTGCTGCGCTCGCGCAATGTCCTGGGCCCCTACGAGCACCGCACGGTGCTGCACCAGGGCCCGACCGACATCCACGGCCCCCACCAGGGCGGCTGGGTCACGGACACCGCGGGCGACAGCTGGTTCATGCACTTTGAGGACCGCTACGCCTGGGGACGCGTGTGCCATCTGCAGCCGATGACCTGGCTCGCCGACGGCTGGTGCATCATCGGGCAGGACCTGGACGGCGACGGCATCGGCGAGCCGGTGTCCTCCTGGCGCCGCCCTGCCGGGCCGCAGGAGCCGCTTCCGGGCGTGTCCGCCCTCGCCACCACGACCGGATTCACCGGCGCTTCCATCCCGCTCAACTGGCAGTGGGAGGCCAATCCGCAGTTCAATTGGTATATGACCAACCCGACCCTGGGCTGCCTGCGCCTGCACTGCATCAAGAAGCAGGACGGCTGGCGCAACCTTCGCGACACGCCCAACATCCTCGCCCAGAAGGTCATCGGGCCCGCGATGAGTTTCACCACGAAACTCGTCTACCGGCCCTCCTACGCCGGCGAACGGGTCGGCGTGGTCGTGACGGGCCGGAGCTACAGCACCCTGGAACTGGACTACGACGGCGAGAACCTATCGCTCGTGCGCAAGGACTGCATCGACGCCAACCAGGGCAAAGCCGAGACGGTGCTCGCTTCCCTGCCCCTGCAGAAAGCGGACTACAACACCGTCTGGATCCGCGTGGACGTCAAGGACGCCGTGGTCTGCACCTTCTCCTACAGCCTCGACGGCAAACGTTTCAAGCCGCTCGGCCCGGCCTTCACCGGCCGCGAAGGCGATTGGATCGGCGCCAAGGTCGGCTACTTCGCCATCTCCGACATCCAGAAAAACGACGGCGGCACCGTAGAAATCTATTAGACCGCCGGACAGGCATTCCGGCGGAAATCCCGCTGAAGCATCCCGCGCCCGCAAGGGTGGCGGGATGCTTTTTTTTCGGCAGGAGGCAGGAGCGCCAACTCATGGAAAAAGAAACAACTGCGCATTTTTTCAAAACAAGTGTGAATTATAACTCATTGACTTAAAATAATTTCATAACTTTTACCTAAAGTGAGAAATTAATTAGTATCTTTGACCGATTAAAGTTTAAAAATAGGGAAACTTTATTTACTAACCATATTGTTTAACCAAAATTCCCACATGATGAAGAATCATCTCAGAATGGCGATCGCAGCCCTGCTCATTTTTATGGGGGGGTCCCTTGCGTTTGCGCAGAACAAAGTCTCGGGAACTGTCAAGGATGCAGCGGGTGAGCCCATCGTGGCCGCCAGCGTCGTCGTCCGCGGCACCACCATCGGCGTAGTCACCGATCTTGACGGCAACTACACCATCTCCGTTCCCGCGAACTCCACCCTCGTGGCCTCCTGCATCGGTTATTCCGACGCTGAAGTCCGCTATTCCAACCAGAGCACGGTCAACTTCGTCCTCAAGGAGGATGCCCTCTTCCTCGACGAGACCGTCGTCATCGGCTACCAGACCGTCAAGCGCCGCGACCTCACGGGGTCCGTGGCCTCGGTCAACAGCAAGCAGCTGTCCTCCGCTCCCGTGGCCAATGTGGCCCAGGCCCTGCAGGGCAAGCTCCCCGGCGTGAACATCGTTTCCCAGGACGGTCGTCCTGATGCCACGGTCAACATCCGCGTGCGCGGCGGCGGCTCCATCTCCCAGAGCAACGATCCGCTCATCCTCATCGACGGCGTGGCCGGCACCCTCTCCGACATCCCGTCCGACCAGATCGAGACGATCGACGTGCTGAAGGACGCCTCCTCCACCGCCATCTACGGTGCGCGCGGCGCCAACGGCGTCATCCTCATTACCACCAAGGGCGCCAAGGAAGGCAAGGTCCGCGTGAGCTATGGCGGCTACGCCAAGCTCAACACCCCGACCAAGTACCTCGACGCCCTCGACCCGTACGATTACCTTTCGTATGTCTGGGCCAACGCCAATGCCAACGACGGTATGGCCTACGGCCAGTTCACCGCTCCGTTCGAGCAGCTCTACGGCATCGGCCAGTACGGCGACATCGAACGCTACAGGAATACACAGAAGTACGATGTGCAGAAGCAGATCTACGGCCCGTCCTTCTCCCACAGCCACGACCTGTCCATCTCCGGCGGTACGGATTTGACCAAGGTACTCTTCTCCGTCAACTACAACGACGAGGACGGTATGAAGGTCAACTCCTACAGCAAGCGCGCCAATGTCTCCCTCAAGGTCAACCAGAAGATCTCCGACCGCCTGAATGTCGGGCTCGATCTCCGCTATACGGATGTGACCGCCCTCGGTTATGAAGGCACCGGCAGCCGCAGCGGCTCCACGCTTTCCTCCGCCTACCGTTTCCGTCCAATCGCCACGGGCGACATCCTCGGCGACCTGAACGCCTTCAACGGCGGCGCCATCCAGCAGTACGGCAAGGCCTCCCTGTGGGACAGCTACGATCCCTACAAGCAGATTATGGACTACGAGCCCCTGCGCCAGCGCCAGAGCATCCGCGGGACCATCTCCCTCAACTGGAACATCGTCAAGGGCCTGACCTACCATACCGACCTCTTCCTGGGCCGTTCCTACAGCCAGAACAAGACCTGGTCCGGCGCCCTGCGCAACAATTATATCGATGACGCGACAGGCGAAAAACTGTATGCCGGTTCCGCCAGCTTGAGCAAGAGCGACAGCTGGAACCTCCGCTGGACCAACACCCTCAACTATGAGCTCGAGATCGGCAAGGCCCATCGCCTCAACTTCCTGATCGGTCATGAGCTGTCCAACTCCGGCGGCAACTCCATCAATGTCAGCGCCGACTACTTCCCGTCCAACTACACCAAGGAGAATGCCTTCGCCCGCATCAACCAGTTTGACGCAACCGCAACGCAGATGAAGGTTACGGACCATTTCTCCTCCGGTTGGAACACGGCATCCCGCATCCTGTCCTTCTTCGGCCGGATCAACTACACCCTGCTTGACCGCTACCTCTTCACGGCAACCTTCCGTGCTGACGGTTCTTCCAAGTTCGCCCCTTCCCACCGCTGGGGTTACTTCCCCGCCGGCGCTTTCGCCTGGCGCGTCAGCGAGGAGCCGTTCATGGAAGAGGCCAAATGGCTGAACGACCTCAAGCTCCGCCTCTCCTACGGTACTGTCGGTAACGACGGCATCAGCTCCGACCTCTGGTCCCAGACCTGGGAAGGCAGCAGCACCGCCGCCATCATCAACGGACAGAGCTACCTGTCCTATGATCTGGGTGGGGCTATGGCCAATCCCGACCTGAAGTGGGAGACCACCATCACCCGCAACCTCGGTATCGACTTCGGCGTGCTGAACGGCCGCCTGTCCGGTACCATCGACCTCTATTGGAACACCACCAAGGACCTGCTGATGCAGACCACCCTTCCGGGCATCACCGGCTTCACCAGCACCTATGCCAATATCGGACAGACTTCCAACAAGGGTATCGAGATCTCGCTCAACGCCATCCTCGTCCAGACCCGCGACTGGGGCCTGACCTTCGGCGGCAACATCAATTTCAACCGCAATAACATCGACGCGCTCGCTGACGGTGTCACGGGCATCTACGGCTCCGGCTGGTTCTCCTCCGGCAATCCGGGCAACGACTACATCCTGCAGGTCGGCTCCCCGGTCGGCCTCGTCCGCGGCCTGACCTATGACGGCTGGTACACCACCGACGACTTCACCTTCGATCCCGCCACGAACCAGTTCTCCCTCAAGCCGGGCGTGCCCGACCTGAGCGCCTCCATCTCCGGCCCGTTCCACGGCGCCGAGAAGTATGTCAGCGGCTGCAACGCCTATCCGGGTATGGCCAAGTTCAAGGACACGGATAAGGACGGCGTCGTGGACGCTTCCGACTATACCGTCATCGGCCATATGTATCCGAAGGCGACCGGCGGCTTCAACCTCACCGCCAACTACAAGAACTGGGACCTCGGCGCCTACTTCAACTTCAGCATCGGCAACCAGGTGTACAACATCACCAAGATTGCCTCCCTGAACGGTTACAAGGAGACCGGTGTCTATGAGAACCACCTCTCCCTGCTGAAGGACGCCTACAAGATCTTCGACATCCAGGGCGGCCAGCTCAAGCGCCTCTACACGCCTGCCGAACTCGATGCGGCCAACGCGAACGCGAAGTATCCCTGCTTCTTCAACGAGAACTACATCGTCTCCGACCTCGGCATCGAGGACGGCAGCTACCTGCGTCTGAACACCCTGACCCTCGGGTACACGGTGCCTTCCGCCAGCAAGTTCGCCAAGGCGCTCAGCATCAGCTCCCTGCGTGTCTATGCTACGGTCTACAACCTCTTCACCATCACGAAGTACTCCGGTCTCGATCCGGAAGTCAGCTCCAACGAGTTCATCAACAATGCGACCTACCCGACCCCGGGTATCGACTGGGGTTCCTACCCGCGCGCACGGTCCTTCGTCATCGGTGTCAACGTTTCCTTCTAATTGCTTAAATAGAAAGAGAATATGAAAAAGATTTTATACACCGTTCTCGCCCTTGCTGCCTGCGTGTCCCTGACCCAGTGCAACAATTTCCTGAACACACCGTCTCCCGCACAGTCCGACGACGCATTCGTGACTTCTACCGTCAGCGAGACCTTCAAGACCCTCGCCTACTGCTACGGCACCTACAAGAGCGTGGCCGGCGGCGGCAACTACAACTGGAACGATGTTGGAGATGCCGAGTACTATCCCGAATATATGTCCAACAACGGCCGTATCGGCTACCTCCGTCCGAAAGAGGCCGGCGCCGACAACAAATCCGGCCAGTTCAACAACCTCTTCAAGATCATCGGCCGCTGCGCCCGCGTGGCTGACATTCTCGCGGAAAAGGACGAGGTCAAGAACGCTACCGGCGTCAACGACTGGACCCAGCTCTACGGCGAGGCCTGGACGATGTGGGCCTATTGCTATACCGAACTGGTCCGCCACTTCGGCGACGTGCCCTTCGGGATCGAGAACCAGATCGTCGAGGAGTACACCCTGACTTCCCGCTACGACATCCTCGACGCCTGCATCGCCAAGCTCAAGGAAGTCGAAGGCAAAATGTACGATCTGGGACAGGGCGGCATCACCGCCGAGCGTATGTCCCGCACCTTCGCCAACATGCTGATCGCCGAGGCCAACCTGATGGCCGGCGGCTACCAGACGCTCCGCACCGACGTGGAAGGCCTTTATGGCAACGTCTCCTTCGAGACGATGTACACCAACACCGCCGACAAGGCCATCTTCGCCCGCCGCAGCGACTGGCAGAGCTATTATACCGAGGCGCAGACCTACTTCCGCAAAGTCGTCTCCGGCGAGCGCAAGGGCAGCCTCAGGCTCATCACCACCGACGACCGCGGCCTGGACAACCCGTTCCAGCGTGAGCTCAACTACATTATGGACAACGAGGTGGCACCTTCCTCCATCTTCGAGGTCGGCAACGTCGCTCCCCAGCAGTCCGAGCGTCCGTATTCCCAGGGCCGTCCGTCCGACGGCGGCAACGCCAACAACGCGCCCTGCAAGGTCTTCTCCGGCATCCGCGTGATCCCGACCGCCTACTATCAGGTCTGGGAAGACGGGGACAAGCGCTGGGACGCCTCCGCTGTCGTGACCGGTTCCGACGGCAAGGGCAATGAAGCCCTCGTCAACCTCGGCACCGGCTCCCGCCTGTCCGGCGGCATCGCCATCAACAAGTGGGATATCAGCAAGATGAAGGAGCCGTACACCGTCGCTCCCCGCAAATCCGGCATGAACTATGTGTTCTTCCGCATGAACAACACGATGCTCAAGCTCGCCGAAGTGGACCTTGCCCTGAACAATGCGGGCGAGGCCACCAGCCTGATCAACGAGCTGCGCAGCCGCGCCGGCGTCGCTCCGCTCGCCACCGCGACGGTCGACGACCTCATCCTCGAGTACAAGCGCGAGTGCATCGGCGAAGGCGACGTCAAGTTCGCCGAGATCCGCACCGGCAAGTTCACCGAGCTGGGCAAGGCGATGCGCGCCGAGCTCAAGGAGGTCATCGCCGGCCTGGAAGATGACGGCTACTACACCTTCGACAACGGCCGCACCATCTCCTGCTTTGTCTGGACGAAGCTCGTGGACATCTCGGGCAACGGCAAGGGCGTCAACACCCACAACCGCGTCGACGGCGATCCCGTCCTCAGCCCCGGCTGGCGCGGCATCTATGACTACACGCAGATCTCCGCTGTAGCGGGCGTCGTGACCGGCACCACGCACAACCTCGCCATCGAGGGCCTGTTCACCCCGTATATTCCGGATGAAATCACGGTGACGTGGGTGGATGCAAAGACCAGTGAGGAAACCAGCAAGACGGTCAACACCAGTGGAATGACCCCCAAACAGCTGAGCGACCTTCTCTACACCGGCAGCGACCAGAACAAGAGCGGTGACGACCCGATCTACAAATCAATCAGCGCCGTCACTCCGGATGGTTACAAATGCGCCGACTGGGCTATCAAGATGGTCAGCGAGCAGGGTACCCTCTGGGATTACAATATGCTTTCCGGCATCGAGTTGTCCGACGTCCCGTTCTACTTCCATCCGATCCCCCGCGAGACCCTGGATCAGTCCAAGGGCAAAGTAACCAACGGTTACGGTCTCCCGCAGGTCTAATTGCAGGAAGATTCCGGATCAAGTCCGGAACCGATGAGAAAGAAACCCGCACGCTGCTGTGCGGGTTTCTTTTTTCATTTTTAGGAATTAATTGCTAAATTTGGAGGATTGGAATAAAAACTAATTAACCAACAACCCATATGTCAGCATTCATCAACGACGATTTCATGCTTTCGACCGCCACGGCCCGGAAGCTCTACCACGAGCACGCGGAGAAGATGCCCATCATCGATTACCACTGCCACCTTGTGCCGCAGCAGATCGCGGAGAACATCCAGTTCCGCGACATCACGCAGCTCTGGCTTGTGGACGGTCACTATGGAGACCACTACAAGTGGCGTGCGATGCGTGCGAACGGCGTTTCCGAGGACTATCTGACCGGCGGCAAGCACACCGCCTGGGAGACCTTCGAGAAATGGGCGGAGACCGTTCCCTATACCATGCGGAACCCGCTGTACCACTGGACGCATCTGGAACTCAGCCGCGTGTTCGGCATCGACAAGCTCCTGTGCCCGGCGACGGCGAAAGAGATCTTCGAGGAGTGCAACGCCAAGCTTGCGACGGAGGATTACCGCGGCCAGGCGCTCATCAAGCGGTTCAACGTGAAGGTGGTCTGCACAACCGACGATCCGGCCGACGACCTCCGCTACCACAAACAGATTGCGGAGCATCCTTTCGGAACGAAGGTGATTCCGGCCTGGCGTCCGGACAAGGCGATGGCCATCGAGAACCCGAAGGCCTACAAGGCCTATCTGGAACAGCTCGGCGAGGCCGCCGGCATGGAGATCGACTCCTATGCGGACCTGCAGGAAGCCCTCCAGAAACGACATGATTTCTTTACCTCCATGGGCTGCAAACTCTCCGACCACGGTCTGGAGAACTTCTACAGCGCCGACTACAAGGAGATCGAGATCGAACTGATTTTCAAGAAGGTCCTGATGGGCATCGCCCCGAATGCGAAGGAACTGGAGAAGTTCCGCAGCGCCTTCCTCTATGACCAGGCCGTCATGGACGCCGAGGCCGGGTGGGCCCAGCAGTTCCATATCGGTGCCATTCGGAACAACAATTCCAAGATGTTCGCCGAGGTGGGTGCCGATACCGGCTACGATGCGATCCATGATCTGGAGATCGCGGCGGCAGGTCATCGTTTCTTCGACCGCCTTACCCTGGCCGGCAAGCTGGCGAAGACCATCCTCTACTGCCTGAACCCGAAGGACAACGCGGTCATGATGACGATGGCTTACACCTTCAACGACGGAACCGTTCCCGGCAAGATGCAGTTCGGCTCGGGCTGGTGGTTCCTGGATCAGGAAGTGGGCATGCGCCGTCAACTGGACTCCCTCTCGAACCTGGGCCTGTTGAGCCGCTTCGTGGGCATGCTCACGGACAGCCGCAGTTTCATCAGCTACCCGCGTCACGAGTACTTCC
>JAFTGA010000014.1 GCA_017458145.1 Bacteroidales bacterium | reverse complement strand
GGTCCCGGGGGAACCATCCCCCGTCATAGCAACAGCGGTATGCATAGCTACGCCCCGTACCGGAGCGCAGCGACCGAGGGGGTCCCGGGGGAACCATCCCCCGTCATAGCAACAGCGGTATGCATAGCTACGCCCCGTAGCTGTGCATACCGCCTAATAAAAGATTCACTCCGAAATAGGTGATCAGCACCGCGAGGAACGCCAGGATCGTATAGGCGTGGAAGAAGCGGGGATTGCGGAAGGCCTTGAGCGCACCGCCGTGCAGGGTAAAGGAATAGACCAGCATCGTTACCAGCGCCCAGGTCTCCTTGGGATCCCAGGCCCAGTAACTGCCCCAGGAGATATTGGCCCACACAGCCCCCAGGAAGGTCCCGAAAGTCAGCAGGAACACAGCCGGGTACAGCACCACCAGACTCACGTCCAGCAGCCGGACGGAAGATTCTTTCCGAACGCATAGTCCCATCACGCCGTTGAAAGCCACCAGACCGAACAGCGTGTAAGACATCATCATGCTCAGGACATGGATACTCAACAGCGGGGACTGGAGGACCGGCATCAGCGGCATGATCTGCGGACTGACGCTCTCCCGGCTGGCCAGCAGCATCGTGAAACCGGCCAGCAGAAAGCCCAGCGGACCGACGAGCGGCATCTTCCTGACCAGCAGCACGACGGCAAGCGTCGCGAACCAGGCCATCAGCATCATTACGCTGTAGCGCCCCACCCAGGGGCCCGTGCCGGAAACATACCAGCGCAAGCCGATGGTGACGGTCAGATAAATCCACATCAGAAGCGCAACAAGCATACCGGCAGTCAGCAGCCGGGACGGCATCGGCTTCCCTTTGGACATCCGGATAACCGTCAGCACAAACAGGAAAAGCCCGACTGCAAGACAGAACATGAACTGCACCCGCGGCCGCGCAATCCGGATATACATCCGCTCGGCACGCACGTGACTGGCGGAAGGGAGCACGGAAGCTGCGGTTTTCTCCTGATAGGCCCGGATCCCGGCCAGAATCTGCAGGGCGTCCGCCTCCGATCCTTCTTCCAGATCCTGCAGGACCAACTCGGGCGACTTGCGGATGAAATTCCACAGGCCCTCGTCTTCCAGGACCGCTTCCGGGAGCTTGTCTTCAGCTGCATACCACGACACCGAACCGGAGGCGTCCGCCACGGGGAACAGTTTCATCCGTCCCAGCGAAGAAAGGGTCCCGTCCAGGCCTTTTTCCTGCAGATAGGTATCGAACGGACAGACCCGGTGGCCGTAATAGACATATAGTTCACCCAGCGCCCGACCGACCTCGCGCGTGCCGGCGGACGCCGGTATCTGCGGGAGCGTCAGGAAAACAACGAAACAGGCCGTCCAGGACATCACGCGCCGGAGCGACGCGCGGAACTGCGTGTCCCGCTGGAAGAAGAAACCGATCATCGAAATGAGGAGCAGTAGGTAGCCGGCATAGGTGATGCCCACCCCAAGGGGATCGTGGCTCACCGCGAGGATGCTGCCGGCCCCGTCTTCGTCGTAATCTGCCTGGTAGAAACGGTAACCGCGGTACTTGGCGATGTTGTTCATCGAGATGACGACGGCGTGAGGTTCCGGGTCAAGCCCGGAAAGACTGCTTTGCCCGGAATGGCCCATGAAAGTCACCTCCGAGCGATAGTCCGAAGGCATCCGGGAGCCGGTGTGGTATTCGATTTCGAAACTGTCCAGGCGGATGCTGAACGGCAGACCGGCACTGCTGCCGTCCTCCAGCTCGAACGAGGAGAGCGCCTCGCCCTCCCGCAGATGGATTTCTCCCTGCACCCCGAAGAGATGGGTCACCAGCGCCCCGCAGAGGATCACCACCAGGGCGCAGTGCAACAAAAAGGTAAACGGGCGTTTCTGCGCCCCCCGGGTCAGCAGGTACGCCAGGCCGGCAACGGCCGCCACCGCCCACAGGGCGATAAACAGCGGATTGTGATAAACGGCCTGGAGGGCGGCCGGAGTGCCCTGGAGCTTCTCAAGCACCGTAGCGGCCATCATCAGGACGATGACCGCCGCCACGGCGCCGAAGCTCAGAGTTTTCAGAATTTGTTCCCGTTTCATCCGGTTAATAATTGGATTTGTCAAATGGCGTTGATAAATTCGACGACGGCCTCACGGTCCTCCTTGGAAAGTTTGTAGAACTTCTCCGTGGAGGCGTAGGCGTCGCTCTGCTTGCTGTAGCCGTGCCACATGATGGCCTCGATCACATTGCGGGCGCGGTCATCGTGCAGGCGGTCCTCGGCGCCGGTATTGGCCTTGGACAAGCCGCGGCCCCAGAGCGGCGTAGTACGGCACCAGCTGCCGTGGATGCCGTTTTTCATATACAGCCGGTGCTGGATCATATCCGTGTAGGGCCAGATGGTCTGGTTCTCATAGCGCGGAAGCGGCTTGCCGTCCACGATGGCCGGAGCCCAGTAATTGTCGGACTTGGTGTTCCAGGACGGACGGTGGCAGGAAGCGCAGCCCATTTCCATGAAAAGATCCTTGCCGCGCTGGACCTCCTTGCGGTTCAAGTCGCGGGCGCGGGGAATGGAAAGGCCGCGGTGCCAGACCAGGAAGTTGTAGTACTGATCGTCGCTCATCTCGGGCTCGAAGTTGTACCATTCGTTGTCGAACTGGTTGGTGGACGGATCGAGCAGGCCCCGCACCGCGGCGGCAATCCCCTCCTTCGTGCCGTCGGCATAATACGGAGATGCGGGGTCCGCCTGGATGGCGGCGATCACTTCCGCATTCTCCGACATCGCCTGCGCCCAGGCCTTGGTCGTGTAGAGATAAGGCCGGTCGGCACGGCTGACATTGGTGATATTCCAGATGGCATTGGCGCCGGCGCCGTCCTGCAGGGAAGCGCGCGTCATGGCATACGTGAAGCGTTTGAGTTTCTTGGTGCCGGCCGGGGCGGGCGTCCCGTCGGCGAACTGTCCCTCGGCCAGGGAATACCAGGCCGTGGCGGCGAAATCATTGGCGTTCTTGTCCCAGAAGGCCGGGTTCAGCTCCACGTAGGGAGCCTCCGCCTGATACTGCGCCTTGATATCTTCCTCCGGGATGGCATCCAGCAGGCCGGTACCGATGATACCGATCGTGGACTCGAGCCGGAATGCAACCGCCTTGTTGCCGGTCTGATACGGCGTCGGGTTGGTATTGAAAGCGGACTCCGGGATCGAGAGTTCCGGATAAATCAGCTCATACTTCTCCCCGTCGGGGAAAGTCATCGGCAGGCCGCTCTCCATCTGATCGACTTTCAGCCAGTTCAGCACGATCTGATCTTCATCGATCGGGGGGAGGAACGGGGCCACCGCCTTGGTCTGCGGCATACCTGTCACTTCGGCCACATAGGGGCCGTCATCGCTGTTGGCCCCATCCACCGGGTGATACACCACCAGGAGATAGCCGTTGCCGAAACCGGCCTTGTAGTAATCCTGACGCTTGCCGTGGCCGTAGCCCGGATGGCAGTCCAGACAGGAAGTACGCAGATAGGCCGGACCCAAGCCCTTGAACGGGGCGGTATTGATCGTAAAATTGCGCTCGAAAGCCGCCTCTCCCAGATTGAAGGCCCGGGCAAGCCCCATTTCGTTCACGGCCGGCGTCTCATCCTCATAGCAGCCCTCCGTCACGTTGTCGGTCGTGCCAAGCCGTCCGGCAGGATACCATTCATCTGCAGAAAAGTTGCCGACAGCCTGCCCGACGTATTTTGTGTCGGACTCGCGCTTGTCATTGTCGAATTTTGTCGTGTAGGAATCAGGCGAACAGCCCAGTGTCAGGAACACCAGGCTGCAAGCCACCCATATAGGATTGGTTTTCATCATATAAAAATAGGTTAATTTACTGGCGGAGGATCCAGTCGGCCGCCTTGTTGATTTCATCATCCAGGGCGCTGATCTCGTCCATCGCCGTCTGCACGGAGGCATCCTTGTAGATGTCCACGAAAGCACCTTTCTGCTGGCAGGCACGCAGGGCGGCCAGGGAAGCGTCGAGTGCGCTCTGGATGGCATTCGCATTGCTGTAGCCCTGTTCCTTGAAGAAGGCCATCAGCGAATGAGGTTGGGCGGAAGAAGCGCCGGCGGCTCCGTACAGGGAATACTGGATGCTCAGGATATTGTCAATGAAATCCTGGAAGGACTTCTTGCTGTACGGGGATTCGATATAATTGACATCCTCGCCGGTATGGGCGTTGCCCATCTTGACATCGGCCACCTCGGCGCAGATATTGGAACACCCGGCCACCAGAATGGAAGCCATCGCGCTCTGCCAGGTCTTATAGGAACTGCCCGCTTCGGCGGCGCCCAACAGATTCTCGCCGTAGGTCAGGTCGGAACCGGTCACCGTCGTGGCGACTTCGAGCTCCTCGCAACGGTCGACATAAGCCTTCGGAGCATTCGGATTCCAGGAAACGCATAGCCGGTAGCAGTTATCGCGCAGATCGCCGGCCACGGCAGCCGCATAAATAAGTTCCTGCTCACCGGTCACGTTCTTGCCGCCAAAGGCTTCGTGGTCCTCCTTGCCCTGCAGGGCGGCCACGGTGCGGTTCTTGCCGTCTCGGAAAAGCACGAACTCAATACCATGGAAACCGAGCAGTTCCTGACCGAGCTTGGCGGCTGCATAGGCAATACCGTCCTCACCCGCGAGGGCGGCGACTTTCTCCGCGTTGGCGAGCTCGGTCGCGAGGCCGTCCACGTCCAGCGGCCAGGTATCGATGTGCGGGTCGATGCCGAAATCGGTCGCGGCACCGAACAGGAACGCCTCGGACTCTTCCCAGCTCTGGCGGGCCTGGAGGAATTTGGCGCAGATCGCGTCGATCCGGGCCTGGGTCAGCTGGTCCGCCCCATCCTCGGCTGCAGCCGCGAGAAGATCATAGAGTTCGCCCGACTCCTTGGCGAGGTCGCCATAAATGGAGTAGATGACGTTCGGGACATATTGCCCCGCAATCGCCTTCATTTCTTTCTCATTCTCGGTGAGTCCGCCGAGTTGGTTGTTCTTGCTGTCCTCACAGGAGGTTGCAGCCAGTCCCAGGGCAGCAACTGCAAGCCCACAGGACACGATCTTGATCACTTTCTTCATAATATATGTCTGGTTTAAATTATCTTGTAAAGAATCCCATAAACGCGACACCCAGCGAGATGGAAGGTTCGTTGCGGTACTGGCTCTGCAGGAAGCGGTGCGAGTACTCGCACTTCACCGCAATCTGCGGGATCGGATACCAGTTCAAGCCTGCCGCGATGCGATGCCGGTCGGTATAGGGATAGTCCGGCTGGTCGGAGGCAGGGATATAGGAATCGTAGTACTCATAACGGCCGAACAGATACAGCCGCTGCTCCGTGTCCCGCACGCCCGGGAAAAGATGCAGCAGGTCATAGCCGGCCTCTATGCCCGCCGAGACGGCGGCCTGTCCTACGGGAGTCTTCTTGTAGGGGGCATTATTGGACGTGAGGTTGCGCTTGACCGTGCTGATAACGGAAGCGTCGGATACGTGGCCGTAGTCGGCGTTGCCGCGCACGGTCAGGTACTTGCCCGTGTAGGCAAAGTCGAAGGAACCGAAGAGCGTATGGCCCTTGATGTCCGCGTATCGGGTGTTCCACATGTCATTGGGATAGGAATTGTGCATTCCCTGTCCGTAGAAACCGCTCACGCTCAGGCGCAGGTCCTTGACGGAGAAATTGTCGATGCGCGCAGCAAAGCCCAGTTTGTTCGCCACCTTGAATTCAAACGGCGATGAGGCGCCATACTTGATGAAATGGTCGCGGTCATACATGAAAGCATTCATTCCCGCGACCACGAGCGCTTCGTAGCGCCAGTCGCCGGCCCGGCCCCAAAGGCTGATGCCCGTATCGTGCCAGGTGGAAGGGAGGATCGTATATTCACCTTCCGGGCGGTACACCGTGAAATAATTGAGCGGCTCATGGGCATTGTTCAAGGCGCCGACCGGCACGACCAAGTGCCCGATGCGGACATTGAACTGCGGGACAAAACTCTTCTGGATCCAGAACTGCTCGAGCGCAACCTCGCCGCCCTTCTCGATCTCGGTCTCCCATTCGCCCGCCTCGGTGAACTCTTTCTCGACGGAACTGCCCGTGCCGAGGTGCTCGAACTCAATCTCGGTCTGTATGGTCCAGCCCTTCCCGAAATCAAAGCCCAGATAGATCACGGCATGCGGAATGTCAAAACGTCCATGGCCGGGATCATCCTTATAATCCCCCGGATGGGAATATCGATAGACATTGTCACTGTAGAAATTGCGGGTCAGGGCCACTTCCCCGTAGCCGCCGACGGTCAGCCGGCTGCTGCGCTGCGGCTTCTGCTGTGCACCCAGGAAGGTGCAGGCGACCAATAATAATAAAATAAGAACGCTCCTTTTCATACGCTGCTGATTAATCGGCTACAAAAATACCCCGAAAGCCCGTTCCGGACAATCCCCATCTTTGGTGAATTTTTCCCGGCCGGCATCCTCATTTATAATGGTTGCGTCCTGCGTCAATTATTACTATCTTTGCCCCTATGAATTTCAGCGGAATCATCGTCGGCGCAGCCGTATTTCTGATCATCGGCATCTGCCATCCCCTCGTCATCAAGATGGAATACCACTGGGGCAAACGGAGCTGGTGGGTCCTCTGCCTGGCCGGCCTCGTCTTTGCCGCCGGGTCCCTGTTCGTCGCAGACACCGTCTGGTCCACGATCGCCGGCGCCGCAGCGTTCTCCTGCTTCTGGGGCATCCACGAAATCCTCTCCCAGGAGATGCGCGTGCTGCGCGGCTGGTTCCCGGAGAACCCCGCCCGGCACGACTACTACGAGCGCCGCCGCAACGAGCTGAATCTCGAAAAGTTCCCTTCCCACAAAAATCTCAAAAACAAATTGCAGAATTAATCTGCAAGGGCATTGAGCGGCGCCTTCCGCGAAAGCTCAGCCACAGCAGGATTCGTGCCGCCGAATCCGGTTCCCGCGTCAGCGGGAAGCGAGGATGGATGCCGAGCGGGAGGCGCTGCCCGATGCTGCAGATTCATTCAGCCAAAGGTTTTTGAAAATTTTGGTATTTTGTGATACAAGGTATTATATTTTTTATATATCTTTGCGGTGTCAAAGTTCTATGCAAAATGAAAAGAGTACTGAACATCAGCCTCGGCGGCAGAAGTTTCGCCATTGAAGAAGACGCCTACAAGCGCCTCAGCACCTATCTGGAGCACTTCCGTGCCCGTCTGGCCGCGCAATCCGGCGTCCCCTATACCCAAAATGCGGAGGTGATGGAGGACCTCGAGTCCCGCATCTCCGAGCTTTTCCTGCAGGAGGTCGGCACGGACGGCCGGGTGGTCAGCCTCGACCTGGTCGCCCGCATCACAGGCCAGCTCGGGATGCCCGACGGCACGCCCGAGAATCCGGAAAGCGCCGCTTCCTCCTCCCCCGAAGCGGATACCGCCGTCCGCAAGAAGGTCTACCGGGACTACGAAAACAAGCGGATCGCCGGTGTATGCGCCGGCCTGGCCCTCTATCTGGACATCGATGTCGTGCTCACCCGTATCTTGATGCTGGTAGCCCTGTTTGCCGGATCGGCCGGCTTCTGGATCTATGTCATCTGCTGGATCGCCATCCCCAAGGCAGTCACCCCCGCACAAAAATGCGAGATGAACGGACTCCCCGTCAGGGCGGAGAACCTGGCCAAATTCGCGACCACTCAAAAAAAATAGCCCTATGGAGAACACTGCCGAAAACGTGCGCGCACAAATGCGCAAAGGGGTGCTCGAATACTGCATCCTCTCGATCCTCAACAAACGGGAAGCCTACGCTTCCTCGATCATCGAGGAACTCAAGGCGGCCAATATGATCGTGGTCGAAGGGACGCTCTATCCCCTGCTCATCCGCCAGAAGAACCAGGGACTGCTCTCCTATCGCTGGGAAGAATCCACGCAGGGTCCGCCCCGCAAATATTATGTCATCTCCGAGAAGGGCCGCGAGCAGCTCGCCCAGATGGATGAAGCCTGGAAAGAACTTGTCGAGACCATCGAAACCCTCAAACGCGTATGAAAGAAGTAGAAAAAGTCAGCCTGGGCGGATACGCATTCACCCTGGACGAGGATGCGGCGCAGCTTGCTGGAGAGTACCTCGGCGAGCTGGAGCGCTACTATAACGGCCGCGAAGGCGGCCGCGAGATCCTTGAGGGGATCGAAGAGCGGATGGCCGAACTGATCCACGAGAAATGCGGCCGGGAAGGCGTGGCCTCCCGCAGCATCATCGAAGGAATCATCAGCCTGCTCGGCCGTCCCGAAGACATCGAAGAGGCCGGGGAATCCGGGCCGCAGGGCAGTCATTCCGGGCCGCAGGGCGGTCATTCCGGGCTTGACCCGGAACCTCCCCGCCCCAAGCGCAAACTCTACCGGGACATGTCCGACAAAGTGGTTGCGGGTGTCTGCAGCGGACTGGGAATCTACCTCAACGTGGACAAAGTGCTGTTCCGCCTGCTGTTCGCCCTGCTGACCCTGCTCCCGGCGGTTCCGTTCCTGCACCATGGCCTGCGCCACACCGGCTTCGTGTTGTCCGCTCCCGTGATCTACCTCATCCTCTGGATCTGCATGCCGCCCGCCAGGACCGCCCGCCAGCGCTGGGAGCAGCGCGGTGAAGACGGAACCGTCCACGGCATCCAGCAGAGCATAGAGAGCGGCGCCCGCGAAGTGGACGAAGCCCTCCGCACCGTCGGGCAGTCCGGTTTCTGGACGGAATTCAGCAAAATATTCGAGAAATTCATCGGACTGATTCTGCTGATCCTCGCTTTCACGGGGCTCTTTGCCGGCGGCACGGCGACGGTCGGCAGCGGATTCCTGAGCAGACACCGCAGCGGCCTTGACAACTACGGCTTCCTCGGGCTGCAGCACCTCTACGATAAAGGGATGTCCGAGCTGTACGAAGAAGCGCCGATGCTGGCATCCGCGCTCGGGCAGCCGTGGATCAAGTTCCTGCTCGCCCTGGTGTTCTTCCTTCCGTTCCTCGGTATCCTCTATGCTTCCCTGCAACTGCTCTTCGGCTTCAAATCACCCAGATGGCGGCCCGGACTGGTCATCTTCATCCTCTGGCTGATGGCGACGATCGCCGCCGCCCTCCTGCTCCTGACCGGAGCGCTCTCTACGGAGTGGATGAGCATTTGACCAGCCCCAGCCCGGGGGCGTCCGGGAGGACAAGGCGTCCCCGTTCGACCGTGACGCCGCGGAAGCGGTCGTTGCTAATCAGCAGGTTGCCGTCGAGATCGGCGAAATCGGACAGGGGCGAAAGATGGGCGGCGGCCGTGACCGCGCAGGAGGTCTCCGTCATGCAGCCGACCATCACGCGCATCCCGGCGGCACGGGCATAGGAAGCCATCCGCCAGGCCTCGCGCATTCCGGTGCACTTCATCAGCTTGATATTGATCCCGGAATATGCACCCACCAGGGCGGGCACGTCGGCAAGGCGCTGCACGGCCTCGTCGGCGAAGACGGGCAGCGGGCTGTGCTCCGTGATCCAGGCGTTGTCGTCAAGCCGGTCCTTGCCCATCGGCTGCTCGACCATCACCACGCCGTGTTCCTTCAGCCAGAAAATCTCGTCGAGGGCCTTCTGCCGGTCGGTCCATCCCTGGTTGGCATCCACGGCGATGGGCAGGTCCGTGACCTCGCGGATGGTGCGGATCATCTCGTAGTCATTGTCCAGTCCCACCTTGACCTTCAGGATGTTGAAACGGTCCGCGCACTCGCGCGTCTTCTCCCGGACGACGTCCGGCGTGTCGATGCCGATGGTGAAGGTGGTGTCGGGCGCCTTGGCGGCATCCAGCCCCCAGAGCCGCCACCAGGGCTGGCCCAGCAGCTGCCCCACCAGATCGTGCAGCGCGATATCCACGGCGGCCTTGGCAGCCGAATCGCCCGGGGAGAGGCTGTCCACATAGGCAAGGATATCCTCCAGCTGGAAGGGGTCCGCAAAGCGGGAAAGGTCCACCTTCTGCAGGAAGGCACACACGCTCTCCACCGTCTGGCCCAGGTACGGAGGCATCGAAGCCTCGCCGTGTCCGGTGAAACCGTCATAGCGGATTTCCACCTGGACATCCGGGGTGGTGGTGCGGGAGTAGGAGGCCACGGTGAAAGTGTGGCGGAGCTGGAGTTCGTAGGGTTCCCAGCTCAGTTGCATCCGTGCACGGCCGCCCGCCCGGTAGGGCACGGGGGCCTTGGGCTGCACCGGGCGGCAACCCAGCAGCGCCGCTCCGGTACCTGCCGCAGCGGCGGTCTTCAGAAAGTCTCGTCTGTCCATCCTCAAGGAATCATTCCGGGCCTGACCCGGAATCTTTCTCCAAAATTAGCTATTTTTGCAGAAAAGAACATTCAATTATGGCAAATACCGTCCGCAAAAATTTCCCCGTGACCGGGATGGGTTGCGCCGCCTGCGTGGCGCGTGTACAGAAGGCCCTCCAGCAAAGCCCCGGCGTCCACGAGGCCGAAGTCAGCCTCGCCTCCAACTCCGCCCGGATCGACTACGACCCCGCCGTCGCCTCCCCCGCCACCCTGCGCCGGAGCGTGCAGGACGCCGGCTATGATATGATCGTCCCCGAAGACGAAGACGCCGATCCGGACCTAAGCGAAGAAGAATCGCTGGCTGCGCAGGCGGAACAGGCGCACGAACGCGCCTTCCGGTCCCTGCGCCGCGACGCGCTGCTCGCCATCTTCCTGGCCGTCGCCGTCATGGCCGTCGGGATGGCGGCGCCGGATTTCCCCGGCAAGGGATGGATCCTGGCCGCGCTCGCCGCCGTGAGCGTGCTCTGGTGCGGCCGGCGATTCTTCAGCGTGGCCTGGAAGCAGGCCGTGCACGGCCACGCGGGGATGGACACCCTCGTGGCCCTGTCCGTCGGAATTTCCTTCCTGCTGAGCCTGTTCAACCTCCTGTTCCCGCAGGTGTGGACCTCCCGCGGACTGGAAGCCGGGCTCTATTTCGAGTCTTCGGCGATGATCGTGGGCTTCATCCTGCTGGGCCGCCTGCTTGAGGAGCGGGCCAAGCACCGCACCACCCGGGCCGTCCGCGCGCTGATCGGGCTGCAGCCCGAACGGAAAGACGTCCGCCGCGGCCAGACGGTCCAGGTGCTGCCCGGCGAACGCATCCCCGCCGACGGGACCGTCCTCGGCGGAAGCAGCTATGTGGATGAAAGCATGCTGACCGGGGAGCCGGTTGCCGTATTCAAGGAAGCGGGCAGCACCGTCTATGCCGGCACGCTCAACGGCCGGGGCGCCCTGACCCTGCGCGCCGATCAGGTAGGGCGCGACACGATGCTCTCCGCCATTATCCGGATGGTCCAGGACGCACAGGGCAGCAAGGCCCGCATCCAGCACACCGTGGACAGGGTCTGCGCGTGGTTCGTGCCGGCGGTGATTCTCATCGCACTGCTCTCGCTGCTCGGCTGGACACTGCTGAGCCCGGACGGATTCGTACGCGGGCTGCTCGCGGCCGTGACGGTGCTCGTGGTCGCCTGTCCCTGCTCCCTCGGGCTTGCCACGCCCACGGCCCTGACCGCCGGAATCGGTCGGGGCGCGTCCGATGGCATACTCATAAAAGACGCTGACAGCCTGCAGCTTGCGGCCCGCATAGACACGGTCGTACTCGACAAGACGGGCACGGTCACGTCGGGCCGCCCCGAGGTGGTCGAACTGCGCTGGCTCTCCTCCGACCCGGACCTGCCCGCGCTGCTGCGCGAGATGGAGGCCCGCTCCGGACATCCGCTGGGTGCAGCGATTGCTTGCGCAATCGCTGCACCTGCTCCTCCTGCGGCCTTCACTTCGTTCAATGTCCAACCGACATCCGTTACGGCGCTGCTGGGCGAGGGCGTGCAAGGGGTGTGGAAGGGCAAGACCTATTATGTCGGGAAGAACACCCCCGAACGCTTCGAGGTGGCGCAGCGCTGGCGCGATGCCGGACGCACCGTCGTGTACTTCCACGACGGAGAACACCTGCTCGCCGCCATCGCCATCGCGGATGCCGTCAAGGAAGACTCCCGTCAGGCCGTCCGGGATCTGGCCCGTCTGGGCATCACCGTCCACCTGCTGACGGGCGACCACGACGCCTCCGCTGCCGCCGTGGCGCGTGAAGTCGGCATCCCGGAAGTGAAAGCCAACGCCATGCCGGCAGATAAAGTAGCATACATCAAGCAGTTGCAGGCGCAGGGAAAACGCGTTGCGATGGTCGGAGACGGCATCAACGACAGCGCCGCCCTCGCCCAGGCGGACCTGAGTGTCGCCATGGGGAAGGGCAGCGACATCGCCATCCACACAGCCATGGCCACGATCGTCTCGTCCAGCCTGGCCAAGATTCCCGAGCTGATCGCGCTCTCCCGCCGCACGCTCCGCATCATCCGGGAAAACCTCGGCTGGGCCTTCCTCTACAACCTGATCGCCGTCCCCGTGGCCACAGGCGTCTTCTCGGACACCCTCGGTTTCGTCCTCAACCCGATGGTCGCCGCGGCCGCAATGGCCTGCAGCTCGGTCCTCGTCGTCTCGAACAGCCTGCGGCTATTGATAAAGAAGCCGTAAGCGGTGCTGCTTACGGCTTCCAGGTAGGGACGATCGGGGTCGAACCGATGACCTCTTGAATGTGACTCAAGCGCTCTGAACCAACTGAGCTACGCCCCTGTCATCGTTTGGGATTGCAAAAATAGACCATTTTTGCGAAAATCGCAAATTTTTTCATACCTTTGCACTCCCGACCGGGTGAGTTGTCCGAGTGGTTGAAGGAGCCTGCCTCGAAAACAGGTGTACGGCAACGTACCGGGGGTTCGAATCCCTCACTCACCGCAATAAGGTAGCTAAAAACTGCGCCAAGCTTGCTTGAGCGCAGTTTTTTGATGCCTTATTGCAAAGCCCGCCGCAGGCGGGCAGGGATGTCGGAGCGAAGCGACGAAATCCCGGGTGGGTGAAGGATCCTTTTTTCTCCCGGCGACCTCCCCAACTTGAGGTCGTATTTTGCGACTTCAAGTTTTTGGTTTACAAAAATAGAAATAATCAGCGGGCACACAAAGACACCATTTCATCATTGCCCGGGGCGGAATACCGGAGGCCAGGGCGAAGCAAATGAAGCATCCGCGGCCGGGCAGCGTGCTCAAAACGGCTCCGGTTGTTGTCTTTTTTACTCCGATATGCAACGTCCCGTTGATTTTTTTTATCTTTGTAGCGAAAATATTAACCAGAGAAAAGGTTTATGAAGAAAATTATTGCTGTTGCAGCTTCCCTGCTGCTTGCCTGCGCCACTTCCTTCGCGCAGTTTAATGTAAATCTCGGTTATGCCAATTCCACTGAGATCTATAGGATGGACAAAGACAAGTACTCCGTGGGCCTGAACGGGTTCACCGTAGGTATCGGCTATTCCTTCGAGCTGGCCGAAGACTTCTACTTTACTCCGAGCGTGAACTACCAGTTCGCCACATCCCGCGATGCCCAGTTGTTCAACATGGGCAAGATCCTCAACGTCACGGGCAGAGTGACCGAGCACTACATCAATGTCCCCCTGCGCCTGAGCTACGACTTCGCGTTCAACCCGAACTTCAAGTTCTTCGTGTTCGCCGGTCCGGTCGCTTCCGTCGGCCTTGCATCCAACTGGAAGATTTCCTCCACCTCCGTTGCTGCCGGGCTCAAGGAAGGCGAGACGCTCGACAACTACAAGGACGGTGACTACAAGCGCTTCGACATCATGATCGGCGGCGGCGCCGGTCTCAAGTTTGCCGACCAGTTCGTCATCAAGGTGGGCTACGACTACGGCCTGATCAACCGCGCCACGACCAACGGAATCAACGAGCACCGCGGCCAGCTGACCGCCGGCATCGCTTACCTGTTCTAAGAGACAGTCCCCGATCTAAAGAGAAATGAACCAAGAAGCCCGGACCTTGACGGCCCGGGCTTCCTTTTTTCAAGTGCGGAGGCGGAGGGATTCGAACCCCCGGAACGTTGCCGTTCAACAGTTTTCAAGACTGCCGCCATCGACCACTCGGCCACACCTCCTTGACGAGACTGCAAAAATACAAATAAAAAGATTCCGGGTCAAGCCCGGAATGACAGCTATGCCTTCTCTTCCTTCGCAAAAAACTTCCACTGGAAGAGCGCCAGGTAGAAGGCGCCGACGGTCACGCAGGAGTCGGCGAAATTGAAGACCGGGCTGAAGAAGATCACCCGCTCGCCTTCCCGGATAATCGGGAAGTAGAACATATCCACCACCTTGCCGAACATGAACGGAGCATAATCCCAGATCAGTCCGTAGAACAGGCAGTCGATGATATTGCCGACGGCGCCGGCCGTGATCAGGGTCAGCCCGACGAGTACGCCCGCCGGGACGGAGTCCTTCTTGCACAGCGAACGGATCCACCAGATCAGGAAGCCGCTCAGGACGATGCGGAAGAGCGAAAGGAGGAACTTGCCGGCCTGGCCGCCGAAGGCCATGCCGAACGCCATGCCCTCGTTCTCCACGAAACAAAGGCGGAACCACTGTCCGATCACGTAGATCTGCTCGCCCAGCTCCATGTTCGTCTTGACCAGGTATTTGATCACCTGGTCAATGACGACGAGCGCGATGCCGAGCAGCAGAAGCCGTTTGCCTTGCGAGCGTTTCATCCCCTGCTCAGTTCTTACCCTGCTTGGCGAGCATTTCCTTGGCCTCGACGGTCAGGGTGGCGTGCGGGACCAGGCGCAGGCGTTCCTTGGGAATGAGCTTGCCGGTCACGCGGCAGATGCCGTAAGTCTTGTTCTCGATACGCACGAGGGCCGCCTCCAGGTTCTGGATGAACTTGTACTGGCGCTGGGCCATCTGGCTGGCCTCTTCCTTCGAGAGCTGATAAGCGCCGTCATCCTCGACGGTCCGGAAGGAAGGGGTGGTATCTTCGATGTCGTTGGTGCCATTGTGCATCACAACGTGGCGGAGCGTGTTGTACTCGGCCTTTGCCTTGGCGAGTTTCTCCTCGATGATGGCCTTGAACTCAGCGAGCTCGGCATCGGAGTAACGGGTTTTTGTTTCTGCCATAATTATGAAAGGTTAGATGATATCTCTGTGTTTAGTGACTTGAATGCGGATGGTGTTCTCGCCCCATTCGACCCCGGCCGCTCCCTGAGGCGCCTCGGCGAGGCCTTTCTGCTCCAGGGACAGCGAGAGGGTCTGGGCGGCGACATAGTCTGCGTATTCGGCGAGCGCGGCACGGATCTCCTCCGCAGCGGCGCCGTCTGCATAAATGACGGTATCGATCCGGTCCGTGACCTCGAAGCCGCTTTCCTTGCGGAGGGTCTGGATCGGGTGGATGAGTTCACGGGCATTGCCCTCGCGCAGCAGTTCCGGCGTCTGGACGATGTCCAGGGCCAGGGTCAGGGCGCCTTCCGTGGCGACGAGCCAGCCGGGCATATCCTCGGAACTGATCTCATAGTCGCCCTTGGAGAGGGTGACGTCGCCGGAGGGCAGGTGCAGCACATAACCTTCCTCCGCCCGTTCGATGGCGGCGATCTCCTCCTGGGAAATCGAGCCGAAGGCGGCGGCGATCTCCTTCATCTGCTTGCCGTAGATCTTGCCCAGGGTCTTGAAGTTGGGCTTGATCTTCTTGGTGATGATCCCGACGGTGTCGTGCAGGAACTCGATCTGCTTCACGTTCACCTCCGTCAGGAAGATGTCACTGACGCGCCCGATATGCTCCTTGACCGTGTCGTCGAGCACGGGCACGAGCACCTTGGCCAACGGCTTGCGGACATTGATGCCGACCTTCTTGCGCAGGGCAAGCACCATCGAGGAAGCCTTCTGGGCAAATCCCATGCTTTCTTCCAGGCCGTTGTCCACCAGCGCCTGCCGGTATTCCGGCATCGGCTCATAGTGCACGGACTCGGAGTCCGGCACGAGATCGAGCCAGAGCCGCTCCATGAAGAACGGGGCGATCGGAGCACCCAGCAGGGCCACCCCCTTCAGCACCTCGTAAAGCGTCTGGTAGGCAGCGCGTTTGTCCTCGCTCATCTCCTTGCCCCAAAGGCGCTTCTTGTTCAGGCGGATGTACCAGTTGGACAGGTCGTCGCACACGAAATCCTGTACCAGACGGCCCGCCGTGGTGATATCGTAATCCTCGTAAGCGGCCACGACGCCCCGCACGAGGGTATTCAGCCGGCTGATGATCCACCGGTCGAACATCGGACGTTGCGCGTAGGGCACCGCCGCTGCAGCCGGGTCGAAGCCGTCGATGTTCGCGTAAAGCGCGAACACGGAATACGAATTATAGAGCGTGCCGAAGAACTTGCGGCGCACCTCCTCCACGCCGGCCTCGTCGAACTTGAGGTTGTCCCAGGGCTGGGCATTGGTCATCATGTACCAGCGGAGGGCGTCGGCGCCGTATTTGTCCATCGCCTGGAAAGGATCCACGGCGTTGCCCAGGCGCTTGCTCATCTTCTCCCCCTTCTTGTCAAGCACGAGTCCGTTGGAGATCACGCGCCGGAAGGCCGGCGTGCCGCTGACCATCGTGTGGATGGCGTGCAGGGTATAGAACCAGCCGCGCGTCTGGTCCACGCCCTCGGCGATGAAGTCCGCCGTGTTTCCGAAGTCCGGCGTGTCTATGCCACGCAGGCCCGTCTGGGCATACGGCATCGCACCGGAGTCGAACCACACGTCGATCAGGTCCGTCTCGCGGGTCATCTTCCGGCCCGTGGGGCTGACCAGGATGATCTGGTCCACGTAGGGACGGTGCAGGTCGATCCGGTCGTAGTTCTCCTTGGACATGTCGTCCGGGTCGAAACCGCGCTCGCGCAGGGGGTTCGATGCCATATAACCGGCCGCGACGGCCTTGTCGATCTCCGTAAAGAGTTCCTTCACGCTTCCGATGCAGATTTCTTCCCTGCCGTCATCAGTGCGCCAGACCGGGAGCGGTGTGCCCCAATAGCGGCTGCGGCTGAGGTTCCAGTCCTGGATGTTCTCCAGCCACTTGCCGAAGCGGCCCGTGCCGGTGGACTCGGGTTTCCAGGTGATCTGCCCGTTGAGTGCCATCATCTGCTCGCGCACGGCCGAAGCCCGGATGAACCAGCTGTCCAGCGGGTAATAGAGCACCGGCTTGTCGGTGCGCCAGCAATGCGGATAGGAGTGGACGTGCTTTTCGATCTTGAACGCCTTGCCGGCCGCCTTGAGCATCACGCACAGGTCCACGTCGAGCGTCGGCGCATCCGGGGCGAGCGTGCTGTCGTAGGCGTTCTTGACATAGCGTCCGGCCCACTCCCGGTAGTCCGGGCTGACGTGGGTGGCAGCATAGTCCGGGTCGAGGTCCTCCAGACGGAAGAACCGGCCCTGGAGGTCCACCTGCGCCTGCGGATCGCCGTTGCGGTCGATCACCTGCAGCGGGGCGATGCCCGCGGCGCGGCCCACCTTGGCGTCATCGGCGCCGAAGGTCGGAGCGATGTGCACGATGCCCGTGCCCTCCTCCGTGCTCACGTAGTCGCCGGAGATCACGCGGAAGGCGTCCCCGTCCGGGCGGAACCAGGGGATCAGCTGCTCATAGCGCAGGCCTACCAGGTCGCGGCCCTTGACGCTGCCGGGCAGGACCTCGAAGGGGACCTTGCCGTTGAAAATGGTATTCACAAGGGCCCCGGCGACGATGTAGGTCGCAGGGGCGCCTGTGTAAGGATTTGCGGAGCGGACCTTGACGTAGTCGATGCCCGGGCCAACGCACAGGGCCGTGTTGGACGGCAGGGTCCAGGGCGTCGTGGTCCAGGCCAGGATATAGAGATCCTCCTCGCCGGCGACCTTGAATTGCACGGTGCAGGTCGTGTCCTTGACATCGCGGTAGCAGCCCGGCTGGTTCAGTTCGTGGGTGCTCAAGCCCGTGCCGGCGGCAGGACTGTACGGCTGGATGCTCTTGCCCTTGTAGAGGAGGCCCTTGCCGTAGATGTCCTTGAGCAGGTACCACAGCGTCTCGATGTAGCGGTTGTCATAGGTGATGTACGGGTCGTCCATATCCACCCAGTAGCCGATGCGTTCCGTGAGGTTGCGCCACTCGGCGGTATATTTCATCACCTCCTCGCGGCAGGTCCTGTTGTACTCTTCGACGGAGATTTTCGTCCCGATGTCTTCCTTGGTGATGCCAAGTTTCTTCTCCACGCCCAGCTCGACCGGCAGTCCATGGGTGTCCCAGCCCGCACGGCGGCGGACCTTGAAACCCGACTGCGTCTTATAACGGCAGATGGCATCCTTGATGGAGCGGGCCATCACGTGGTGGATGCCCGGCATGCCATTGGCGGAAGGCGGCCCTTCGAAGAAAATGAACTCCGGAGCGCCTTCGCGCAGCTCGAGCGATTTCTCAAAAGCGTGGTGCTCCTTCCACCGCTTCAGCACCTCTGCCCCCACGGAGACCAAGTCCAGGCCGTTATATTCTTTGAATGTCATATTTTTTGCCTATTTTTGCGTTTGAAATTAACTGACAAATTTAACGAATTCTACCCATTTAACAAAAAGATATGGCTATTCTGGACATTATTCTTCTCCTCTGCTTTGTCCCTGCGATTGTCAGCGGCATTTCCAAAGGGTTTATCAAGCAGGTAGTAGATCTGGTGGCGATCCTGCTCGCCGCCTGGGCAGCTTTCCATTTCTCCCCGACGCTGGGAGGCTGGCTGGGCCAGTACATCACGCTGGACGCCGGCGTGCTCAATGTCATCAGTTTTGTCCTGATCATCATTGTGGTGGCCATGCTGCTGAACCTGGTCGGATCGCTGGTCACCAAGACCCTGTCCGCCCTGTCGCTGGGTTTCCTGAACCGCCTGCTCGGCCTGGTCTTCGCCATCCTCAAGGTAGCGCTCGTGCTCGGCCTGCTGATCCTGCTCTTCGAGACGCTCAACAGTTCACTCCATCTGGTGAAACCGGAATCCACGGCCAACGCCGTCGTGTACAACGCGCTCAAAGAGGCGGCGGAGAAGATTTTCCCGATCCTGAAGACTTTTGTCACCGGAGGTGACGCCCCGGCCGCCAATGCCTAAAATACTGCTCATAGATACTTCCACGGCACTTTGCTCCGTAGCGCTGAGCGTGGACGGAGGCGTGGTCGCCAGCCGCGCGAGCAGCGAACCCCGCGCCCATGCCGCGATGACCGCACCCTTTGTGGCGGAGGTCCTTTCCGAAACGGGGCTGTACGCCCCGGACCTGGACGCCGTGTGCGTCAGCGCCGGTCCCGGATCCTATACAGGGCTGCGCGTAGGCGTGTCCACGGCCAAGGGCATCTGTTTCGCGGCCGGCATCCCGCTGCTGTCCGTCGGCACGCTGGAGGCCCTTGTGTATCAGGCCCGCGCCGAGCGACAGCTTCCCTCCGGCTGCCGCTATGTCCTCCCCATGATCGACGCCCGCCGGATGGAGGTCTATACCGCCGTCTATACGCCGGAAGGACAGCGCCTGAGCGAAGTGGAACCGCGCATTATCGACGCGCAGAGCTTCGCGAAGGAGCGCGCCGAAGGTCCCGTACTCGTGATCGGGGATGGCGCGGACAAATGCCGGGAGGCGCTCGCGGGAGCGGATGTACATTTCGTACAGGTGTGCCCGCACGCCGCTTCGCTCACCGTCCCGGCCGAGCGGGAGTTCGCCGCGGGGCATTTCCAGGACACGGCTTATTTCGAGCCGTTCTATCTCAAAGATTTCGTCGCGACGGTCAGCCGCAAAAAACTCTTCTGACATGGAAGTCCTGATTCCCCTCCTGATGTTCCTCATCCCGCTTGTCATCACCATCCTGGACAAGCGCGCCAAAGCCCAAAAGACCGCTGGCTCAGCCCAGCACGGCAGTCCGGCCATCCATACCCCCGCAGCCCCGCTGACGGACCCGGAAAGCGCATCCGACAACGTGACGCTCCCCCTTATGGAGCCGCATCCCGAGAGCGAAGGGCAGCGGGCGATCAACAGACTGGAAAAGACAAAGGACAAACCGGAAGAAAAGAAACTCGAGATTGACAAGAAAAAACTGATCCTCTATTCCGAGATCCTGAAACCGAAGTTCGATGAATAAACAAATACCGGAAAGCGATGCGCTTCCCGGTATTTGTTTAACGTTGACATGCTATTATTTCAGCAGGCGGGAAAGCTCCTTGCGCAGTCCCTCGATGCCGCCGAGCCGGCGGGTATTGATCTCCCCGTCGATGATCAGGAAAGAATACGGCAGCTCATTCACGCCATAGGTGACGACGGCGGGAGAAGCGCCGCCCATACCGTCGTTCACATTGATCCAGGGGAGCTTCTGCGCCAGCACGGACGAAGCCCATTCCGGTTTGTCGGGCGTGCAGCAGATGGAGTAAATCTCGAATCCGCGGTTGTGGAAATCCCGGTACAGCGGCAGCAGCGTATCGATGCTGAACATCTTCTGCGCGGCATCGGACGCGTCCCAGAAATGGACCAGGATGACCTTGGCGTCCACCTCGCTCAGGGAGCGTTTCTCCCCGTTGATGTCGGGCAGGACGATGTCCGGGAAAGAAGTCTCCGCAGCCGTCTGCAACTGCCCGTTGATCTCCAGCAGGCGCATCCGGCGAGCCGCTTCCTTGTCAAGCGCCTTGACATAGCGGGAATCCGGATACACGGTCTTGAGCGAATCCGCCCCCTTGCGGAACAGGATCGCATCCGTGACCTGGGAGAAGATGGAGGCGTCGCCCAGCCGCTCGAAGAACACAGGGACCGTGGTCAGCGAGTAGGGATGCTCCATCACATATTTCACATTGTCGCGGTAGTGCTGGATGTAGTCGCGGGTCATCGCCGTGGGCTCGGACTCATGCGCATGCAGGTTTGCGATGAAATCGGAATAGGCCTTGTCCACCTTGGCCAGCTCGGCGGAACCTTCGGATCCCGACACGGTATAGCGGCCCAGGGTATCGGCCTGGACGGTAACCTTCTCCCCTTTTTCAAGCAGGAGCGCGGCCACACGCGTGTCGCCGTAGAAGAGATAGATGAATTCCGGCTGGCCGGCAGCCACCTTCACATCGTAGCGGAAAGATCCGTTTGCACCGGTCTTGACGGTGTCAAGGTTACGATAGGAATTGATATCCAACTGCTTGACCACGATTTTGCTGTTGGCTGCACCTTCAAGGGTGCCTCGGATGCAGGCCTTGTCGGCGCATGCGGCCACGGCCAGGACGGACAGCGCAAGCGCCAGGAGTTTATTGCAATTTTTCATATTCGGAGAGGATTGCGGCAGCAGTCTGCGCCATTTGTTCCGGGCTGATGGCCGGACGCGTCTTGCGGAAATCCAGGTCGCCCTCGGTCTGCAGCGGGACGAGGTGGATATGGGTATGGGGAACCTCCATGCCGAGCACGGCCACGCCAACGCGCTGGCAGGGCACGGCGGCCTTGAGGGCCTGCGCGACCTTCCGGGCAAAAGCCCAGAGGCCGGCATAGGTAGCCTCGTCCAGATGGAAAAGGTAGTCATCCTCGACCTTCTTGGGAATCACGAGCGTATGGCCCAGAGCCAGCGGGCTGATGTCCAGGAAGGCATAGTAGTCGTCGCTCTCCGCCACTTTATAGGACGGAATCTCGCCATTGGCGATGCGGGTAAACAGGGTAGCCATCAGAAAGTGATATCGAGTATTTTGAATTTCATAATTCCGGAAGGGACCTTGGCCTCGACCGTCTCACCCTTGCTGTGGCCCATCAGGGCCTTGCCGATCGGGGTGGTGGCGGCGAGCTTGCCTTTGGAGAAATCGGCCTCGCTCTCCCCCACGATCGTGAGCACCATCACCCGGTGGTTGGCAAGGTTCTCCACCTTGACGGTATTCAGCATCTGGACCTGATCGGAGTTGAGCTGCGAGGCATCCAGCACCTTCGCGTTCACGACCTGGTTCTGCAGCTTTGCAATCCGCAGTTCGAGGAGGCCCTGTGCCTCGCGCGCAGATTCATATTCAGCATTCTCAGAGAGGTCACCCTTCTCACGCGCTTCTGCGATAGCAGCGGAAATGACCGGACGCTGGGCAAGCGCCTCGGCGAGTTCTTTCTTGAGCTTGTCCAGCCCTTCCTGGCTCATGTAATGTACTTCTGCCATAATTGTTTTCGAATCTTCTTTTCCAGTTCATTCAACTAAAAAGGAGTCCTGCCTGTCGGCAGAACCCTTATGTATTTGCAAAGATACAAATTATTTCGGAAAACCCAACAGCGCACGACAGACGGATTCGTCCGCCGCAAGTTGCATTTTCAGCGCTTCCAGCGAGTCGAACCCGTGCATCGGGCGCAGCCAGTACCGGAAACGGATCTCCAGGTCCAGCCCGTAGATATCCTCATTGAAGTCGAAAATATGGGTCTCGATGATATCGCCGACGTTGGTCATCCCCCAGGAATGCCCGCCTACGACCTCCACCTCCGTCAGATAGACGCCTCGCGCGGGGACCAGCTTGAGCGGGTCGTACAGGCGCAGATTCGCCGTCGGGAACCCGATCGTGCGTCCCAGCTGCTTGCCGCCCACTACGACGCCCCGCAGCCCGTACGGGTAGCCCAACATCGCCTCCGCAGCCTCGACATCCCCTATGGACAACGCTTCGCGTATCTTCGTCGAACTGACAGCCATTGCCGGAATAGAGGCCATTCCGGGAGTTGCCTCCAGAAACCGTGCCACCCTCGGCACCGTAAGAGGGGGGACCGCAAGCGAAGCGCTGCGGTGGGGCCGAGCGAAGCGAGGCGTTTCCGGAGGCAAGCTCTCGGATGGCATTCCGGCAACGGCCGCCGGAGGGACTATTTCGACTTCCAGGCCCAGAGATTCAGCCAACGGGGTGATGAGTTCGGGGGTGAGCCGGTCAGAGCCCAGGCGGTTGTCGTAACCGAGGATGAGCGTGGTGGCGCCGAAACGCCCGATCAGGACATCCCGGATGTACTCCGCCGCCGTGAGCCGCGCAAAGGCGCGGTCAAAGGGCAGCGCCACCACCCGGTCCACACCGAGCGAGCGCAACAGGGCCTCCTTCTCCTGCGGCGAATTCAGGAGCCGCAGGCTGCGCGCATCCTGCTGCAGGACAGCGCGCGGATGCTGCACGAACGTAACGACAATCGCCTCCTCGCCCTTTTCACGGGCAGAGGAGACGAGCGTCTGGATGACTCTGCGGTGCCCGAGATGGACCCCGTCGAAAAAACCGGTGGCGACTACAGCCATTTCACGAGCGGGAAGTCCTGACGGTGCGGCAGACGCGGGTTCTTCGGGAAGACACGCTTGCCCACCTGGTACATGCCCGTATGCTCGGGAAGCACCTCCGTCTCATAGGTGGCGACACCGTTCTCATAGCCGGTCAGTTTCAGCTCGGCGACCTCCTGGATACGCTGCTGACCTTTGGCGTCGGTCGTGGTGAAGACAATCTCCACGCCGATATCCTCCGGCTTCAGGCGGCCCAGGTCAAGTTCGACCTTGCTCTTCAGCATATTGTTCGAGGAGAGCACATAGGACGGTGCCGGCTCGGTGCTGGAGACGACGCGGATGCTGTTCCACTCGGCAAGTACGGCGCGCTTCCAGGCAGCAATCTCGCGGGCCGCCCTGGCATTATCCGCCACCAGTTCCATAAAGCGCTTGTACTGCGGCTCGTAGTACTGGTTGCAATAGTCGGTCAGCATCCGGTTGGTCGTGAAATTGCAAGCCACCCGGGCAATCGTATTCTTGATATAGCTCACCCAGACCGGAGACAGGCCGACGGACGGATCCACATCGTAGTAGGTCGTGGCGATTTCGTTCTCGATCGTGGCATAGATCGTGGCCGCGTCCAGTTCGTTCTGGTAGTTGTTGTCATCATAGGTACTTTCGAGCGGAAGCGCCCAGCCGGCACCCTCCTTATAACCCTCAACCCACCAGCCGTCCAGCACGGAGAAATGCATCACGCCGTTCATGGCGGCCTTCTCGCCGGATGTGCCGGAAGCCTCGAGCGGACGGGTAGGATTGTTGAGCCACACGTCCACGCCCTGGACCAGGCGCTTGGCGAGCGTGATGTCGTAGCCGGGCACGAAGATGATACGGCCCAGGAAGCGGTCATGCTTGCTGATCTCGATGATCTGCTTGATCAGGTCCTGTCCCATCCCGTCGGCGGGATGGGCCTTGCCGGCGAAAATGAACTGCACAGGACGTTTGGGATCGTTGACGATGGCATCAAGCCGGTCAAGATCGCTGAAAAGCAGCGTGGCGCGCTTGTAGGTCGCGAAGCGGCGGGCGAAACCGATCGTCAGCACATCCTCGCGCAGACGCTCCTTGATCGTGACGACCTGCGTCGGCGTATAGTGGGCGCTCATCTGCGGATCGCTCAGGCGCTCCCTGATCGCACGGACCAGCTCCTTCTTGAGCGTACGGCGGATGTCCCAGATCTCTCCGTCGGGCACGGAATAGATCCCTTCGAAACACTTCTTGTCATAGTGGTGGGTCTGGAACTCCGGGCCGAACACGCGGGCGTGCAGTTCTTTCCAATACTTGGACGCCCAGGTCGGATAATGGACGCCGTTGGTCACATAGCTGATATAAAGCTCTTCCGGAAGATAGCCCGGATACATGTCGGCGAAAATATCCTGGCTCACCTTGCCGTGCAGCATCGACACGCCGTTGACATTCTGCGAGAGGTTGGCGGCAAGATGGCTCATGGAGAACTTCTCGTCGTGGTTGTCCGGATCGATCTTGCCCAGACTCATCATGGTGCGCCAGTCGATGCCGAGCCGGTGGGGATAATGGCCGAAATAGCGGCCGATCATCTCTTCGGAGAAAGCATCGTGGCCGGCCGGGACCGGTGTGTGGGTCGTGTAGAGGCCGGAAGCACGGACCAGTTCCATTGCCTCGTCGAAAGACAGATGCTCGTCCTGGATGCACTCGCGCAGGCGCTCAAGGCCGGCAAAGGCGGCATGGCCCTCGTTGTAGTGGTAGATCTTGGGAGCAAGCCCGAGTACGCGCAGTGCGCGCATACCGCCGATACCCAGGAGAATCTCCTGCTTCAGGCGGTTCTCCCAGTCGCCGCCGTAAAGCTGGTGGGTGACCTGGCGGTCTTCCGGGATATTGTCCTCATAGTCGGTATCCAGCAGATAGAGATCCGTGCGCCCGACGGCCACCTTCCAGATGCGGGCGCTCATCATGTGGCCCGGCATCTGCACCCTGACGGTCTTCCAGGCACCGTTCTCATCAAGCACCGGCTCAGCCGGAATCTTGAGGAAGTCCTGCGGCTTGTACTCGGCCACCTGGTTGCCCTGCGGGGTCAGCCGTTGGGTGAAATAGCCATAGCGGTACAGCAGGCCCACGGCCACCAGATTGACATTCATGTCGCTGGTTTCCTTGAGATAATCGCCGGCCAGGATGCCCAGACCGCCGGAATAAATCATCAGGGAAGTATCCAGGCCGTATTCCATGCAGAAATAGCCCACGGAAGGCTCCGTACGCTCTTCCTTGGCCTTCATATAGGCGTTGAACTCATCCATCACCTCGGCCAGGCGGCCCAGGAACTCCTTGTCCTTGGCGAGTTCGTTGTACCTCTTCAGGCTGACCTTGTCCAGGATCACCATCGGGTTATGACCGGATTTGTGCCACAGTTCATAATCCACCGTGCGGAACAGGGCCTTGGCCTTGTCATTCCAGCACCACCAAAGGTTCTTGCAAAGGGTCTCAAGGCCGGAGAGTTCCTCCGGAAGCCGCCGCGTCACCATCACACTTTTCCACGCGGGCGCGGCATTTACAAATTGATTCATCATACACTACTTTTTTAAACGATTCCTATCCCCGCTCCGCCATCGCGTTGTTGACCCGGATGATAAAATCGCTCAATACATTCATATAGTTTATAAACGCCTCATACGGCGTATCGTACGGACTGAAACGCTTGTGCACGTCGCCGTCGGTGAAGAACTTGGTGCACATATAATAAAGGTGGTCGCTCTCGGTCAGGCGGCCGAAGTCCCCCCAAAGGGCGGCATCGTTCAGGATCGAAAGCTTTTCCTGCAGGCCATAGAGCTTGTTGAAAGCATCCTGCTGGAGCTCATTGCCCAGCCAGGCGGACGTATCCCGCTCCTCGTCGGCCCAGGAGATGGGCTGCGGGACGGACAGGTCGCCGACGGACTTGTGCTTCGTGGCGGCACGGGACGGCGTCACGAACTCGATCTCCTTGTCTTTCGCCACGAGGGCGGGCAGGGCGCTCATGAACTCGAAGATACCGGACTCGGCACCCTGGTGCTCGCCGAAGGTCTCATAATCCATGAAGAGGTTCACGATCTCTCCTTCAGCACCCTTGAGCCAGCCCAGGAACTTCTCGGCCGTCAGCGGCCACTCGCTCCAGTCCCGGTCGGCAAAGCGGAAGGCAACATCGTCCGACAGGGAATAATTGCGGAGCAACAGCTTCTGGGACGGTTGCATGTCGTTGTTATAGACATAGTTGGGACTCTTCCAACCCATGATGTGGCGGGCGCCTTCGGTCAGGACGGTCTTGAAACCGAGGTCATAGACCATCGACCCGATGCCGTCCGAGTAGATCAGCTCCGTGTTGCGGAAGGTCTTGGGCGTCACGCCGAAATACTGCTCGACAGCCGCCTTGTGCTTGAGCACCTGGTGCTCGAACTCCGGCTTGGAGACCAGCGAGGACAGGGAATGGTTGTAGGTCTCGCAGAGGAATTCCACGCAGCCGGTGTCGGCGAGCTTGCGGAAGCTCTCGATGACTTCGGGGGCATAACGGTCGAACTGCTCCAGGGCGGAGCCCGTGATGGAGAAGGCCAGCTTGAGCTTGCCTTTCTGCTTGGTGATCGCCTCGAGCAGGAGCTCGTTCATCGGGAGATAGCACTTCTGGGCAATCCGTTTGAGGATCGTCCGGTTGGCAAAATCATCATAGTAATGGGAGTCCTTGCCGATATCGAAGAATCTGTAAAGACGGAGACGGGTAGGCTGATGGACCTGGAAGTACAGGCAGATAGACTTCTTCATATTTCGCTATTCGTTGACTACTGATTCATAAACTTTCTTGAGCTTCGCAGTGGCGTTGTTCCACTTGAGCGCGTTGACCTCGTCGAAACCCTGGCGGTTGGCGAAGTCGGAGAGGGCCGGATATTGCAGCAGCGCATAGATATCGTCCGCCATGGCATCCACATCCCAGAAATCCACCTTGAGGGCATACTTGAGCACCTCGGCGGCTCCGGACTGGTGGGAAATGATGGAAGGGACATTGGAGCGCATGGCCTCCAGCGGGGAGATACCGAACGGTTCGGAAACGGACGGCATGATATAGACGTCCGACAGGGCGAACATCTTCTGCACCTCCTGCCCGCGCAGGAATCCGGTGAAGTGGAAGCGGTCGGAGATGCCGAGCCGGGCCACCTGACGGATAGCGCGCTGCATCATGTCGCCGCTGCCCGCCATCACGAAACGGACGTTCTTCGTGCGCTTGAGGACCTTGGCCGCCGCCTCGATGAAATACTCGGGACCCTTCTGGAAGGTGATGCGGCCCAGGAACGTCACGACCTTGTCCTTCACGCCGCGCTCGACCTGGAGGTTTTCCCGGCCGCTGAAATCGACGGCATTGTGGACGGTCACTACCTTGGCCGGATCGATCCCGTATTTATTGATGACGATGTTTCGCGTCAGGTCGCTCACGGTAACCACGCGGTCCGCGGCTTCCATGCCGCGCCGCTCGATCGCGTACACGCGGGAGTCCACCATGTCCTCGGACCCGCGGTCGAAGGAAGTGGCGTGCACGTGCACGACCAGCGGCTTGCCCGAGAGTTCCTTGGCTGCGATGCCGGCCAGATAGGTCAGCCAGTCATGGGCATGGATCACATCGAACTCGCCGGCGTGCTGCATCGCGATGGTGCCGCCCACCTGGGCATAGCGGGACACCTCCTCCAAGAGGTTGGCGCCGTACTTGCCGGAGAACTTGAACTTATGTCCGAAGCCGACCGTGGTCTCGCGGACCTGTTCGCGCTTCATCTTCTCGATGGCATCAAAATACTCGTCCGGATCCACGTAGGGGACGATGCTGGAGTCCACACTGATAAACTTGACCTTGTCGAGGAACTCCTCGACGGTATCGCTGACGTGTTGTACCGGCACATCGCTCGCATTGAGGATGGTGGCGCAGCTCTGGTCTTCGTCGCCGGAGGCGGCGGGCATCACGAAAATCGTCTCGACCCCGTTGTGCGCAAGACCTTTGACGATGCCCTCGCAGGCCGTACCGATACCGCCTGCGATATGAGGGGGAAACTCCCACCCGAACATCAAAACTCTCATGGTTCTTACTTCTCCTTGTATTTATCCAACATATATTCGATAGCGAGCAGGGCAGCCGTGCTGAGCGCCGAGGAAATGGCACCGTGCGGCTCGTGGGGAGGGTCTCCGTCATAAAGCTCGGAGAAGGCTCCGACCCCGTGTTTGCTGAGGTCTTCGTAAAAGCCTTCGATCAGCCATTCCGCACGCTTCCAGAAGGCAGGGCCCTTGATCTTGAAACTCAGCTCCACATAAGGGCGGAGCAGGAACGGACGGGTGCAGCCCTGATGATAGGCCAGGTCACGGTCGCGCTGGGCGCCCTCGTAAACTGCCTTATAAGCGGGATCGCGGGGAGAAAGGGTGCGCAGGCCGCGGGAAGTCACGAGTTCATTGTCGATCACGCGCAGGATCGAGGGGGCGAGGGCTTCGTCCACCGGGGAATAACCCACGGACAGGGCGTACAGCTGGTTCGGCCGGATCTCCATATGCTGGCCGTCGTTGTCCACATAGTCGGCCAGGCAGCCGCGTTCCTCGTTCCAGAAGGTCGGCTGGTAATTCTCCTTGATCAGGTCGCGGATGGAGGCCCACTTCGAAACAAAGCGGCTGCCCCGCGTCCCGTAACGGGACTCCATCTCCACGGCAAAACACACGGAGTTGTACCAGAAGGCATTGGTCTCCACCTGATAACCGGCACGCTCGGTGACGGGACGGCCGTCCACGTAGGCGTTCATCCAGGACAGGGCGGTATTCTCCTTCTGGGCCCAGAGCAGGCCGTTGGGCTGCATCGAGACTTCCGCACGCTCGCCCGGGAGATAGCTCTCGATGATGCCGCGGATGATGATGCCGTATTTCTTCCAGACCTTCTTCTCGTCGGCGCCGAAATCGATGTAGGACTGCAGGGCACTGACCATATAGAGCGGCGCCTCCACCTGCGTGGTGCGCCGGAAGAGCCGTTCCTGGTCATCGGCGATCAGATTGTCGAGAATGCTCTCGAACAGGGCGGCGTCCTTCAGTCCGTAGAGCGTGAGGCCCGGAAGGGCCTGCAGCGTTTCGCGGAGCAGACCGGTGTAAAGCCAGGAATAGCCGGCATTGATGCGGGTGCGGCCGTTGTGGCTGGTGATCAGCGTACCGGCGCAACGGCGCAGCTGATCACGGTAGCTGGTGATCTCGCCGGCGCCGCGCACGCAAGCGCTGAAGCGGCGCTTCAGTTCGGCAGGATTCTCCTGCATCAGGGAACCGGAGAAATAGATGTCGCCGCCCGCCTTGAGCCGGGTCTCGAACCAGCCGGGAACCACCAGGTCCTCCTGGCAGTTGAAACCGCGGCGGTACTCGTCGGAATAGGTGATGTTCTTGTTCCAGCAGGGGGCGGGCACGAAGATCGCGTGCTTGTCGCTCGTCTGCAGGTTCAGATCCGGGAAATTGGCGTAGAGGCGGAAAGCCGCGCCATTCTGGATGTCGGCGGCGGCGGTGTTCGCATCCGGGTTCTCGTGGGTCAGGTCGTGGATGTTGCGGAACGCCAGGAACGGGCGCAACTGCAGCACGACGGGGGCCGGACTCTCAAGCAATTCGTAATGCACCATCACCTGGTCACGGTCCTGGGCGAGGGCCAGGCTCTTGCGCAGGACGACCTCACCCACCTTGTAGGTGATCTGCGGCACGGGGTCCGCACTGAAATCGACGACATACTTATGCCCGCGGGGCTCATAGGAGCCGCCATAGCAGTGGATGCCGAGATTGAACTGCTTGCCGTTCACGATCAGCGTCTCGTCCAGGTCGGACAGGAGCAGATAGCGGTCTCCGCCGAAGCGGTCCAGCGTGACGGCGAGCAGACCGTGGTAACGGCGGGTGTTGCACGTCACGATGGAGGTGTTGCAGTACGCACCGGTCTTGTTGGCGCTCAGGATCTCCCGCTTGAGGGAATAGGCCAGGTTGACCAGTTCGGACTTGTTGAATTTCAAAAATGCCATATACGTATATTAACTAATCTTCTTCAACACAAGTGCAACCCGGCTGGGCAGGTACAACGAAAGCCGTCCGGAGACGGTACTGTGCCGCTCGTCCCGCCCCAGTCGCGAAAAACCGCCGTACTCGGCATCGTCGGAGTTGAATGCCATCGCATACTCCCCTTCCGGTGCGTCGAACGTGAAGTTCTCGAAAGACGCGTTCGGATTGAAATTGAATGCAAAGATACTATTTCCCCGGCTGAAAATCAAGACTTTTCCCCCTTCGTCCACATACAATTGCCTCAAATCACCGGATAAAATGCGTTCGCGCTTGATGTAATGGATCATTTGGGCGTCAAAGGCCTGCAGACCGCCGAAACGGAGGTTCGGATTGTCCGCGATCGACCACAGGCGCCGCGCATGCGCAAAGGACCAGCCGTTGCCTTCCCGGGGGAAGTCGATCCACTCGGGATGGCCGAACTCGTTGCCCATGAAGTTGAGATAGCCCCCGCCGCAGGTGGCGAGCGTCACCAGGCGGATCATCTTGTGCAGGGCCACGCCCCGGTCCACCAGCAGGTTCTGCGAATTCTTCTCCATCGACCAGTACATCTCCTTGTCAATCAGGCGGAAGATGATCGTCTTGTCGCCCACGAGGGCCTGGTCGTGGCACTCGGCGTAGGAGATGGTCTTCTCGTCGGCACGCTTGTTGGTCAGTTCCCACCAGATGCCGCCCATGCTCCACTGCTCGTCGGAGAGTTCCTTGATCCACTTGATCCAGTGGTCGGCGATGCCCATCGCCATGCGGAAGTCAAAGCCGATGCCCCAGGCCTCGAACGGCGCAGCCAGGCCGGCCATGCCGCTGACGTCCTCGGCGATCGTGATCGCATCGGGATTCAGTTCGTGGATCAACTGGTTGGCCAGCGCCAGGTAGCTGACGGCATTCTCGTCCACGCCGGCGTCGAAGTAGTAGGAGTAGTTGCCGAAATCCTTGCCCAGGCCGTGATCCCAGTAGATCATGCTCGTGACCCCGTCGAAGCGGAAGCCGTCCAGGTGGTACTCCTCCATCCAGTATTTGCAGTTGGCGAGCAGGAAATACTTCACTTCATCCTTGCCGTAGTCGAAGCAGCGGGAGCCCCAGGCCGGGTGGTGTCCGGCCGCCCCCTGATAGAAATAAAGATCCTCGCGCCCGTCCAGGCGCCCCAGCCCCTCGGCCTCGTTGTTGACGGCGTGCGAATGGACGATGTCCATGATCACGGCGATGCCGCGGCGGTGCGCGTCATCCACCAGCGCCTTGAACTCCTCGGGCGTGCCGAAGCGTGAGCTCAGCGCGAAAAAGTTGGATACCTGGTAACCGAAGGACCCGTAGTAGGGATGCTCCTGCAGGGCCATGATCTGCAACACGTTGTAGCCCAGCTTGTCCACGCGGGGCAGGATGTCCCGGCGGAATTCCTCGAAGGTGGCCACCTTCTCCTGCTCGCCGCTCATCCCGATATGGCACTCGTAGATCAGCGGATGCGGGCGGCGGCCCGGCTTGCGGCCCGTCCACTTGTACGGGACGGCCGGGTCCCAGACCTGCGCCGAGAAGATCTTGGTCCCGGCGTCCTGGACCACGCGGGTCACATAGGCCGGCAGGCGCTCCCCGCCTCCGCCCGGCCACTCGATCCAGAGCTTGTACAGATCGCCGTGGTGGAGGAACATCTCCGGCAGGCGGATCTCCCAGTTGCCCTGCCCCACGGGCTTGAAGGCATAGGCGTCGGTGCGCTTCCAATTGTTGAAGTCGCCGATCAGGAAAATCCGCGAAGCGTTGGGCGCCCACTCGCGCATCACCCATTTCCCTTTCTCGCGATGGAGCGGATAGTAGATGTGATTGTTGACCGCGGCCGACAGCGGACCGTCGCCGGCCAGTTTGCGCCGTTCGGCAAGAATCCGCTCGTGGCGGCCGTCAATGGCTCCCCGGAAGGGCTCCAGCCAGGGATCGGTTTCGTAGATCTTCTTCGTTATCATAAGGTGTCGATTTGAGTTCTTGCAGTCCTGAGATACTCGCGGCAGCGGCCGATCAGCTCGTCTGCGCGCCGGATGCAGCGGTCGATATCGTCCAGGCCCGCGGCGGGGTCCTCCGCCCGGGCGGCGATCTTTTCCAGTTCGGCAACCGCCTCGTTATAATTGAATTGCTCTTCCATATCCTATTGTACGACGGCCGTCACCGTCCCGTCCGCAAACAAAACCTTGAATTCCGCCCCGGCAGGCAGCTGCCCGGCAGACTTGACCACCACGCCTTTCGCGTCGGTCACCAGCGTATAGCCGCGCGCCAGCACACCCCGGGGGTCGGCCCTGCGGATCCGCTCCCCGAGCGCTTCCACGCGCATCTCCATCGCCGAGACCTTGCCCAGGAACGCCAGCCGCAGCCGGGTGCTGAACGAGGTGATGCGCTCGTCCTCGGCGGCGAAGGCCTCGATGAAACGGTCCGCCAGCGCCGTGGGCGTCTTGGCGAAATCGTAGGCCACCTGGTCCGCGACGTGGAAATCCCGGTCGTGTCCGATGGCCGTATAGACCGGCACCGGGCAGTTCGCGATCGCGAAGCACAGGCCGTAGTCGTCGAAGCAGGCGAGGTCCAGCGCCGAGCCGCCGCCGCGCATCAGCAGCACGGCATCGAACGGCTCCGGGGCGCATTCCACGCGCTCCAGCGCATCCACGATGCTCGCCGGAGCTTCCTCCCCCTGCATCGTGGCTTCGAAGAGCTCCACCTCGAACACGAAGCCGTAGGCGTTCTCCTCCAGGTGGCGACGGAAATCGCCGTAACCCGCCGCGTCCCGCGCGGAGATGACCGCCAGGCGGTACGGCAGCAGCGCCGGCTCCAGCCCCTTCTGCCGGTCCAGCAGGCCGTCCGCCGCCAGCTTCTCCAGCGTGCGGCGGCGCTGCAGTTCGGCGGCGCCGAGCGTGAAGCGCGGCTCGATCTCATCGACCGTGAGCGTGAGGCCATAGAGCTCGCTGTAGCTCACCTGCACGCGCAGCAGGACCTCCATCCCGGGGGCCAGGTCCCCGCCCGTCGCTTCGCGGAAATAAGCCCGCAACGGCAGGTAGCGGCTGCGCCAGATCACGGCCTTGGCCTTGGCCACAATCCGGCCCTGCTCGCTCTGGCTCAGGTCCAGGTAGCAGTGTCCGTTGGCCTTGGCCTGCACGGAAGCGATCTCCGCCCGCACCCAGACCCGCTCCGGGAAGGAATCTTCGATCTCCTCCCGCAGTTGCGCCTGCAGTTCGGCCAAGTCCAGGTATTGTTCTATCATATCCTCACAAATTTAAGAAAAATCCCCAAAGATTTACTATCTTTGCACTGAATTAAGTTAGTATTTGTATGAAGATCTCCGAGGCCGTATTTGCAGGCAGCAGCACAAGGGTCTCCCGGAAACCGACGAGAAGATTGCCGGAATTCGCCTTCATCGGAAGGTCCAATGTCGGCAAGTCTTCGCTCATCAATTCCCTGTGCGGCAACAAAAAGCTTGCAATGACCTCGTCCACCCCGGGCAAGACCAAGGTAGTCAACCATTTCCTCATCAATGACAGCTGGTATCTGGTGGATCTCCCCGGTTACGGCTACGCCAGGATGGGACAGCAGGGCCGCGAAGAACTGGCGGCCGTCATCCGGGACTACATCCTGGGCTCTCAGGAGATGGTGCTCCTGTTCGTGCTCATCGACTCGCGCCACGACATCGGGCGGATCGACCTCGATTTCCTGGCGGAGCTGGGCGAACACGGGATCCCCTTCGCGCTGATCCTCACGAAGTGCGACAAACAGGGCCCCAACGTGCTTGCCGCCCGGATCGAGCGGGACCGAGAGATCCTGCTGCAGCAGTGGGAAGAACTCCCGCCCCTGTTCTGCAGTTCTTCCCTGACCCACCGCGGCCGGGACGAGATACTGGACTACATCGGCACCTTGATGAAAGAAAACGTTTAACTCACAATATACTGACCGATATGATACACACCCATCGATTGGAACTGTTTGCCTGCAGGGCTTCGGAAAACTTTGCACGCCAGGTTATCAACCACATCAACCAGCTGCAGTCGCCCGATGAGCCCGCCCTGCACCTGGGCGAACTGGAGGTCACTCCGTTCAGCGACGGAGAATTCCAGCCGCAGTATGCCGAGAGCGTCCGCGGAGCCTCCGTCTACATCCTCCAATCCACCATCCCGCCGGCAGACAACCTGATGGAACTGCTGCTCGCGATCGACGCCGCCAAGCGCGCCTCCGCCGACGAGGTCGTAGCCGTGATCCCCTACTTCGGCTGGGCCCGGCAGGACCGCAAGGACCGTCCCCGCGTAGCCATCGGCGCCAAGCTGGTCGCCAACCTGCTCCGTGCCGCCGGCGCGGACCGCGTGATGACCTGCGACCTGCACGCCGGCCAGATCCAGGGATTCTTCGACATCCCGGTGGACCATGTGTATGCCAGCAAGGTCTTCATCCCCTACATCCGCGACCGGCATTTCGCCAACCTGGCAATCGCCGCTCCGGACATGGGCGGCGCCAAGCGCGCCAACGTCTATGCCCGCGAACTGATGTGTCCCGTGATCATCTGCCACAAGACGCGCGAGCGCGCCAACGTGGTCGGTTCCATCACCGCCATCGGCGAGATCGAAGGCAAGGACATCATCATCGTGGACGACATGATCGACACCGCCGGCACCCTCTGCAAGGCCGCCGAGGTGCTGATGAGCCGCGGAGCCAGCAGCGTACGCGCCTGCGCCACCCACGGCCTGCTGTCCGGCGGCGCCATCGCCCGCATCCACGACTCCGCCCTTCAGGAAGTCTTCATCACCGACACCATCCCGCATCCGGAGCTTGCGGACGACCCCAAGATCCGCATCGTCTCGATGACCGAAGTCTTCGCCTCCATCATCCACAAGGTCTACAACTACGAGGCCATCAGCCCCGATTTCGTCCAGTAGGCCTATGTGGCAGGTATTCCTCGTCGTCCTCATCCTGGTCGGGCTCTGCGTGCTCGGCCTGGGCGTGAACATCCTCTTCTTCAAGAAGGACTTCCCGCAATACGACGTCGGCTCCAACGAGGAGTTGCGCAAGCGGGGCATCCGCTGCTTCAAGGACGAGGATGCCGCCCTGCACGGCAAGCCCTGCACCGGCCGGGAGACGGAAGCCTGCCAGGACTGCCAGTTGTACAACACGTCATCCCGGGCCTGACCCGGGACCTCAAACCGCGAACCTATGAGCCTTGTAGCCATCGTCGGCCGGCCCAACGTCGGCAAATCCACCCTCTTCAACCGCCTTGTCGGCATGCGGCAGGCCATCGTCGATGACACCGCCGGTGTGACCCGCGACCGGCACTACGGCCGCAGTGACTGGTGCGGCCGGGAGTTCTCCGTCGTGGACACGGGCGGATACACCACCCATTCCGACGACGTCTTCGAGACGGCGATCCGCTCCCAGGTGCAGATCGCGATCGACGAAGCCGACCTCGTGCTCTTCATGGTCGAGGCCGCCACCGGCATCACGGACTACGACGCAGAGATCGCCGACATCCTCCGCCGGACCAGGAAGCCCGTCATCTTGTGCGTCAACAAGGTGGACTCGGGCGAAAAGATGTTCGACGCCTATCAGTTTTATTCCCTGGGACTGGGCGAAGTGTACAGCATCTCGGCGGCCAACGGCAGCGGCACGGGCGACCTGCTCGACGCGGTCGTGGCGGCCCTGCCGAAAGAGACGCCGGCTGAAGATCCGTATGCCGGGCTCCCCCGCATCGCCATCGTCGGCAAGCCCAACGTCGGCAAGTCCTCGCTGACCAACGCCCTGCTCGGGGAGGAGCGCAACATCGTCACGCCCGTGGCGGGGACCACGCGTGACTCGATCGAGACCTATTATAATAAATTCGGACACGAATTCATGCTCGTGGACACGGCCGGCATCCGCCGCAAGACCAAGGTGCGCGAAGACCTGGAGTTCTACTCCGTGATGCGGTCCATCCGCGCCATCGAGCACGCCGACGTCTGCATCCTGATGATCGACGCCACCTCCGGGATGGAGGCGCAGGACATGAACATCTTCAACCTGATCCTGAAGAACCGCAAGGGCTGCGTGGTCGTCGTGAACAAATGGGACCTCTTCATCAAGGACTCCAACACGATGCGCGACTACACCGAAGCGCTCCGCTCCCGGCTCGCCCCCTTCGACGACGTTCCCATCCTGTTCACCTCCGTGGTGAAGATGCAGCGCATCCAGGACGTGCTGAACGCCGCCACCGAGGTCTATGCCAACTACTCGCAGAAGATCCCCACCGCCCGGCTCAACGAGGCGCTGCTCCCCGTGATTGAGGAGACGCCCCCGCCCGCCTGGAAGGGCAAATACGTCAAGATCAAATACATCACCCAGCTCCCGACGTCCTTCCCGGCCTTCGCATTCTTCTGCAACCTGCCGCAATACATCAAAGACCCGTACAAACGCTTTCTCGAGAATCAGTTGCGCAAGCACTTCAACCTGACCGGCTGCCCGGTGCAGATCTACTGCAGGCAGAAATAAGGCTCCGGGAAGTCAACTTTTCCGCAGAATGCATGAAAAGAAATAATCTTGCATGCGATTCTTGCGTATGATTTAAAAGATGCCTATCTTTGCGAAAATTTTCAAAAACACCCTGAAAGACTTTATACACAAATATCAATGAATAAGATTCGTCTGTTTCTTCTGCTTGTCGTGGTCGGCGCATGTACCGGCCTGAGCGCAGCCGCACAGTCTTTCGCTTTGAAGACGAACCTGTTGTACGACGCAACAGCTACGGTGAATGCCGGTATTGAAATCGGCCTTGCACCCCGCCTCACGCTCGACATCTCGGGCAACTTCAATCCCTGGACCTGGAAGGACAACATGAAATGGAAACACTGGATGGTGCAGCCCGAACTGCGCCTGTGGACCTGTGACCGCTTCGCCGGCCATTTCTTCGCCTTCCACGCACTGGCAGGCCAGTTCAACTTCGGAAATATTCCCAACAACATCCGCATGCTCGGCACGGAATTCTCCGTCCTGGGCAACGAGCGTTATCAAGGCTGGGCCTTCGGCGCAGGCCTGGGATATGGCTACGCACTTCCGATCGGCCGGCACTGGAACCTCGAATTCGAGGTGGGCGCCGGCGCCATCTATTCCATCGCTGACGGATTTGAATGCGACGTCTGCAATCGTCCGACGGCCACCGACGTCCGCAAATTGCGTCCCGCCATCACCAAGGCGGCCATCAGCATTGTCTACCTCTTTTAATTAAGGACCGGAAATGAACAGAAAGATTACTGCACTTGCATCCCTCCTCGTGATCGCTGCCCTGCCGCTCAAGGCACAGACAGTGGATAACCTGTCCCTCACCCGCGAGGGATCCTATATGCATCTGACCATGGACGTGGACCTGCAGGACACCAAGGTCCCCGCTGGCCGGACGGCCCTGCTCGTCCCGCAGCTCCGGGACGGCAGCAACACCGCGGATTTCCGCGCCATCGGCCTCTACAGCCACAACCGCTGGTACTACTATGACCGCCGCCGCGCGACGGCCAGCGGCACCGCCGATGAGATCACCTACCGCAAGGGCCGCCGCCCGGACACGGTCCACTATAGCGCCCAGATCCCCTACGCCTCCTGGATGGACGGCGCGGAGCTTGTCCTGACCCGTCAGGACGTGGGCTGCTGCGGCAAGCCCGACAGCGCGACCAGCGAACTGCTGGTCAAGCAGTTCCGCGACACCACTCCGGCCACGGTCCGGCAGGATACCGTCTATGTGGAACGGGAAGTCATCGTGGAGCAGCAGAGCCAGGTCCTCTCCCTGTCCGGACGCGCATTCATCGACTTCCGGCTCAACAGTTCCCGCATTGATCCGGCCTATCACGCCAACACCAGCGAACTCGCCCAGCTCCGGGCCTCGGTCGACTCCGTTCGCCACATCTCCGGACAGCAGATCCAGAAGATCTGGATCAAGGGCTACGCTTCCCCGGAAGGTTCCTACAAGAACAACGCAAAACTGGCCGAAACCCGCACCCAGGCCGTCAAGGACTATCTCGTCTCCACCTTCGGCATTGTTCCCGAACTGATCGAGACCGAGTCCGAGCCGGAAAACTGGGAGGGCCTGCGCGCCTCCGTCGAGGAGTCTTCCCTCCCCAACCGTGCCGCCATTCTCCAGCTGATCGACTCCGACCGGGAACCGGACAGCAAGGAGCAGCTCATCCGGAGCCGCTACCCCGATGACTGGCAGACCATCCAGGACAAGATCCTGCCGTTCCTGCGCAGGACCGACTACAGAATTGACTATACCATCCAGAAATCAGCAGAATAATCTATATTTTCATCATAGTGCAATGAAACACAATCGCCTTTTCATCGCCCTCCTCGCGATGGCCGCCCTTGCAGCGACCGCCTGCACCAAGACCCAGAACGGGACCGGACCCGACCTCGATCCCGAAAAACTCGACAACCAGTACGTTTCCTTCCGGATCGCCTCCCCCGAGAGTCCCGCCACCAAGGCGGACTACAGCAACGGCACCGCCGAGGAGAGCGCCGTGTACAATGCCTGGTTCTTCTTCTACCGCAACGGCAATTTCGTGACCCGCGGCCAGGTCAATGACCTGGAGGACGAGACCATCTGGCAGCAGACCGCCGGCGGTCCCGTGGCCGCCAACACCAAGCAGGCCGTCGTGATGCTGGAATCCAACGGCGTCCACCCGACCGAGGTGGTCGTCCTGATGAACATCAGCAAGGAGACGGCCGACCGTTTTGCCAACCACAAGACGCTTGACGCGGCGCTCGCCGAGATGCAGGACACCGACAGCAAGTTCGGCAATCCGTCCAACTTCGGCATCACCGGCAGCGACGGCAAGTTCTACTTCACGATGGCCAACTCCAGCTACTATGATACCGCGAACGGCACACCTTCCGTCGTACAGGCCTACCCCATCCCGCATAACGCCATCTGCTACGACCCCAAGGACGCCATGGCCAATCCGGTCAACATCTACGTGGAGCGCATCGTGGCCAAGGTCAACGTGCACACCGAGACCGTCACCCTGGCCCAGGACATCGCCGCCAACTACGATGTCGTGATCCGCGGATGGTCCCTCAACTCCGTCAACAAGAACTCCTTCCTGGTCAAGCACATCGACGCCGCCTGGCCCCAGAATCCCAAGTACACCTGGACCGGCAACGAGGCTTCCGTGCCGACCGATCCCGCCTATTTCCGCACGGCCTGGGGCCGCGATCCCTGGTATTCCACGATTGAAGCCCCGCTTGATAACTATCCCGTGGACAACCTCGACTACCATGAGGATATCTCCCCGGTGCATCACTATACCCAGAAGAACCTCTGGGCCAAGGCCATCACTGCGACCGATCCGGCCGATCCCGCCTTTGACGCCGCCGCCTGGCGCCAGAAGACCTACTGCTTCGAGAACACCTTCGACGAGACCCTGTCCCACAAGGCCAAGAACGTGGGCACGCACGTGCTCGTCTTCGCCCAGTTCAAGACCAAAGGAGCCGCGGACTACGACCAGAACTACTTCCGCTACAACGGCACCGTCCTCGCCCGCACCGACTATCTCAACCGCATCCTGACGGACGTCAAGACCGGCTACACTTTCTATGTCGGCGCCGACGCCGCCGGCAGCACGGCCATGGCCGCAACGGACCTCGAGATCGTGACCGCCCGTTACGAGAACAACGGCAACGGCCGCTTCATCAACCGCGCCGGGACCAATCCTTCCGACTTCAAGGTATCCGCCTTCCCCAAGCAGGACCTGATCGGCGGTACGGGCGACTATGCCGGCAAGAAACTCTTCTACTCCCAGGACAACGGCACCACCAAGGCCGAAGCCACCAGCGCCGTCATCGAGGATGCCTTCGGAAACTATGTCCTCGGCCTGGCCGACCTCTATGAGAACGGCTGGATGGTCTATTTCGTGCCCATCAAGCACGTCGTGCCCCAGACCGACCCGGACGAGACCTACCTTGGCGAATACGGTGTGGTCCGCAACCACTTCTACGACATCACCCTCGGCGAGATCAAGGGTCTCGGCTTCGGCATCTTCGACCCGGCCGACCCCAACACGCCGGACCAGCGCGTCGTCCCGGATGACACCGACGAAAAGTGGTTCCTCTCCGCCAGTGTCAACATCAACGCCTGGCATCTTGTGTCCCAGACTTCCGACCTTGTTGAATAGTGATGGACAACGCTATGAACCATAAAGTTATCCGCATCGCGGCAGCGCTCCTGCTCAGCCTGGGGGCCCTCTGCTCCTGCGACCGTACCATCTACGACGCTCCGGGCAACTGCAACATCGCCCTGCGGTTCCGCTACGACTACAACATGAAGTACGCGGACGCCTTCCCTGCAGAGGTCAGCGCCGTGGACGTGTTCCTGTTCGACCGCAGCGGGCGTTTTGTCAGCCGCGTCTCCGACTCCGGAGCCAATCTTTCCGGAGAGGGCTATACCATGTCCCTCCCGGGCGTGACGCCGGGCACCTACGATGTCGTCGTGTGGGGCGGCCTCAAGAACGGCGGGGCCTACTCCGTGGCCAACCCGGCCACCAAGCAGGACCTGCTGTGCAGCCTGCAGACCCGCACCAAGGCGGACGTCTATACCGACAGCGAGCTGGAGGATATCTACTACGGCCATGCCGAGAATGTGGAGCTGCGCAGCCTGCCGGAAGGCAGCGTCAACGTCGTCCGGCTGGACCTGATGAAGAATACCAACCGCATCCACGTGGTCCTGCAGGCGCTCAACGACCTGCAGCCGCTGGAGGCCGACAAGTACGACTTCGTCATCTCCGACGAGGGCACCGCCATGAACTGGGCCAACGAAAGGGACAACCTCATCCCGGTGGACTACTTCCCCTTCGAGAAGCATCAGGGCACCGTGGACTACGACGATTACTCCCAGATGACCGCCGCCGTGGCCGACTTCACCACGGGCCGGCTGTTCCCCTCCGACGGGACCGGCAAGACGATGCTCAACGTCGTGGACCTCGAAACCGGCAAGACCGTCATCAGCGTCCCCCTCGTGGACTATTTCCTGCTGGTCAAGGGCCGCTATGAAAAGCAGATGACCGACCAGGAATACCTGGACCGCCAGGACGACTATTCGATCACTTTCTTTTTGGACAACCGCCACGGATGGAACATCGCCGCAGGCATCTACATCAACGGCTGGCGGATCGTCCTCCAGAACTCTGACTTGGACAATCAATGAGCATGAACCATCATACCGCCGCCTTCCGGAACGCCGCGCTTCTGCTAGGGCTTTTCGCCCTGGCCGGATGCAGCCGGCTCCCCTCCGGAGGGGACGTCAACCCTGACGGACCCGCACAAGCCAGTCTGTCCGTGACGCTCGCGGACTACAGCTCGTCACAGCCTTTCACCAAGGCGGGCTACAGCGACTCCGACGTCCTGTACACACACGAGCGCATCGTGGAAGACTGTGCCCTGTACCTGTTCGACGCTTCCGACGCCTTCGTGGACAACGGCCAGGGGCAGAAGGTCTTCGACCCCGCCCGGGCGAAACAGATCACATCGGGCAAATCGGCCGCCTTTACGAGAACGGACCTGGGCAACGGCCGTCTGCGCGTGGATTTCAGCCTGGACAAGCCCTGCACATCGCTCGCCGTGCTGATGCTCGCGAATTTCGGAGACCTCCTCTACAACGTCTCCAGCATCCCCGGCAAGGGGACGAGCCTACAGGAGATGATCGACTGGTTCTCGTTCACCACCGACCCCACCGGCCTCGAAGTCAGGAGCCAGGCCGACTACCTCGCACACGGCATTCCGATGCACGGTTTCGGCCTTTACGACCAGATCCGGCACCTGCAGGGGACGACCACGCAACTCCAGGGCGACCTGGTGCTGACTTACGCGCTGTGCCGCCTGCGCATCCGCTGTGACGCCGCCTTCACGCAGGCCGGCTTGCTGGGCGCCGAGCTGCTGGGCAGCCGCCGCCGAATGCGCGTCCTGCCTGTAGGATTCCCTTCGGCTCCCGCCACGCCTTTTGACAGCGTCTCCGATATCGGCAGCCAAGACAATATTGCCTTTGTGCCTGCCGGCGACGGATCGCTGATCGCCTATGTGCCGGAGCTGAACACGGGCGCCGCCCAGCCGGAACCCTCGCTGCGTGTTTCCATCCAGGAAGGGAACCGTACCATCACCTACGCGAAGAACCTGATCAGCGTGACGGAAGGAGGCTCGACCATCAGCTATGGAGACCCGGCCGCCACGGCCTGGACGCGTATGATCAGCCTCGCTGCAAGCCCTGACGGACAGCACCCCGCCGGGACCCGATTCAATCTCGTGCGGCATTTTACCTATGAATGGATAGCCACAGGACTGACAAATCAATGAGAAGAATAATTACATATATCCTGCTGCTTTGCGGGGCGGTGTTCCTGCAGGGATGCGTCTATGACTCCCTGCGTCCGGAAGACTGCGCCGCCACGGCGGACAAATACTATCTGTCCGTCGCGCTCCGCTCCTACGGAGACCAGCTTCTCCAGACCAAGGCCGGCGAGGCACAGCCCCCTTACGGCGACGCCGCGACGCTCTCCGAACAGCTGGTTTCGACACTGGACCTCTACTTTTACTCCAAGGCAGGCGCCTATCTGGAGAAGCGTACCGCCACTGACTTCGAGCAGACCGCGGGCGTCTTCCTCGTCCAGCTGACCTACCGTCCCTATTGGATGATCGTCACCGTGAACTCGGACCAGGACCTCTCGCGCAAGACGCTCTCCGAGGCGCGCGCCGTCATTCAATCCGGCAGCGCGTCATGGGCTGAAGCCGGACGGTCCATCCAGTATCAGGGCGCCGCCCAGCAGGTCGCGCCCCTGCGGATGACCTCCTCCACGTATATCAACGCCGCCGGCGAGGAAACCTGCGCGGTGCCCGTCAACGCGAAGTACCTGATGGAAGATGCGGACGAGGCCCGGAACAACCCGATGACGGTCCCCCTGGACCGCCTGGCCGCCAAGGTCACGCTCGCCGCACCTGCGGCGACGAGTTTTGCCGTCCCCGTCGCCACGACGGAGCAGGGCGTGCTCGACGCCCGCGTGGAACTGCTCGGCTGGGGGCTCAACGCGCTCAACACCCGCAGTTACCTCTTCAAGAAGATCGACCCGGCCTGGACCTTCCCGACCTGGACCGTCGCGTGGAATGAACCGTCCCGTCTCCGCTCCCACTGGGCCCAGGATCCCAACTACGGCGATCCCCTGGCCTCCGGCTACGACGGCGGCGCCTACCCGGCAAGCGTGGCAGACCTGCAGCCCGCAGGCAACCTCGCCCCGGGAGACTGCGCCCTGGAGTACCTGAGCTGGAACCAGCTCGACGCTGCGTTCGGCACGGACAGCCGCTACTGTCTGGAGAACACGGCGGACGGCAGCATCCTCGCCACGGCCCGCAGCGCCAACCAGCTCTATCCCCGCGTCACCCACGTCCTGGTCAAGGCCCGTCTCTCATTCGGGCTTGCCGCGGGCAAGACCGCCGCGGATGACACGGACGGCTATTGCAGCGCCGGCGAGTTCTTCCGCTACGGCGGCGTCTTCTATACCGCCGACGGCATGAAGCGCACGATCCTGTCCTCCATGCAGTTGTACACCGACGACGCCCGCACCCAGGCCGCCACCCCGGCCGATCTGGACTGGAAGGCCCTGGGCGGAGAAAGGCTGCAGCCCGTAGCCGCCGCCGGCGTGACGCTGTACGGCGACACGGCAGCCCTTGCGGCCCTCACGGTGGACGGCTTCAAGGACGGGCAGTTCTACTACAAGATCCCCGTCGAGCACCTCACGCCTGCGGAGCAGACGCCGGGCGCCAACTACCCCACCGCGCAGTACGGCGTGGTGCGCAATCACAATTATACAATCTCCCTGGGCAGTGTCGAGGGCCTCGGCACGGGCGTCTGGGACGAGACCGAGAAGATCGTCCCCGTGACCCGCGAACTCGAATACCGGCTCTCCGCCCAGGTCACCGTCTCCCCCTGGAAGGTGCTTGAGCAGCGCTTCCTGTTCATGGATCCTTCGGGCATGATCATCCCCGGCGGGCAGAACGTGGATGAGTGGGACGACTATGACAACAATCAATGGAATGGCTGGTATGAATAGAATATTTCCCTTCATTGCGCTCTGTGCGCTGCTTTCCGGCTGCGTGAAAGAGACGTTAGACCAACCCGACACCCTCGGCAAATATGATCCGGTCGTGCATTTCGGACTGGGCACCGCTGAAGAGACAGGCAACACGCCCGATACCAAGACCGCCTACAGCGGCACGGTGGGGACCGACAAGGTCGAGCAGATCAACTGGACCGCCGGAGACCAGGTACGTATCATCTCCAACGAAAGCATGACCGCCGACGGCAAGACGTCCGCCGACTATACCGTGGACCTGAGCCTCGGTGCCGCGAACGGCATCGCCGACGCAAAACCTGTCGTCGAAGGGGAGACGCTCTACTGGAACGACGCTTCCAGGAAGCACTACTTCTTCTCCCTGTATCCCGCGCCGCAGACCAACGCGGCCACGGGCGCCGCCACGGAAGACATCACGATGGACGCCTCCGGCGAAAAGGCGGTCGTGCAGGGGACGATTCCCGACGTGCAGACCTACACCAGTATCCAGGAAACGGACATCACGGGTGGTGGAAAAGAATACGAATTCCTGCCCGACATGAGCAAAGCCTATATGGCGGCTGCCGCCTGTGTCGCCCCGGAAAATGCAGGTACGCAGAAAGTTACCCTGAAATACACGCCGCTTTTCACGGCCTTCCGCTTTAGCTTCTACGCTGCAGACGACAAGGCAAAAAAATATACGGTTACCCGCGTGGAACTCCGTTCGGACCCGCAGGAAGGCCACAACCTTTCCGGCGTTTTCACGGCTGATCTGGAATACGATGCGTCGCAGAAGTCCGGAAGCAGGTTTACCGTCACCGACACCACCGCCGCCCGGCGTTCCGTCGCCTTCGAGATCCCGGCCAGCGAGCAGCGCGAGCTCGGCACGGACAGGATCTCCTTCACGCTCCTCACCCTTCCCGTGGAGCAGAAGCACCTGACCGTGGACATCACCTTCCTGGACGGCAACGACAGCAACAATGTGCGCCATCGCCGCCTCCACATGCAGAACAAGGGGACCGGAGTCTGGTACGCCGTACCCGCCACCAACAAGCTGTATGTCAACTCCGGACTTCAGGATATCCAGTATTACTTCGAAGTCACGCAGAACCTGAAAGACGAATTCGACGTCAGCGGGACAAGTCTCGCTGAATACTATACCGTCAGGAGCTACAGGGAGTACGATGACCGTTCCGGCAACGGGACGACCATCAAGCAGCCTGTGAACTGGACTGCCGTCGAGTACTACTACGACTACAAATGGACCACGGCGCCACCGTCCTGGCTGGACGACGGCGTGCTGCAGCAGGGTCCGGGATCCGATGACAGCGAAGGCGAGAAACGCAGCATCAAAGTCGGGGAAAACACAGCTGCCGACGACTGGAACAGCTGGGACAACGACACGCCCGCAAAGGCATTCAACCTTGCCAACCACGACATCTACGGCAACGAGCACACCGGCCACGACCCCGACAACCTGGGCGTCCCCTGGGAGACCGCCAACTGCTACATCGTCTCCGCTCCCGGCTGGTACTGCCTGCCCATCGTGTACGGCAACGGCTACAAGAACGGCCACATCAACACCGCAGCCTTCAAGAACACGGCCACGGGAGAATATCTGATGAAGGGCACCTTCCAGCGCGGTTCGTGGGCTCCTGCAGCCAATTACGGCGGCGGTGCTGACATCCGCGGCCCCTGGATTCTCCGCTATGTCAACGAGACCTTCAACGGGGAAAGCAACGTGGGCGACCAGATCGACAAACGCCAGACCAAACTCGTCTGGGAGGACGTGGACGGGATGATCATCGTCCCCGGGCACAACCATGCTCCCGGCGAAACGTATAAAGACAAAGACGGCAACGATCAGGCTTTCCTTGAACGCGGCCAGGCACATTGGGACAATTCCGACTACAAGGCCCACTACCTGTATTTCTATGTGGACAAGGACCATATGGCCCACGGCGGCAACGCCGTGGTCGCCGTGGGAGACGGAGGCGGCAACGTCGTGTGGAGCTGGCACATCTGGGTGGTCCCGAAGAGCCGCCTGGAACACGCCACCCAGACCGTCTGGTATTATCCGGAGCCGAGCCGGCAGAAGTTTTCCTACAGCAGCTCGGGCCTGACGATCGACGGCATGATCGACGGCGATCCGACCCTGCTCGCCTCCAACGAGATGATGGATATGAACCTGGGCTATGTGGCCGGCATCCAGCAGCGCTCCTGCCTGATCCGCTTCCGCCAGGAAGGATCCGGCAAGGAAGGGATGATCTATGTCATCCAGAAGGGCGACGCCTCCACGGCCGGCGCCGTCCACTACCAATGGGGCCGCAAGGACCCGATGTGGACCGTGGCGCTGGACGCGCTCAACTATGGGAAAGATATTTACTGGTACCACCAGAATGGAAACTGGTCCAATACGCCCGTCACCCGGACGAGCGATAATCTCATGATAGAGAATTTCGCCTCCAGCACATACACAGATGCGGAGAGTTGGATTGACTATGGCACCGACCGCGCGTTGAACCGGACCATCCGCCGGCCTGAAATGTTCGCCCAGGCGCCCAACGGACGCTATCTCTGGAGCCAGAAGCGCTACGACAACCTCTGGGACATGAGCATCACCGCCCCCAACAACGACGAGAGCGGCCACGACGGCCCGGACCACGAAGTGATCAAGACCATTTACGACCCCTGTCCGCCCGGATTCAAGGTCCCCAACGAGTACGCTTTCACCGGATTCAACAAGAAGGGCATCGACGTGCAGGTGCCGGCATCGACGGACCCCGCCAACCCCGCAGACCCCGAAGAGACCATCAACGGCCTGAACGCCAGTTTTTACATCGGACAGGATTCGGCCGAAAGCCAGGGAATGTGGCTGTATTGCCACCCCACCGACAAGACCAAGGGCCTGATGTTCTTCCCGGCGCTGGGACGCCGTTCGGGCTTCAACGGCGGACAGATCTCCGGCATGTTCGAAGAAGGCATGTACTGGACGGCTGCCCCCTTCCAGTCCAACGAATCCGGTCCCGGGACCGGAGGAAACGGCTATGCCCGTACCTTCCATATGCGGCGCAACGACAACTCCTTCGATCCCACCAACAGTCCCCAGTGCTTCCCGGTGTACACCCGGGCCGCCGCCCCTGAAAATCAGCCCTACACGGGCTATATCCGCACCCACGCCATGCAGGTCCGTCCGATCCGCGACGTCCCGCCCACCCAGTACCACGGTTCGCTGGGCCCGGGCATCCAGGAAGGAAAGTCCCTGTATGGTTCTATCAATCTTAATTAACCCTCAGCGGAGCAGTTTATGAAAGCATACCCTTTATATATCTTCTTCCTGCTGGCGGCCTGCCTGGCAGCCTGCGGGAAGTTCCCCGCCCCGGGACCGGACGGTCCGAAACGCGGCGCCCCCGTACAGATCGACCCGCAATTGGCCGATCTCAGCACCAAAGTCAGCGTGGACTCGTGGCATCCAAATTATGAAGGATCGTACCATGCGATGAAATGGTCGGACACCGACAGTGTCCAGGTCGCCTGCGCGAAGTACGGCCAGGAGCGTTTCGTCTATTCCTTCTCAAAAGCGGAAGAGAAATGGAATCCGACCCCGGTCGGCCATGAATTGTATTGGGCGGAAGGAGGCGGGCAGCACGATTTCTATGGCGTATTCCCGGGACCGCGCGGAGATCTGGAGACGCTGGGCGATCGCCAGGACGGGATCCGCATCGACAGTATCGATGATGCCGGAGCCCATTTCACGGCCAGGATCCCGGAGGTACAATATCTCACGAACAGTGCCACACCCAATTTCGCCCGCTACGCGATGATGGGCGCCTCCTGGAGCGGGGTCCCTTCGAACGGCGCCATCCCGCTGCGCTACCAGATGGCCTGCTCCATATTCCGGCTCACCATCCAGAACGGTATCTATTACCCTTACAAGGATATCAAACTGATAGATTTCAGCATCGAGGCGGACCTGCCGCTGGCAGGCACGTACACCGGCACGTTGAAGGACGGAAGCATCATCTATGATGTCACGAATCCGGCCGACGGGGATATCTGCCAGTCAGGAGGCTTTAAGGAAATCACCCAGAGCCAGACGCTCGCCGAAGGAGGCAAGGTCCTCGGGTCGAACTACATCAGCTATTCGGATTTTATCTACAAGACGCTTTTCGTGCTCCCGCAGACCTACCATAAAGTCACTGTAAAATTCAAGCTGAAAGTGAAGTACGGGGCCACGGAGGAAGAAAAAGGACCCTACACCTATACCTTTGACGAATCGGCTATCGGGCCCGAAGGCCTGAAGCCCGGAATGCTGCACACGCTCCGAATCAACATCTACAACTAGTGATCACCGCACGGTGTCCAGCACCCGTGCGAGATCCGCATAGTCCGGACACGGATTGTCATCGAAACAGGCGGCCACGGTGCCGCCTGTTTCCGTGATATAGATGCGCGGGATGCGCTCCGAGGCGAAGAGCGCATAGACGCTCCGGTCCTCCTGGGCGGAGAAGGGCAGGGAGATGCCGTGCTCTGTCCACCAGGCGCGGATGTCCTCCGCGGACTCGGCGCGCGAGATGGCCGCGAAGCGCACGCCGGGATAGTTCTCGAAAGCCTGCTGCACCACGGGCAGGGTGCGCTGGCAGTCCGGACAGGTGGTGTGGAAGAAAACCAGGAGCGCCGGCCCGGCGGCGAGGTCCTGCGCTCGCAGGATCGAGCCGTCGTCCATCCGGACGCTGAACGCCGGCAGGCGGTCCCCCGGCTGCACGTTGCCGCCCTGCCCGGGGGCATCCTTGATGCAGCCGGACAGGAGCAACGCGCACGTCGTCAATAAAACCAATATTCTTTTCATTTCCATTCGGCGCAGACGGAGTGGACGAGGATGCGGCTCTCGGTGCCGACGGTACTGGTGTGCTGCAGGCCGAGACCGCCGAAGGCGTTCGGCACGATCTGCGCCTCCAGGTCCACGGAAGGGTGGATGCGCGGATCGTCCGCGCAGGTGGGCATGTGGTTCGGGCCTTCGACGTGCGCCGTCAGGCGATTGCCTTCGGCTTTGACCGTCAGGGTGCAGCCCGTCAGGAAGCAGTTGGTCGGGACGCCCTCGGTGAGCGGCGTGACCGTGCCGTGGTCATAGCGGACCAGCAGGACGTCCACCGCGTCGGAGAACTTGACGGTGCGGATCACGCGCAAGGCGTAGCCCGTCAGCGTCCGGGTGTCGAACTTGATGAACAGGTCCAGGTACTGCATCCGGGCGGAGGCGAAGCCCTGGCCGCCGTCCTTGGCGGGATCCACCTGCCAGGTCACGGACATGTCGCCGTACTTCCCGGCCACGGGAGTGTAGCGCAGGCGGGCGCCCTGCTGGAGCTGCTGGATGCCGACGCCCCTGGCGCCGTTGATGCCCGTCCCCCAGGTCCAGCACGGCAGCGCGGGATCCACCGTCCAGGCATATTCCGCCGTATCGGCGGGCTTGAAGGCGTCCACCGTCCAGAAGCCGGGCTTCACCTCCGGCTGATTGTCCGTCGGGAAGTCGGAGAAGTCGGTCGCCAGGATGCGGCCGGGCGTCACCTGGGCGGCCTTGACCGGCGTCCGGGAGACCACGCGCACCTCCTCGCCAGGCAGGCAGCGCAGGTGCCTGGGCGCCACGCCGACGGCGAGGTAACTGCCCACGTCGGCGCGGGTCAGCGTATAGGATTTCAGCGGCTTGCCGCCGCGGGAGACGGCCACGGGCACGGCGCCGCGGCCCGCCCGGTCCGCACAGCGGTACCAGGTCACGAGCGAAAGGTCCGCGCGGCCCTGCAGGTCGGCCTCATAGTCCACGGTGGCCTGTCCGTCCGCAAGGGCGAGCACCGGCCCCTTCGTCAGGGCGGGCGCCTCCACGAAGTCCGGCACCACGGTCAGCTGCACGGCGCACTCCAGCCCTTCGCGGGTATAGGCGATCACGTCGAAGACCTGCGCGGCGTCGCCGTGGTTGGTGGGCGTGACGGTGCAGCGGTAGCCGTCGGCCTTGAGCGAGACGAAGCGCTCATAGCCCGGCTGGACCTGCCAGAAGACATGCTGGTTGTCCAGCGGATAGCCCAGGTGGCGGTACACGCGGGCCTCGAGCGTCAGCGGTTCGCCGCCGGTCTGCAGGCTGAAAGCCCGGCCGGTGACGATGTCCAGGCAGGTCGGAATATCGGCATAGTCACGTCCGTCGCGCTTCGAAAGTGCCTGGACGCGCTCCTTGATCCCCTGCGGATCCCAGTCGTCCTCTCCGCGCAGCAGGTTCCAGGTGTTGTAGAGCACCGTGCCGTCGTCCTCGACGAGGCGGTAGGCGGCGAGCTGGGCCTTCTGGTCCAGCAGGACCGTATTGTAGGGCTTGGCGGCGCCCACGAAGGCGGGCTGCCCGTCCAGGGTGATGTTGTACTGGTAGCAGCGCAGCCACTCCTCGGGCCGGAAGGTCCAGGCCAGATGGACCGGCCGTCCGGCATGGTAGCGCACGTCCACGAGCGAATGGCGGCCGACCCCCTTGCTGACCGCCTGCACGGCCTCGCCGTGGCGGATGTGGAAGTCGCAGTCCAGGAAGACGGTGCCGTAGGTGTCCACGCTGCCGAAGGGCTGGCGGCCCCAGAAGTCGAGGTCGCAGTGCAGATAGACGCCGCACTTGTTGAGCGAATCGTCCGTGCTCTCCATGTGGCAGCGGTCGAAGAGGATGCGTCTGGAGCCGGTCAGCGGGCTGAGGTTGAGCCGCGCCTCGAAGCGGACGTTCCGGGCCAGGATGCGGTCGCCGTGGCAGAAGGACACCTGCGCCTGCGTGATGGCGGTGTATCTGGCCTTGCGGCCGAGTTCCGGGCGGCGGGGATAGACCAGGTCGATGTCGCAGTAGTTGCCCATCGTCAGGTCCTTGACCACGAGGTCGTCGCCCCAGAAGTCGAACATCGTGAAATTGCCCACCGCACCCTGGGTCTGGCCGCGGGCGGAGGCCAGGACGGTGTCGTGCGCGTCATCCGTCATGCCGAGCAGCTGGAGCGCCTCGCAGCGGACCACCATCCCGAAGGGAGTGCTGCCGCTCACCGGACGGCGGATCTGCCCGTCGTCGGGATCATCCACCCAATAGACCCAGGGGGCGATATAGACGCGCATCGGCGCCTCGCGGGTGCCGTCCTGGATGTGGGCCATCGCTTCATTGAAGCTGTTGAACACATAGGGAGAGGCGGCCGCCTGTGCGGCCGTCAGGCTCCCGTCCACGTACAGCGCGCGGGGCCCGAGAGCCACCTCCGTGCCTTTGTAGTTGATGGTCTGGGCCTGGAGGCACAGGCCGCAGCACACAGCCAGAAAACTTAAAACAATTCTTTTCATGATCAACTTTGAAGGGTCAATCGAGTTTACGGTATTTGAAGTTGCTGAAGCGGACTTCGCCCTCGCCGGCGGCCACCAGCCCCGGCAGCATGCTCTGGAACTCGTGGAAGACATTGTGGTTGTAGCCCGAGATCTCGATGCCCCAGTCGTCCTGCTTCCACTCCTTGCCGTCCAGGCTGTAGTACGCAGAGACGATCTGGTGGTCGTTGCGCAGGCGCAGCCAGATGTGCGTCACATCCGGGGTGCGCATCGCGCGGCGTCCGCCGCGGTCGCGCCGCCAGCGCAGCGTGCCCGCATTGCTGATCCCCTCGCCGATGTAGTACTGGCTGTTGTAGTAGATCACCAGGCCGGCCGTCGCGCCCGGATCCCGGTCGATCTCCACCTCGAACTCATAGGCCTGGTCGCCCGCCACGAACAGCATCGGAGCGGCATCCGCCGGGCTCGCGCCCGTCGCCTTGAGCGTCAGCACCCCGTCCGCCACGCTGGCGCGGGCCGGATCGAAGTCCTTGTAGTATTTCCAGTCGAGTCCGATGCGGAACTCGCCCAGGCGGGCCTTGCGGTCGTAGGGTCGCAGCGGCAGCGGAGCGGCGATCGGGTCCTCCACGATGTTCTCGCCGTAGTTGCGCCACCAACCCTCGTCATCCAGCCAGACCGGCTCGAGGAGCGTCTGGCGGCCGAGGTTGTAGTAGCCGTTCTCGTAGGCGTGATAGACGATATACCAGCGGCCGTCCGGGGTGTCGATCAGCGAGCCGTGGCCGCGGGACCACCAGCGGTCGGTGTTGTGCCAGGTATGCACCAGCGGATTGTAGGGTGATTCCTCCCAGGGCCCGTCCACGCTCTTGCTGCGCGCGATGGCCACCAGGTGGCTCGTCGGCGGGCCGGCAGTGCCGCCCTCGGCGGCGATGAAGTACCACCAGGGCCCCACCTTGCGGATCTTCGGGCCCTCCATGGCGAGCCCCTCGGTGATCCAGCCCTCCGGGATGGGCCAGCCGTCCCAGACCTTCTCCAGCGTGCCCGGGACGGTGTCCAGTCCGTCGTCGGTCAGCCGGATGCGCTGGCCGCCGCTGAGGAACAGCCATTTCCGGCCGTCGTCGCCGATGGCCGGGCAGGGGTCGATCTGCCCGACGTGCAGGTCATGCGGCTCGCTCCAGGGGCCGTAGGGCGTGTCGGCGAAGACGACGAAATTGCCCCGTCCGTGGACGGTGAAATAGATATAGAACTTGTCGCCGATCTTGGAGATGTCCGGCGCCCAGACGCTGCCCAGGTAGGTCTGCAGGGCATAGCTGACGGGCTCCCAGTTCACCAGGTCGGTGGAGTGCCAGACGACCAGGCCGGGATTGTAGTCGAACGACGAATGGGTCATGTAGTAGTCTTCGCCGTCCCGCACGATGGACGGATCGGGATAGTCTCCCCCGAGGACGGGGTTGGTGTAGGTCCCGTAGGGGGCCTTCGGCGCACTTCCGGCGCAGGCGGCCAGCAGCAGGGCCGCTGCGGCGGAGAGGAAAACGGTGGTGACTGGTTTCATATTTTCTTGATTCTGAGAAGCAGATAAGGGGTGTCCGGCAGGCGCACGCCGCGCCCTTCCCGGTCCCGGATGCGGTAGCGGTCCGGGGTGCCCGTCTCGAAGACGACGGGCCAGGGGGTGACGGTCATGTTCCAGGTGTCCAGGATTTCCACCCGGTACTTTTCACCCGCCTGCGGACGCGCCCAGGGGCCGTTCTTGACCGGCAGGTCGAACTGCCATTCGCTGCGGATTTCGCTGCCGAGGTAGATCAGATAGTAGCCCTCGCCCGCGGTGGTGGTGTACTCGTCCCAGTTGTGGTCCGCGAGGCCCGGCGGGTTCGGGAGGTCGTCGAGCACGGCGCGCAGGAAACGGATGCGCCGCCACGATTCGCCCCGGAAGTCCCCGCCGTAGGCCAGGTAATTATTGGCGTCTTCCGCCGAGGAACCCTCGGCGGCGTTGAAGGTCTCGGCGTGCGTGACGTAGCAGCCGCTCATCAGGCCGTTGTACATCCGGCGCAGCATCTCCTGGCCGCTGAGCCAGCCCCAGCGGCTGCCCACGTTGCCTTCGTAGCAGACTTCGTCGAAGAGGACGGGCTTCTTGTAGATCCGGCTGACGGTATGCGCGCGGCCGCGCTCCAGCACGGGACCGTGGTCCTGGATGCTCGCGTGGGTGAACACGGGATCGAAGTAGTTGTAGTAGGTCGCCGTGTAGCCGTGGATGGACAGCAGGTGGCGGTAGGGATCGCCGGCGGCCACCGCGGCCGCGAACTTGTCCCAGTCTCCGGCGGGAATGCCCTTCACGCCGTCCCACTCGTTCGCGAGCGACCACCAGATGTTGCGGAAGGCGGCATAACGGGCCGTGATGTATTCCAGATAGCGCAGGTTGGCCTCCAGCGGCATCCGGTCGAAGCCCCAGCGCCCCCCGTCGTAGGGATGGAAGAGGATCAGGTCCGCCTCCACGCCGATCTGCTGCAGGGCCAGGATCCGCTGCTCCACATATTGGAAATAGGCGGGGTTGAAGCGGGTGTAGTCCCAGCTCCCGTCGGCCTGCTTCTCAAACGGATAGACATCCGGGTACTCCACCGGCAGGTTGTGCAGGAAGAACAGCATCCGGAGCTTGTTGAAGCCCGATTCCTGCATCGAACGGACAGTACGGGCAGCCGTCTCGCCGCCCACGTGCATCCAGTCGTAGGAGGTAGTCCCGACGGGATAGTAACGCGTGCCGTCGGCGTACTTGAAGTGCAGGCCGTCAGGCACCACGGGGCCGTGGTTGTCCGCCGCGGGCGCCGTGCATTCGAAGCTCCCGCGCCTGCGGTTCAGCGCCGGGACCCGGCAGTGCGTCTCATAGGTCCAGCGGCCTTCCCCGGAGGGCATGAAACGGATCTTGAACACCCCGTCGCCGTCGTAGAAGCCGCGCACGGTCTGCGCCTCGCCGCCGCGGGTGAAGGTGGCGGTCAGCACCACGTCGAAAGGGTTCCCGGCGACGGTGGCGGGGAGGGAAATTTCAAAGCAGCCCCAGCGCTCGACGCGTTCCTGGGCGCCGGCGGACAAGCTGCAGAGCAGGAGGATCAGGATGGGCAGATGTTTCATTGGCTTGGCAACCGGTTTTTCAGTTATTGACTACACGTTCGTCGCCCTCGCTGTAGAGGACGACCGGCTTCGAGATGCCCGCCGGATAGAGCAGGGCGTATTCGTGGAGGATCTGCTGCGGCGGGATGTGCTTCTGCTGCAGCGGAGAAGTCGTCCAGTGCCGCTCGGTCGAGGGCACGCCGGCCTTGTCGCCGATCAGGCGGTTGCGCCAGGGGTTCGTGACCTCGATGGTAAGTTCGTTCGCGCCCGGACGCACCCACGCGGTGATGTCCGTCAGCGCGGCGGGGTCCCAGACCGTCTCCAGGGTATGGCCGTTGACGCTGATGCGCGCCGTGCTGCCGAAGGCCGGGATGGAGAGCAGCACGCGGCGGCCCGCCCGGATGAATCCGTCCGGCAGGTCGGCCTGCGTGCGGTAGGTCACGCGGCCGGAATAGTGCTTGATGCGCGGATCCAGGAATCCGGTAAACTCCCGGAAGCCGCCGATGGGCATCGTCCCGAGGGCCGGCTCGTCTTCGAAGGTCATCGTGCCCGCGGTCCCGTCCAGCGCCAGCCGCTGCGGGGCTTCCAGGTCGATCCGGCAGGCCACGTCGTCGGAGAACCCGGCGATGTAGGAGCCGGCGGACAGGCTGCGCAGGTGGATCTGTCCGTCCTCACCCCGGAAGGCCTCGGGGAGCGCCCGGGAGAAGTCTCCGGTGGCGTTGGGGAAGAGCTGCGCGCCCTGCAGGTCCGTCAGGCGGAAGATATGCTGCACGCGGCTGCCGCCGCGGCGCAGCAGCACGAAGAGGCCCTGGCGCGGCTGCAGGGACAGGGGGACCGTCGTGACGCCGTTGCCGGTGTCATACATCATTTGTTCGCGCACCGTACCGCTCATCGGGTCCCAGATCTCCGGGCGGCCGTCCGCCACGTCGAAGACCGCTTCGAAGTGGATCGCGCGCGCGTTGTCTTTGTTGGAGAGATAGTACCAGTCCAGCCCGTCCTGCGACTTGTGGTACCAGAGGATGTCGTCGATGCCGATGCCGCGCACGCGCAGGTCCGGCGTATAGGCGGCTTCCAGCGCCTTGCGGCCGCCCAGCACGCGCCCGCCGTCCCAGAGCCGGGCGGCGATCTGCTCCAGGGCGGCATTGTCGGCGTCGAAATCCTTCAGGGACAGCGTCCCGGCCGGCCGCGGGCCGCACACGAGCGCCCCGGCATCCACCAGTTCCTCCACCCGGCGGGCGGTGGCGATCTCCATCCGCTCGCCGCGCAGCAGCAGGAACTTGAAGGGGACTCTCCCGTCCAGCCAGATGCGCCCGTCGCGCACGGACAGGCGATGAAGCAGGACTTCCTGATTGATATACTGGAATTTGACATTCTCCGGCAGGCTGGCCTCGATCTCGGCGGCGGACATCTCCGTGTTCGGCAGGCGGTCGCCCAGATAGACGAGCCCGTCGGCGCGCCGGTCACCCTGCTGGAGCAGGTACTGGATGCGCGCCTGGGTGGCAAAGAAACCGTCCGCGGCGTTGAACCAGGTGTTATTGCGATTGAAGGTCTGGCCGTAGATGCCGAGCGTCACGCCGGGGCGGCGGTCGTCCGGCTGGTGGACATAGCTGTGCAGGATCATCCGGTTCACGCCCTGCGTGTAGGCCTGGTCGCCGTAGAGCTTGAGGTCGATGGGAGAATCGCTGTACAGGGCCATCCCGGTGAAGGCCTCGCTGCCCACTACGGGCTTGTCGTAGAGCAGGGAGACATGGTACGGGATGGCGTGGTTGCCGTAGTTGGACGGGCGGTAGACGATGGGCCAGTCGCGGTATTCGCTGGCCTGCGCCCAGAATTCCGTCATCGGCACGTCGCAGTATTCATAGGATTTCAGCACGTCCACGGGCGGCATCGCGGCCCCTCCGTAGATGCCCTCCGACCAGAGCTGCAAGCCGGCGCGGTGGCACAGGTCCGCCAGGTGCTTGAAATAGTGCACGCGCACCAGTTCGCCGCGGACGCGGTCGAAATCGTGGACGAAGGCCTGCGAGCGCGACGCGCTGCCGATCTGCTCCCCGCACAGCACGGGGATCCAGGGGATCAGGCTGTAGCCCTGCATCTTGCTGAACTCCTGCGGGAAAGCGGCGGTCCAGTTCTGCTGGCCGCACTCCCAGCTGTCCACGAGCAGGTAGGTGAAGGTCTTGCCGGCATACGGGCCCGCGGCGCGCAGGAGCTTCTCCGGGAAGGCCTTGAAGTGGATGTCCAGCGCCGTGGAGTCCATCTTGTCGCACTCCAGGCCGACGCCCTGCGGCGAGGCCGGGTGGTTGAATTTGCCGTTGGAGGTGTAGCCGAAGCGGATCACGGTCCAGTTGCCCCTGGGCGCCGCCCAGCGGAGCGTGCCGTCCGCATCCATCCGGTCCGTCAGGTCAAGCACGTCCTCCGGACGGGCGACGGCCGTGCCGGGAGCCGTGTCCCAGACGCCGCGCTCGCCCGCCTGCAGCAGGCACAGCTCGCTCAGGGTGGTCGGCGACAGCGGCTCGTTGACGGTCAGGCGCCAGTGGCGCGCACTCGTGCGGGAGAAAGGAAGCTTCTGCAGGGCATTCGCCCCCTTGACATAGACGCGCGCGGCCTCCCGCCAGTCCGCTCCGTTGTCGGACACTTCGATCAGCACCGGGATCGGGAATTTGGCCGCGGACACCATGACATAGATATGGAGCACCTCGGCCGTGAAGGGCTTCGCGAAGTCCAGCCGGACGGTCTTGTCCTCGCCGATGGTCAGGCCCGTGGCCGGATTGCCGTCGATGAGGATTTCCGCCGGAAACTCGTCCAGCAGGTCGATATGGCGCGTCTCGTCGTGGTACTTGTGGCTCTTGATCAGCGTCTCCACCGGGTAGGAGCCCTGGCAGGAAATCTTCGGCGCGGCGGCGACGAAGCTGTTGGGGGCGGCGTCCCGGTAGGCCACCACCGCCACGTCGCGGTAGAAACGCTCCTTGGAGAAGGGCTGCGCGAGGGACACGGCCTGCTCGCGGCCGCTGCCCCGGACGAAGGTCTTGCGCCAGGTGTATTGCTTCATCGAAGTCTCGGGGGTGATCCAGGGGCCGCCGCTCTCGGACCAGCCGTCGCAGTTGGCCGCGCCGATCTCAATCCCGAGCCGGCCGGCCTCTTCGAGGGCGTGACGGAACATCGCATACCACTCCGGGCTGTCGAACTTGACGGTCTGGAACCCGTCCCCCACCCCGATCAGGCGGTAGATGTTGAGGATGGTGGCGTTGCTGATGCCCTGGGCCTTCATCGCCTCCAGGTCGCGGGTGATGCCCTCGCGCGTGATGTCGCCGTCCATCCAGTGCCACCAGGTGGCGGTCCGGTATTGCGCCGGCGGGGCGGAGAAGACATCGGGGTCGGGGAAAGTCTGGGCCCGGGCGCAGAGGGCCCCGGACAGGAAAGCGGCAAGCAGAAGGAAACGTTTCATCGGTTATTGATTGGTTGCAATTTTTCAAAGATACGAATTTTCGCAGAAACTCCATAGCCCGGTCCGTCATCCGGAATTCCGGATCGGGACTCCGGGAGGCGGATCAGGAATCCCGGGAGGCGGAAGGCGGAGCGGAAATTGGTTTTTCGGCAAACTTGTCCGAAAAATAATTTCCGGCCGCGCGTCTGCAAGACTCCGCCTCCCGGAATACATTGCGGAGCAAAAAATGACGCGATTATTTTAAGAATAGGTTGTTTTATTCTAAAAAATAGTATATTTGTGCGATCTAATGCGCCATTTATTTAGTTTACTAACCATATTGTTTAACCAAAATTCCCACATGATGAAGAATCATCTCAGAATGGCGATCGCAGCCCTGCTCATTTTTATGGGGGGGTCCCTTGCGTTTGCACAGAACAAAGTCTCGGGAACTGTCACGGACGAGAACGGTGAGCCCATCGTGGCCGCCAGCGTCGTCGTCCGCGGCACCACCATCGGCGTAGTCACCGACCTCGACGGCAACTACTCCATCTCCGTTCCCGCGAACTCCACCCTCGTGGCTTCCTGCATCGGTTATTCCGACCAGGTCGTAAACTACACCAACCAGGGCACGGTCAACTTCGTCCTCAAGGAAGACGCCCTCTTCCTCGACGAGACCGTCGTCATCGGCTACCAGACCGTCAAGCGCCGCGACCTCACCGGCTCCGTGGCCTCGGTCAACTCCAAGCAGCTCACCTCTGCTCCGGTTGCCAATGTGGCCCAGGCCATCCAGGGCAAGCTCCCCGGCGTGAACATCGTCTCCCAGGACGGTCGTCCTGATGCTTCGATGAACATCCGCGTCCGCGGCGGCGGCTCCATCTCCCAGAGCAACGACCCGCTCATCCTCATCGACGGCGTGGCCGGCACGATGAGCGACATCCCCTCCGACCAGATTGAGGACATCACCGTCCTGAAAGACGCCTCCTCCACCGCCATCTACGGTGCCCGCGGCGCCAACGGCGTCATCCTCATCACCACCAAGGGCGCCAAGGAAGGCAAGTTCCGCGTCACGTACAACGGCTATGCCAAGCTCAACACCCCGACCAAGTACCTCGAAGCGCTCGGCCCCTATGACTATCTCTACTATGTCTGGGCCAACGCCGAGGCGCACGACCACACCTACGGGGCCGCCCCCTTCACCAAGCTCTACGGTCTGGGCGAATACGGCGACATCAACCGCTACAAGAACGTTCAGAAATACGACATCCAGCGCCAGGTCTACGGCCCGTCCTTCTCCCACAACCACGACCTCTCCATCTCCGGAGGCACCGAGAACACCAAGGTGCTCCTCTCCCTGGGCTGGAACAAGGAAGACGGTATGAAACTCAACTCCTGGACCAAGCGCGGCAACATCGCCCTCAAGGTGGACCAGAAGATCGGCAACCGCGTCAATGTCGGCGTGGATCTCCGCTACACGGACTACACCGCCTTCGGCGTCGAGGGTACCGGCAGCCGCAGCGGCTCCGTCCTCTCCTCCTCCTACCGCTACCGCCCGATCGCGACGTCCGACATCCTCGGCAACCTCGACGCTTTCCAGGAAGGCGCCATCGAGCAGTACGGCAAAGGCGTCCTCTGGGATGTGTATGATCCTGTCAGGCAGATCATGGACAACGAGCCCCTGCGCCAGCGCCAGGCCCTCCGCGGCACCCTCTCCCTCAACTGGAACATCGTCAAGGGACTGACCTACCACACCGACCTCTCCGGCGGCCGCGCCTACAACCAGAACAAGACCTGGACCGGCGCCGTGGTGAACAACTACCTCAACGACAAGACCGGCGAGAAGCAGCACGCCGGCAATGCCACCGTCTATCAGGCCAACTCCTGGACGATCCGCTGGACCAACACCCTCAACTATGAGTTCGAGGTCGGCAAGGCCCACCGCTTCAACATCCTCCTCGGCCACGAAATGTCCAACACCGGCGGCGACTCCATGACCATCACCGCCGACCATTTCCCGGCCAACTTCACCAAGGAGAACGCCTTCTACATGATCGACCAGTTCGATGCCAACGCTTCGACCGTCGCCCGCAAGTTCTACACGGGCTACAACACGCCGAGCCGCATCCTCTCCTTCTTCGGCCGGATCAACTACAGCCTGCTCGACCGCTATCTCTTCACGGTTACGATGCGTGCCGACGGTTCTTCCAAGTTCGCTCCGTCCCACCGCTGGGGTTACTTCCCCGCCGCCGCCTTCGCATGGCGCATCAGCGAGGAGCCCTTCATGGAGGAAGCCAACTGGCTGAACGACCTCAAGCTCCGCCTCTCCTACGGTACCGTCGGTAACGACGGCATCAGCTCCGACCTCTGGTCCCAGAGCTGGGAGGCCGCCACGGGCAACAACTACTACTCCATCGCCAACGTCAAGCAGTCCGCCTACACGATCAGCTCCGCCATGGCGAATCCCGACCTCAAGTGGGAGACCACCGTCACCCGCAACCTCGGTATCGACTTCGGCGTGCTGAACGGCCGCCTCTCCGGTACGATCGACCTCTACTGGAACAGCACCAAGGACCTGCTGATGAACATGACCCTGCCGCGCGACACGGGCTTCAGCACCACCTACGCCAACATCGGCCAGACCTCCAACAAGGGTATTGAAGTGTCGCTCAACGCCATCCTCGTCCAGACCCGCGACTGGGGCCTGACCCTCGGCGGCAACATCAACTTCAACAAGAACAACATCGACCAGCTCTCCGACAGCGTCACCCCGCTCTACGGCTCCTCCTGGTTCCACTCCGGCAACCCGGGCAACGACTTCGGCCTCTTCGTCGGCCAGCCGGTCGGCCTCGTGCGCGGTCTTGTCTATGACGGCCTGTACCAGGTCAGCGACTTCGACTACGATCCCGCCACCCAGATCTACACCCTGAAGCCCGGCGTGCCCGACGTCAGCGCCAACATCACCGGCCCGATGTACGGCATCCAGAGCAATGTCCCGAAGGGGCAGAATGCCTATCCGGGCATGCCCAAGTTCATCGACCAGCCCGATGAGAATGGCAAGACGGACGGCATCGTGGACGTAGCCGACTACCGCGTGATCGGCAACACCAACCCGCTCTTCACCGGCGGTCTCAACCTCACCGCCAACTACAGGAACTGGGATTTCGGCGCCTACTTCAACTTCAGCGTCGGCAACAAGATCTACAACATCACCAAGCTTGCCACCCTCAACGGCTACAAGGAGTCCGGTGTCTTCGAGAACCACCTCGCCTTCATGAAGGACAGCTTCAAGATCTACGACATCCAGGGCGGCCAGCTCGTCCGTGTCCATGAGCCCGCTGCCCTGCAGGCCCTCAACGCCAACGCGACCTACCCGCTCTCCACCAACGAGAACGGCATCGTCTCCACGCTCGGTATCGAGGACGGCAGCTACCTGCGTCTGAACACCCTCACCGTCGGCTATAGCCTCCCGAACAACTCCAAGTTCGCCAAGGCCCTCTGCCTGAGCTCCCTGCGCGTCTATGCGACCATCTACAACCTCTTCACCATCACGAAGTACTCCGGACTCGATCCTGAGGTCAGCACCGCCCAGAACATGAACGGCGCCGCCTATCCGACTCCGGGTGTCGACTGGGGCGCCTACCCGCGCGCACGGTCCTTCGTCCTCGGTGTCAACCTTTCCTTCTAATTGTCATAATAGAAAGAGAATATGAAAAAGATATTATACACCGTCCTCGCGCTCGCCGGCTGCATCGCACTCACACAGTGCAAGTCCGACTACCTCAGCGTCTCGTCGCCGGACAAGATGACGGACGAGTTCGTCACCTCCTCCGTCAGCGAGTCCTTCAAGACCCTGTCCATGTGCTACCGCACCATCCTTTCCGTGGCCGGCGGCGGCAACTACAACTGGAACGACTCCGCCTCCGACGTGGAGTACTATCCTGAATACAACTCCGGCAACGGCCGCGTCGGCTATCTTGACGTCGAGGGTACCCCGGTAGACCAGGCCGCCGGCCTGTACGGCAACCTCTTCACCATCATCGCCCGCGCCCAGCGCGTGGCCACGATCCTCAGTGAGAAGGACGAAGTCAAGAACGCCACCGGCGTCACGGAGTGGACGCAGCTCTACGGCGAGGCCTGGACCATCTGGGCCTACGGCTACATCGAGCTCGTCAAGCACTTCGGCGACATCCCCTTCGGCCTGGAGAACGCCGTGGTCAGTGAGGAAGGTTACACCATCACCTCCCGCTATGCCGTGCTTGACGCCGTGATCGCCAAGCTCAAGGAAGTCGAGAGCAAGATGTACTACCTGGGCGAGGGCGGCCTCAACGCCGAGCGCATGACCCGCACCTTCGCCAACGCCCTCATCGCCGAAGCCAACCTGCTCGCCGGTGACTACCAGACCATCCGCACCGACGAGAACGCACCGTACGGCAACCTCGCATTCGACATCCTCGAGAGCAACGACACCTACAAGTGCGCCACCGCCCGCCGTGCCGACTGGCAAACCTACTACAAGGAGGCACAGACCTATTTCCGTGCCATCCTGACCGGCGCCGCCAAGGGCACCGCCCGCCTCATCACCACCGACGACCGCGGCCTGGACAACCCGTTCCAGCGCAACTTCCAGTACATCATGGATATGCAGGTCTCTCCCGAGTCCTACTACGAGGTCGGCAACCAGGCCCCGCTGCAGTCCGAGCGCCCGTATTCCCAGGGACGCCCCTCCGACGGCGCAACCAAGAACGCCGCCCCCTGCAAGGTCTTCTCCGGCATCCGCGTGATTCCGACCGCCTACTACCAGCTCTACGAGGACGGTGACCTCCGCCAGGACGCCTCCATCGTCGTGACCGGTTCCGACGGCAAGGGTTCCGAGGCCCTCGTCAACATGAACTCCGGCTCCCGTCTGTCCGGCGGCATCCCGACCAACAAGTGGGATATCAACAAGATGAAGACCCCGTACGTGACCGCCTGCCGCAACTCCGGCATGAACTTCCAGTTCTTCCGCGTCCCGACCGCGATGCTCAAGCTCGCGATGGTGGACGTCCAGCTTAACGAGAAAGGCGAAGCGCTCAGCCTCCTGAACGAGCTGCGCAGCCGCGCCGGTGTCGCTCCCCTCGCCTCCGCCGGTGTCGACGAGGTCATCCTCGAGACCAAGCGCGAGACCGTGGGCGAAGGCGACATCAAGTACATGGAACTCCGTGCCGGCAAGTTCGGCGAGCTCGGCATCGCCATGCGCAAGGAGCTCAAGGAGGTCATCGCCGCCCTCGAGGAGGACGGTTACTACACCTTCGACAACGGCCGCACCATCTCCTGCTACGTCTGGACCAAACTGGTGGACCTCTCCGGCGACGGCAAGGCCGTGCTGACCTACAACGCCGACGACAGCGATCCCGCCCTCACGCCGGGCTGGCGCGGCAATTATGACTACACCACCACGTCTTCCGCCAGCGCCGTGAACGGCACCAAGCACAACCTCGCCATCGAGGGCCTGTTCGAGTACATCGATCCGGACGGCCCCGTGGCCAAGGCGCTTGAGGAGGACGGCTACAAGAAGGCCGACTGGGCCATCGGCATGGTGAAGGGCAAGAGCCAGCTCTGGGACTACAACATGCTCTCCGGCATTGACAAGTGCTCCGTCCCCCGCCACTACCATCCGCTCCCGCTGACGACCATCCAGCAGTCCAAGGGTAAGATCACCAACGGCTACGGTCTGCCGAACGAATAGTTGGAACAAGGTTCCGGATCAAGTCCGGAATGACGCAAGTCAAGTCCGGAACCGACGCACCGAGAATCCCGCGCCCGCAAGGGTTGCGGGATTCTTTTTTAGGATAGTTGCGAAAAATGATTATATTTGTAAGCTACGACAAAAACCAATTCACTCAAATATGTCCAAAGTTATCACGTTCGGAGAAATCATGCTGCGGCTCAGCCCTTCCGGCAACGACCGTTTCATCCAGACTGATTCCTTCCGTATCATCCCCGGAGGCGGGGAGGCCAATGTGGCCGTCAGCCTCGCCAATTATGGCCATGAAGCCTACTATGTGAGCAAACTGCCCAAGCACGAAATTGGCCAGATTGCCGTGAATGCCCTCCGCCGTTACGGCGTGCGGACCGACTACATCGCACGCGGAGGAGACCGCATCGGACTCTACTACGCCGAGACCGGCGCCTCCATGCGCCCTTCCAAGGTCATCTACGACCGCGCGCACTCCGCCATCGCCGAGGCCGACCCTGCCGACTTTGACTTCGACGCCATCATGGAAGGCGCCGCCTGGTTCCACTGGTCCGGCATCTCCCCCGCCATCTCCGACAAGGCCGCCGAGCTCACCCGGCTTGCCTGCGAGGCCGCGAAGCGCCACGGCGTCATCGTGTCCGTGGACCTCAACTTCCGCAAGAAACTCTGGACCAGCGAGAAGGCCATCTCCATCATGCGGCCGCTCATGAAATACGTGGACGTCTGCATCGGAAACGAGGAGGATGCCGAGCTGTGCCTGGGCTTCAAGCCGGACGCCGATGTCGAAGGGGGCAAGACCGATGCCGCCGGGTACGAAGGCATCTTCCGCCAGATGCGCGAGCAGTTCGGCTTCAAATACGTCGTCAGCACCCTGCGCGAGAGTTTCAGCGCCACCCACAACGGCTGGAAGGCCCTGATCTACGACGGCAAGGAGTTCTACCAGAGCAAGCGCTACGAGATCAACCCCATCATCGACCGTGTCGGCGGCGGAGACTCCTTCTCCGGCGGCCTCATCCACGGCATGCTCAAATACCCCGGCGACCAGGCTTCCGCACTGGAATTCGCCGTCGCGGCATCCGCACTCAAGCATACGATTAACGGCGACTTCAACCTTGTCAGCGAAGCCGAGGTCCTCAGCCTCGCCGGCGGCAATGCAAACGGTCGCGTTCAGAGATAAACGATTATGGCAAAGTACAATAAACTCCAGGTCATCCAGGCCATGAAGGAGACCGGCATGGTGCCGGTGTTCTACCACGGCGACATCGAGACCGCCAAGCAGGTCGTCAAGGCCTGCTATGAGGGCGGCGTGCGCGCCTTCGAATTCGCCAACCGCGGCGACTTCGCCCAGGAAGTGTTCGGCGAGCTGGTCAAATTCGCGAACAAGGAACTCCCGGGCATGATCATGGGTATCGGCACCGTCGTTGACGCCCCCACCGCAGCGCTCTACATCCAGCTCGGCGCCAATTTCGTCGTCGGCCCGATGTACAACCCCGAGATCGCCCCGGTCTGCAACCGGCGCCTCATCCCCTACTGCCCCGGTTGCGCCACCGCAACGGAGGTCGGCACCGCCCAGGCGGCCGGCTGCGACATCTGCAAGGTCTTCCCCGGCGACGTGCTCGGCCCCGGCTTTGTCAAGGGAGTGCGCGCCCCGATGCCGTGGAGCCAGCTGATGGTCACCGGCGGCGTGAAGCCCGAGAAAGCCAACCTCGAGGCCTGGTTCAAGGCCGGCGTGACCTGCGTCGGCATGGGTTCCAACCTCTTCCCGAAAGACGTGATCGCCGCCCGCGAGTGGTCCAAGATCACCGAACTCTGCAAGAATGCACTGCAAATCATCAAAGAAGTAAGATAATATGGCAAGCACACAACAAAAACTAATGACCAACTGGCGCTGGTGGCTCTGTTCGCTGCTCTTCGTGGCGACGACGGTCAACTACCTCGACCGCCAGGTCCTGTCCCTCACCTATGAGGAATTCATCAAGCCGGAGTTCCACTGGACGGACGCCAACTATGGCACCATCACCGCCTTCTTCTCCATCTTCTATGCGATCTGCTGCCTGTTCGCGGGCAAGTTCGTGGACTGGATGGGCACCAAGAAGGGTTATCTGATCGCCATCGGAGTCTGGTCCGCCGGCGCCTGCCTCCACGCCGCCACCGGCTGGGCAACCGCCCATATCGTCGGACTTGAGAGCATCGCCGCGATGAAGGCCGTCCAGGCCGGCACCCAGGCAGCCCTTGCCATCTCCACCACCGGAGTCTACCTGTTCCTGCTCTGCCGCGGCATCCTCGCCCTCGGTGAGGCCGGCAACTTCCCGGCCGCCATCAAGGTCACGGCTGAGTACTTCCCGAAGAAGGACCGCGCCTTCGCGACCTCCATCTTCAACGCCGGCGCCTCCGTCGGCGCGCTCGCCGCTCCGCTCGTGATCCCGCCGCTTGCCAGCAAGTTCGGCTGGGAGTGGGCCTTCATCATCATCGGCGGCCTGGGCTTCATCTGGATGTTCTTCTGGGCATTCATGTATGAGAAGCCCGAAGCGAGCAAGCACGTGAACGAGGCCGAGCTCGAATACATCCATCAGGACGATGCCGCCGAGGCTGCCGAGAAGGCCGCCCTCGCCGAGCAGAAGTCCATCCCGATGCTGCAGTGCTTCAAGTACAAGCAGACCTGGGCCTTCATCACCGGCAAGTTCTTCACGGACGGCGTGTGGTGGTTCTTCCTGTTCTGGGCTCCTTCCTATTTCAGCAACCAGTTCAACGCCCCTGCCACTTCCGGTCTGGGCCAGGGCCTGATTTTCACGCTCTACGCCATCGTGACCATCATCTCCATCGGCGGCGGCTACCTCCCGAAGATCTTCGTGGAAAAGAAGGGCATGAACCCGTATGCAGGCCGTATGCTCGCGATGCTCATCTTCGCGTTCTTCCCGATCGCCGCGCTTTTCGCGCAGCCCCTGGGCATCCACTTCAACTCGCCCTGGTGGCCGGCCATCCTGATCGGTCTCGCCGGAGCGGGCCACCAGGCCTGGAGCGCCAACCTGTTCTCCACCATCGGTGACATGTTCCCGAAGAGCACCATCGCCACGATCACCGGTATCGGTGCCATGGCGGGCGGCGTCGGCTCCATGATCATCCAGAAGGTGGCGGGCAACCTGTTCACGCACGCCGAGGAAATGGGCTCCGCCTTCCAGTTCCTCGGATTCGAAGGCAAGCCGGCCGGCTACTTCATCATGTTCTGCTTCTGCGGTGTGGCCTACCTCATCGCCTGGAGCATCATGAAGGGCCTCGTGCCGAAGTACAAGCCCATCGAGATCTAATCTCTTCGTCATTCCGGGCCTGACCCGGAATCTCCTGAAAATTCCCTGTCGTTTGGCAGGGATTTTTTTTATATTTGCCCCTATGAAAATCAACCTGATCCAAACCGATATCGTCTGGGGCGACCCGCAGGCGAATTGCGCGCATCTCGACAAGCTGCTCGCCGATGCGCCGCAGGCAGACCTTTACGTCCTCCCGGAGATGTTCACCACCGGATTCGCCACCCTCCCCGGCGCCACGGTCGAGCACGAACCGTCTGCGGGCCTCGCGTGGATGCAGCGCAAGGCGGCGCAGCTGCACGCCGCCGTGGCCGGCAGCATTGCGCTGGAGGTTCCGGGTCATGGCCGGAAAGACCTTTCCGTCATCCCGGCCGAAGCGCCGGAATCCCGGACCGCCTGCGTCAACCGTTTCTACTTCGTCCGCCCGGACGGCAGCTACGTCCAGTACGACAAGCGGCACCTGTTCGGCTATGGCGGCGAGGGCGAGCGCTTCCGCGCCGGGACGGAACGCGTAGTCATCGAGTACCTGGGCGTCCGCTTCCTGCTGGCCGTCTGCTACGACCTGCGCTTCCCGGTGTGGCTCCGCAGCCGCGATGACTACGACGCCATCCTGCTCGTGGCCAGCTGGCCCGACGTGCGCCGCTACGCCTGGGACACGCTCGCCCGCGCCCGCGCCATCGAGAACGCCTGCTACGTGGCCGCGGTCAACCGTGTGGGAGAAGATCCCGCCTGCAAGTACAACGGCGGCACGGCCCTGATCGGTCCCTACGGCGAGACGCTCGCCCAGGCCGAAGACGGCAAGGAATGCGTCCTCTGCGGCGAGATCGACCTCGGGCACCTCGTCTCCTACCACCGGAAATTCCCCGTCCTGCAGGATGCCGACGACTTTGAAATCCGATAGCATTTCCCCCAACATCCTATGATCCGAAAATACGTACTGTCTGTCCTGGCCCTGCTGGCCACGCTCTCCCTTTCCGCCCAGCGGCGCGGCCCGGCCGTGGGTACCGTCGTCACGGACCCCGACGCGCACGATCCCGTGGCCGCCTGGTGCGACGGCCGCTATTATGTCTTCACCACCGGCCTCGGCGTCATGTCCTCGGAGGACCTGGCGCACTGGCGCTTCGAGGAGCGCGTCCTGCCCGACACTCCGCAGTGGGCCCGGGACAAGGGCTTCCGGGGGATGCCCTGGGCGCCCGACATCCAGTATATCGACGGCATCTGGTACCTCTATTACTCCTACTCGCATTTCGGCAAGAACATCTCCGCCATCGGCGTGGCGACCAACAAGACGCTCAACCCGGCCTCGCCCGACTTCAAGTGGGAGGACCGGGGGATGATCGTCGAGTCCGTCCCGGGGCGCGACGAATGGAACGCCATCGACGCCAACGTGATCGTGGATGAAGAAGGGACCGGCTGGCTGTGCTTCGGCTCCTTCTGGCGCGGCATCAAGATGTTCAGGCTGGATGCCACCTTCACCCGGATGGCCGAACCGCAGGAATGGTATCCGCTCTGCCGCCGTCCGGAGGGGACGGCCCCGGTGATCGCCGGCGGAGCCGACGGGCTCCAGCTGGACCCGCGCGGATCCGATTTCGACGCCGGCAACGGCGCCGTGGAGGCCCCCTTCCTCTTCCGCCACGGCGGCTGCTACTATCTCTTCGTCTCGTACGACCTCTGCTGCCGCGGCAAGAACAGCACCTACAAGGTGGTCGTGGGCCGCTCCGACAAGGTCACGGGGCCGTACATCGACCGCGACGGCACGCCCCTGATGCAGGGCGGCGGCACTGTGGTCGCCCAGGGCGACGCGCGCTACGCCGGCATGGGGCACTGCGCCGTCGTGACCTTCGGCGGGCAGGACTATATGTTCCTGCACGGCTACGATTCAGAAGCGGACTACCGCTCCAAACTGCTTGTCAAAAAACTCGCCTGGTCGCCGGACGGCTGGCCGGTCCTGAAATAATCCTCATCCAGTATGAAACGTATCTTCCTCCTTCTCGCGACAGCGCTGACCTGCGTCTGCGCCTCCGCCCAGGTCTCTTTCGGCGACGCGGACCGCTTCAATGACGGCTGGCGCTTCCATCTCGGAGACACCCCGGAAGCCATCGAAGCAGCATTTGACGACAGTGCCTGGCAGCGCGTCAGCCTGCCGCACGACTGGTCCGTGAAGGGTGTCCTTTCGCCCGCCAACGCCAGCGGAACAGGCTACCTGCCCGCCGGCATCGGCTGGTACCGGAAGACCTTCGACGGCCGGGAAATCCGCTCCGAACTGGCCTATCTCTATTTCGAGGGCGTGTATAACCGCAGCCGCGTCTGGCTGAACGGGCACCTGCTCGGCGAGCGGCCGAACGGCTATATCTCCTTCCTGTACGAGCTTACGCCCTGGCTCAACCGCGACGGGCAGAACACCCTCGCCGTCCGGGTGGACCACAGCCGGATCGCGGACTCGCGCTTCTATACAGGTTCCGGCATCTACCGCGACGTCTGGCTGGTCTGCGCCGGGCCCGTGCACTTCGCCCAGTGGGGCGTGGGCTGGCAGGCCCGGAGCTTGACGGACCGTCAGGCGGTCATCGCCGTGGACGCGGCCATTGAAGGGCTGGGAACGCGCAAGGCGCAGCTCCGCCTCATGCTGAAAGACGCCTCCGGCACCGTCGTGGCCAGGGCCGCCGCGAAAGCCGCAGCCAGCCAGACCGTCGATCTGAAACTCGCCCGGCCGCACCGCTGGGACCTGGACGATCCCTACCTCTACACGCTGGAGGCGGAGATCGTCGAAGGAAAGACCGTGCTCGACCGCATGCAGACCACCGTGGGGCTGCGCGAGATCGCCTTCGACGCCAACCGCGGCTTCGCCCTCAACGAACGCACCCGCAAACTCAAGGGCGTGTGCCTGCACCACGATGCCGGCGTGCTGGGCGCAGCCGTCCCCGAGGAAGTCTGGGAGCGGCGCCTGAAGGCCCTCCAGGGCATCGGCGTCAACGCCATCCGTACTTCGCACAATCCGCAGGCCCCGGTCTTCTACGACATCTGCGACCGGCTGGGCCTGCTGGTGATGGACGAGGCCTTCGACGAGTGGGAGTTCCCCAAGCGCAAGTGGGTGGAGGGCTGGAATGTCGGCACACCCGCCCTGGACGGCTCCTTTGACTTCTTCGCCGAATGGGGCGAAACCGACGTGCGGGATATGGTCCGGCGCGACCGCAACCACCCCAGCATCATCCTCTGGAGCATCGGCAACGAAGTAGATTACCCCAACGATCCCTACTCCCATCCGATCCTGGACGGGGGCAACAACGACTTCTCCCAGCCCGCCTACGGCGGCTACAACCCGGACGCCCCGCGGGCGGAACGCATCGGGGAGATCGCACAGCGCCTCGCCGCGGCGGTCCGTTCGGTGGACAATTCCAGGCCCGTGACCGGCGCCCTCGCCGGCGTGGCGATGTCCAACCAGACCGCCTACCCGCAGGCGGTGGACGTGGTGGGCTACAACTACACGGAGAGCCGCTATGCGCTGGACCATGCCACCTATCCCGAGCGCATCATCTACGGCTCCGAGAACAGCGGCAACTACGCCGCCTGGACAGCCGTGCGCGACAACGACTTCATCTCCGGGATGTTCATCTGGACCGGCACGGACTACCTCGGCGAGTCCAACCGATGGCCGTCCCGCGGCTTCCACACCGGCCTGCTGGACGTCGGCAGTTTCCCCAAAGCGCGCGGCCGTGTCTTCGCGTCGCTGTGGAGCGGGACGCGGGTCTGCTACATCGGCACGTATCCCAAGCGGGCCGACGCGCCCGGCCGTCCGTCGCGCGGAGACTCCACGGAT
>JAFTGA010000052.1 GCA_017458145.1 Bacteroidales bacterium | reverse complement strand
TTCAGGACCAGGATACCCTCGGCGCCGATGGCCTTGAGCTGCTGGATCTTGTCCCAGATCCCGGCCTCCTCGACCACGGAGTGCATCGAGCACCAGCCCTCGGCGGCAAGCGGCATGACGGTCGGGCTGCGCATCGCCGGGAGAATCCGGGTGGCTTCTTCCACCGCGCTCCGCGGCAGGTTCATCAGGATGTACTTCTTGTGGCGGCTGATCATCGCGGAATCGATGCGGAAGAGCATCTCGTCCAGCACCTGCTGCTCCTCGGCGGAGAGTTTGCCGCTGGAGATCAGCACCGCCTCCGAGAAAAAGACCTTCTCCACCTCGCGCAAGCCGTTGGTGATCAGCGTCCCGCCGGAGGAGACGATGTCGAAGATGGCGTCGGCGATGTCGGCCGCGGGGGCGATCTCCACGGAGCCGGTGATCACCTCGATCCGGGCTTCGATGCCCTGCTCCTGCAGCCAGCTGCGCAGGATGCCGGGGTAGGAGGTGGCGATGCGCTTGCCCGCGAACCACTGCGGTCCGGGATAGTCCACGCTCTTGGGCACGGCCAGCGAAATGCGGCAGCTGCCGAAACCGAGTTTCTTCACGACCTGCACGGGGAAGCCGCGCTCCACGACCTCGTTGAGGCCCACGATGCCGAGGGCCGCCGTGCCGCTGGAGACGACCTGGGGGATGTCGTCATCGCGCATATAGAGGAGCTCCAGGGGGAAATTCGGCGCCTGGGCGAGGAATTTCCGGCGCGAATCGTCGATGTCGATACCGATCTCGCGCAGCAGGGCGGTGCTGTCTTCGTTGAGGCGCCCTTTCGATTGAATGGCTAATCTTAACATATCCTGTCTACTAACTATCTTTTTCCAAAAATGTCTTTGCCGGGCGGGCCTTCCGGGCCGGATACCGAAACGGGGCTTACCGCGTCCCGGCAAGCCCCGCTGTTGTATGCCTGAGCACACACCGACCTACCGGATCTGTCAGACTCGGTGGTGATGGTGGTATGCAGTGGTGATTCTCATCGCTCACAAAGGTATCAATAATTTCTGGAAATCCAAATTAATATTTGGCACGGGTCTTGCCAAACAGGGGGATTGTAATCAATTATCAAAGTCTAAAGGTATGAAAAGAATGGTTAGTAAATTGTTGGTAATCGGCATGTTGGCCATCGCCGGCGCAACGGTGTCGAATGCGCAGCCCCGAGGCGGGCAGCGCCCCCAGAACGGTCCCCGCGGCGAGCGTCCCGACGCAGCGCAGATGGCTGCCCGCAGGGCTGACGAGATGAAGAAGACCCTCAATCTGTCGGATGCCCAGTACGAGGCTGTCAAGGCCTGCCTCCAGGAGGAATTCGAGGCCCGGGAGAAGCAGATGAAGCAGGACCGCGAGCAGATGAAGCAGGATCGTGCCCGGCGCGGGGAGCAGGAGAAACTCGCCCGCGAAGAGCAGGAGAAGAAGATGAAGGAGATCCTCACCGAGGAGCAGTTCAAGACCTGGTCCGAAGAGCAGAAGAAGATGCGTGACGGCGGGCGTCGCGGCCCGGGCGGCCCCGGAGGTCCGAGGCCGGAACGCCGGAGATAAACCGCGCTGAAAAAAGATGAAGGCGACCAGAAACTGGCCGCCTTCATCGTATTCGGCTCCATCCTGCTTTCAGAAGGAAAGATACCAGCGCCGGAGGGTGTAGAAGGCGTCTTTCTTGTGGCCGGATTCGTCCACGAGGCCCTTGCGGTTGAAATCGTCCTGGATGCCGTCCAGGGCCCGGCGCGGGGAGCGGAAGTCCTTGAGAATCCAGGGCGTGCAGCCCGCCAGGCCCGGGATGCGCTGCATCATGGCGATGTTCTTCTCGTACAGGCGTACCAGGTACTCTTCGGTGAAGCGCTCGTTGTCGGCGCCGTGGCGTCCGTAGCGGGCGCCTCCGCCCAGTTCCGACAGGATGACGGGCTTCTCCACGGGGAAGGACCACCGCACCCGGTCGCACTTGTCGGCGTCGCCGTCGTACCAGCCGACATACTGGTTGAAACTCAGCAGGTCGGTCTTGTACATCAGTTCGTCCACCAGGGTCATCCGGCCCGGCTCGGGCTCGTCCTTCTCCATCGCGGCGGAGACCAGGCGCGTGGGATCCAGCGCACGGGTCCGGTCGATCAGCCGGCCCAGGAAGGACAGGCGCTCGGGCGAGCGGGGCGTCTCGTTGGCCACGGACCAGATGATGACGCAGGCGCGGTTGTGGTCACGCGCGATCATCTCGTCGAGCTGGTTCTCCGCATTGGCATAGGTCCCGGCATTGCTCCAGTCGATTGTCCAGTAGACCGGAATCTCGGACCAGACCAGCAGGCCCGTCTCGTCTGCGGTGCGGAGCATCCGCTCGTTGTGGGGGTAGTGCGCCAGGCGCACGAAATTGCATCCCAGTTCCTTCGCCCATCCGAGCGTGGTCCGGGCGTGCTCGTCGCTCCAGGCACGGCCGGCTGCCGCACCGGGGCGCTCGTCGTGGATGGAGATGCCCCGCAGGAAGATCTCCTGCCCGTTGAGCAGGATTTTGCTGCCCTGCGTGGTGACGGTCCGCAGGCCGATCCGGTCCGTGACGCGGTCCTCGGGGCTGCTGACGGTCACTTCATACAGTTTGGGGTCCGAAGGGCTCCAGAATCGGATGCCGGATTTGCGGGGCAGGGCGACGATGAACGAGGCGCGGCCCGTGCCTCCGGTCTGCGCCGAGGCCGAGACCTGCAGTTCGGGGATCTCCACGCGGACCGTCCGGGCTGCCGCTTCGGGGCCGTCCAGCTGGATCCACCCCTCGATGCTCTGCCGGTCTGCGCTCAGCCGGACGGTGTAGTCGCGGATGAAAGTCTGCGGAACCTCCACCAGACAGACGCTGCGCGTGATGCCGCCGTAGTTCCACCAGTCGGTGTTGACCGTCGGCACGCCGTCCGCGTGGCGCTTGTTGTCCACCTTGACCACCAGGGAGTTCTCTCCGGCGCGGAGTTGCTCCGTGACTTCGAAGTCGAAGGCCGTGAACCCGCCGGTATGGCTCCCGACGATCCGGGCGTTCAGCCCCGCGACGGTCTCGTAGTTGGCGCCGTCGAAATGCAGGAAATAGCGATGCCCTGCCTTCGGCGCGGCTTCGAACAGGCGGCGGTACCAGACGGTGCCCTCATAGTAATAGAGCTTGTCGCGCTGGGTGTTCCAGTCGCCCGGGACCTCGAGCGTGCCGGCGGCGTCGAAGTCGTATTCGACGAGCTGCGTGGGATCGGAATAGAAGTGTCGGTCGGCGAAGAAGGTGCTCCCGACGCTCATCGGCTGCATCCGGTAGCTGTAGTAGCCGTTCTCATAGGGATCTACGATGGCGCGCCAGGTCCCGTCCAGGGACTGCGTGCTGCGGCCGTCCACGTTGTGGATCGCTGGGGAGGCGATGGCCTGGAAAGACAGCAGCATCGCAAAGGCGATGCTGCTGAAAAGGGTTCTATTTGACATATTTGGCAAGCGGTGTGTTCTGGGATTTGAGCGCATCGGCGAGGGTCCGGCAGTAGAGACGGGCGCCCGGCTCGAAGGTATGGACCGCGTCGGCAAAATACTCCTTCTGCGCCGTTGTGCGGCCGATTTTCTCATACTCATCGGCGCACAGAACATTCAGGTCCACGAAGGGGATACCCTCCTCGCGGGCCACCTGGGCGCCCCAGGCGTTGAACGTGTCGGTGAAGCGGGCGATCTGCCTGTCGCCGGTCCAGCTGTTCTGCGGGGTCGGGGACACGATGATCGGGATGCCGCCGCGCATCCTGGCCTGGCGGATCATCATGCGGAGGTAGTGGCCGTAGGTATAGACCTGCTCCGGGGAACCGTCCTTCTCCATCACGAAGGTCTTCGGCTCGTCGGACACGCCGTCCATCGTGCCGCGGGCGCGGCCGCTGTTGATGGGGGAAAGGTCGTTGTGGCCGAACTGGATGAGGACGAAATCGCCCTTGCGGATGTTGTCGCGGATGCTGGCCCAGCGGCTGTTGAAGAAGGTGCGGCTGCTCAGGCCGCTCACGGCCTGGTTCTTGACCTCGACGGCGTCGGAGAGGTATTCGCCGAAGAAGCTGCCCCAGCCCCACTGGCCGTTGTCTCCGGTGCCGCGGCCGTTGTGGCAGGTGGAGTCGCCGGCCAGCCAGACGACGGGCTTGTCGCCCTCGCGCCCGATCGCCGGGGCGGCGCCTGCCGGGCGCCAGGACGGGGTGGGGGCGGGAGCGGTCTTGTACATCTTGAGCATCTCGGCGGCGGCGAGCAGCACCGGGCCGTAGCCGTGGGCGGCGAACACGCTGACCGGGCGGCTCTCATAGAAGGTGTTGGTCCAGCCCAGGCCCGTGCCCACGCAGGTGTTCTCCACCTGGCCTTTCTCATTGACCTGCCGGGCCACGCCGGCCCAGCCGGCACGGGCGATATCCTGGTAGGCGGTGCGGTCCAGCCAGCCCTTGTTGATGGCATGGGCGTAGCCATAGACGTACATGGCGCTGGCGCTGGTCTCCAGATAGGATTCAGTTTTGTCGATCAGCTGGTGCCAGGTGCCCTCCGGCGACTGGTACTGCGCCAGGCTGCGCAGCAGGGTGACCAGCAGGTCGCGGACCTCCGTCCAGCCCTGCGTGCGCTCCGGCACGGCGTCCAGCACGTCGCACATCGTCAGCACGGCCCAGCCGTTGGCGCGGGCCCAGTGGTAGTCGGGATGCTCGGCCATCCCCTCGATCCAGCCGTGGCGGTAGATGCCCTTCTCCGGGACCCAGAGGTATTTCTTGAACAGGAGGACCTGGTTGATGGCTTCGTTGTAGTATTTCTGCGTGAGGTCGCCGCGCTCGGCCTGGCTGAGCCGGCCGCGGAAGGCGATCGGGGTAATGCCCATGTACATATCGTCAAGCCAGACGGAATTCGGGGCCGGACGCAGGCGTGCCAGGATCCCGTCGCCGAGTCGGTACTCCTTGTACATCACGAAGTTGAACCAGTTGTCCAGCAGCGGGCGGAAGACCTTGGCCTGCTCCGGATCGGCGAGTGTGGCCTTGATCATCGCCGCGGTCATCGCGCCGCAGTCGTCCAGCCACTTGGGATTCTCCATCGCGCCCAGGCGCATCTGGTAGCCGTTCTCGTCCCAGTATTTCTTCACGTACGGATAGACTTCGCCCAGGACTTTGAGCCGCTCGTAGGTGTAGCGGCTGTACTTCGGATCGCCGGTCACCTCGCTGGCGAGCAGCATCCCGGAGTAGGTCACGCCCCATTCGTAGGTGTTGATGCCGAAATCGCCCTTCTGCAGGGTGCTGTTCCGGTCGATTTTCTTCAGGTCGCGGATGGGCTTGCCGTTCGCGTCCACCACGGAGGCGGGCGTGCAGCCGTCCAGGTAGTTGTAGACGCGGTCGAGGACTTCCTGGATGGCAACGGCGGGATCGGGGCGCGGCTGTTGCTGGGCACGCGCGGGACCGGCCAGGCACGCGAGCAGCGTGGCGGCAGTCACAAGGGATTTGATAACGGTTCTCATGATTGATTTATTGGTTATTGTTCTGATCAGGGCGGGTGAGCCGCTGGTAGGCGAGGCGCTGCGCCCCGTCGGCCAGGTAGATGATTCCGCAATAGCTGAATCCGTGCTTGAGGAGGTTGTGCTGCATGATCCGGTTGTCGCGGTGGGTGTCGATCCGCAGGTTGGGGCAGCGTGCGGCGGCACAGGCAATCACGGAGGCAAAGACGCCATGCACCTCGGGCCGGCTGGCAATCCGGTGGATCACCAGGTAGGGGAGCGTGTCGTCCAGCCAGGCGCCGTCCTCGATATACGAATAGGTCGGCTCGGGCGAGGGAATCATCGCGAAGTAGCCGGCCACGCTGCCGTCTTCCGCGAGCAGGACATGCCCCCGGCCGCCGGCGATGTCGCGCAGCAGGACGCCCTCGTCAGGGTAGGCGCCGGCCCACTGGGAAGCGTTCCCGTCGGCGCGCATGATGGCCTTGGCGGCGTCGAAGACCTCCCGCAGCGCAGGCAGGTCGGATGGTGATGCGGGGCGGATATTCAGCATAGTACAAATATACGGGAAATAATTGTAAATTTGCAGAGTTATGCAAAAAGAACAGACAAAAGCCGATCTGTCCGAAGTTCTGGAGGTGGCCTCCGAGGCCGGACACATCCTGCTGGAGAACGGCGCGGAGATTTCCCGCGTGGAGGATATCATGTCCCGCATCGCATCGCATTTTGGCGTGGACACGAGCAACTTCTTCGTGCTCAGCAACGGCATCTTCACCACGGGCACCATCGACAAGGTCCGCAAATCCGGCGGCCAGGCCCAGACCTATGCCAACGTGGAGTTCATCCCCATCCGCAGCATCCAGCTTTCCAAGGTCGTGGCCGTCAACCGCCTCAGCTACGATATCGCCTACGGCATCTGCTCCCTGGAACAGGCCCGGGAGCGCCTGCGGATCATCCGCAAATCTCCGGCCAAGCCGCAATGGGAGCAGATCCTGGGGTCGGCTTTCGGCGCCGCCGGCTTCGCCATCGTGTTCGGCGGAGGATGGATGGACTGCGCTGCGGCCTTCGTGGTCGGTGCCGTGCTCTATTTCTACATCCTGCTCTTCAGTTCGCGCTATCTGTCCAAGATTGTGGGCGGGGTGAGCAACGCCCTGCTGGCCACGCTCCTGTGCGTGTTCTTCTACCGGATCGGTTTCGGCGAGAGCCTGAGCAATATGATCATCGGTTCGATCATGCCGCTGATCCCCGGCGTACCCTTTGTCAACGGTGTGCGCGACCTGGCCAATTCTGACTACATCGCCGGCCTGACGCGCCTGACGGACGCGTTGCTCGGCTTCTTCTGCATCGCCCTCGGCGTAGCCTGCAGCTTCCTGCTCGACGGCTGGATTTTCGGCGGGATGATCACGCTCTCCGGGATGACGGTCAATCCTGCGACCGCCGGGCTGTTCGTGCAGACCCTGGCCGCCTTCGTGGGCACCTTCGCCTTCGCCGATTTGTTCGGCGTACCGCGGGCGCAGTACCTGACGTCGGGGCTGATCGGCGCCATCGGCTGGGCGCTGTACCTGCTGCTGGTGCAGTTCGCCGGCGGCAGCCCCACCATTGCCATCATCCTCTCTTCGCTGCTGATCTGCATCCTCTCCCGCGTGGCGGCCGTCTGGCAGAAATGCCCCGCGCAGGTCTTCCTGCTCTGCGGGATTTTCCCGCTTGTGCCGGGAGCCGGGATCTTCTGGTGTACCTACTATCTGGTGTCCGCCCAGCTGCCGGAGGCGCTTTCGACCGGCTTCGGCGCCGTCAAGGCCGCCGTGGCCATCGTCCTCGGCATTATCCTGGCGATGGAGCTGCCGCAGCGCATCTTTTCCGGGCGGAAGCCCCGGGTGAACCATAGCATCCATTAATTTCCTTGACAAGTCATGAAAAAGTATTTGTTTTCCTTGCTTGCCCTGCTGGCGCTTCCGCTCCTGCTGCACGCCAACGGCGATCCCGTCATCAGTTATTCCGCGGCGATCCGCTCCTGCAATCCCGTGCCGCTGAAGGTGTCGGATGTGCAGGTGGTCCGCGAAGACCTGAATATCAAGGTGAAACTCCCTTACACGGAGGTCCGGGTGGCCTATCGCCTGAAGAACGCCTCCGCCGGCCCCATCCACGTGGATTACGGCTTCCCGATCGATTTCGACGGGGATATGGCTGATGAGGCGGGCTTTGACAAAGGCGGGGAATACGAATCCCTGCACGAGAGAGGCCTGAAAGGGCGGGCCGTACGCGATGTCCATTTCCGCCTGGACGGCAAGGAACTTCCCTGGACCCGGTCCGATTCCATCGTGAAGACGGACAGCTACGAGGACGAAGACGGCCGGACGGTGGACATCGAGGTGTGCCGCCTGTGGACCTACACGGTACTGGACATTCCGGCAGGAGCCACGGTGTCCCTGGAGGTCGATTATTCCGTCCTGAACGGCTGGAGCACGGGATATGGCATGTTGAACGGATCGCCCCTGTCCCGTTATTTCCCGTCGGACGTCGAATTCTACTACGACTTCACGCCGGCGAAGCACTGGGGCAACGGCAAGGCCGGAGAGATTGCGGTCACGGTGGACTGCTCCGCCATGCCGGCGGGTTATTTCCACCCGGAAGGACCGGACAGCCCGGACTTTTATGGCGCTGATTTTGTCCGCAGCGGCAAGGTCTGGACATTCCAGGCCCGGAATTATGATTTCGCTGCCGCGAACGGACTGGCCTTGAGCTTCTACCGGAATTATTCCGATGCGGAGGGGCTTTATCCTTCCTGGGGCGATCCACTGACGAATTGCGCCGTGCCGGCCTCCGACTACCGGCTCTCCGTGTCCGGCGCACAGGACAAATACCCGGCATCCAATATGCAGGACGGCGATCCTGCGACGGCCTGGGTGGCACCGGGCAACGGCGTCGGCAGTGTGGTCGAGATCGTCTTCCCGGAGCCCCGCCGCGTCTCCGATATCGCCATCTGGAACGGCTACCACAAGTCCGCCTCGCTCTGGACCGCCAACAGCCGCATCAAGCGGATGCGGATGGAAGTGACCCGGGCGGACGGCTTCAAGGAGGCGCCGGTGGAGATGGACTTCTCGGATTGGGACGGAATCCACTATGCGCTTTCCGAAGAGTACAACGCGCGATTCGGCCGTCCGACTATGGTCCTGGTGACCAGTCTCGACCGGGATCTGTATGGCCGTGAGCTGGGCTCCGACGAGAATGGCATCATCCGGTATGACAAGGTGTCCGCCGATGCGGAAAAGGTCTCCGGCATCCGCCTGACGGTCCTGGAAGTCGTGCCCGGCACGAAATACAAGGATCTCTGCGTGTCCGACATCGTCGTCCTCGACGGCTTCACCATCCTGGACCGATGAGGGCGGGCCTGATCGTCGCGATGACCTCGGAGTACGAGGCGTTGCGCCGCTCCGGGGTGCGGAATGTGGTGAAGTCCGGCATCGGCAAGGCCGACGCCGCCCGCGCCGCCACCGAGATGATCCTGAAGGACCGTCCCGACTGCATCATCAATTCAGGCTGTGCCGGGGGGATTGGCCCGGGGCTGCGGATTTTCGACATCGTGCTCGGGGCGCAGACTGCCTACCACGACGTCTGGTGCGGCGACGGATTCGCACCGGGCCAGCTGCAGGGGCAGCCGCAGCGCTTCGACGCCGATCCGGCGCTGTTGCGCGCTGCGCTCGGCCTGCAGGAGGAGCACCCGCTCCGCAGCGGGCTCATCTGCACCGGCGACCAGTTCCTGACCACTCCGGAGGATGATGCGCGCGTGCTCGGGATTTATCCCGACGCGCTGGCCTGCGATATGGAATCCTGTGCCGTCGCGCAGGTGTGCGCCCACTATGGCGTACCGTTCCTGAGTTTCCGGCTGATCAGCGACGTCCACACGTCCCACGAGGCCGCCGAAGCCGGCTACCAGGACTTCTGGAAGACCCTGGCGGACGACTCCTTCACCTTCCTCAGGCGCCTTCTGGAAAAAATCTGAACCGGGGCGGCCGGAGGAGCGGGGGAGGGCTATCTCAATTCTTCGAAGAGGCGGACATCGATGCCGGAGTCGTTGGCGTCCAGCACGGTCTTGATCTCTTGCATGTCGGTGTCGGACAGGTGGTAGGGAATGAGGACCCCGGGCCGGAGAAGCATTGCGGCATCGATGCACTGGGTGGTGGTCATCGTATAAGGCTGGTTGGTGGACAGGAACGCAACGTCCAGCGGGCCGAATGTCTCCATCTCCTCGATGTTCTCCGTGTCCCCGGACACATAGACCCGGAAGCTGTCGAAGTCCAGGATATAGCCGTTGTCCCGCCCCTTGGGGTGGAACTGCAGATGATCTTCGGTGATATTGTAGGCCGGGACGGCGATGAGCCCGAACGGTCCGACACGGAGCGTGTCGCCGTTGCTGACCGCCTCGCCGCTGCCGTGCATCTTGCAGGTGGCCGGGTTGAGCAGGACGCGGGTCTGCTCCGTGCTCAGCCGGGCGATGGCGTCCGCATCGTAGTGGTCGTGGTGCTCGTGCGTGACCAGAATGCAGTCCGCCTTGGGAAAGGCGGCATAGTCGATCTCTTGGTCCCCAAGTTTGGAGACGGGGTCTATCTGAATGTTGAATCCTTTGTAATTCAATGCGATGGATCCATGCCGGATCATCATGATGCTGAGGCGGTCTCCGGAGGGCGTAGTGAATTCTTCGACGGGGAACGGGAGCTGGCGGGTGCAGCCGAACAGAGCGCATGCGAGCATGACAGAGAATAATTTGGCCATTTTCAGTAGTGTTGCGATTAGCGAAGATAGGAAAAATATTCTTACTTTTGCACTCCGAAATGAAAAAGGTGAAAGGAAGTGTGTCCAAAGGCCTGCTGGCCATCAGTCCGCTTGTCGTATTTTTGCTCGCTTATCTCGTCTCTTCGCTGGTCGCGGGCGATTTCTACAAGGTCCCTGTCTCTGCGGCGTTCCTGCTGGCGGGGGTGTGGGCTGTAGCCACGGCCGAGGGGACCCTGACCGACCGGCTTGCCACCTTCTCCCGCGGGGCGGGACATCCGAATGTCCTGCTGATGATCTGGATTTTCCTGCTGGCCGGGGCTTTCGCCGAGACTGCGCGCTCCATCGGCGCCGTGGACGCCACCGTGAGCCTGATGCTCTCCGTGGTGCCGGCCCGCTGGCTGCTCGCCGGCCTGTTCGTGACAGCCTGCTTCATTTCGATGGCGATGGGTACGAGCGTGGGCACGATCGTGGCCCTGGTGCCGATCGGCGCCGGCATCGCCGCCCAGTGCGGAATATCGGAACCGTTCATGGCCGCCGTCATCGTGGGCGGATCGTTTTTCGGCGACAACCTCTCCTTCATCTCCGACACCACCATTGCCGCCACCCGTGCGGCCGGCTGCGAGATGCGCGACAAGTTCCGCGCGAACCTGCGCATCGTCCTTCCGGCTTTCCTGGCCGTGGCCGTGATCTACTTCATCCAGGGCGGGCAGGTCGGCGACGCCCCCGCGTCCGCCGCGGCGCAGTGGTACACGGCCCTGCCGTACCTGCTGATCATCGTCCTGGCCCTGTGCGGGCTCAACGTGACGGGGGTCCTGTCCGCCGGCATCGCCGCCGTGGCGCTGATCGGCTGGATCACCGGCAGGCTGGACTGGGTGGGCTGGATCGGGGCCGTCGGCAAGGGCGTGGCCGGGATGTCGGACCTGATTATCGTCACCCTGCTCGCCGGCGGCCTGCTGGAGATGATCCGTACGGGCGGGGGACTGGACCTGATCATCAGCACCCTCTCGAAGGGAGTCCGCGGCCGGAAGGGTGCCGAAGCTGCGATTGCCGGCATCGTCAGCCTGGCGAACCTGTGCACGGCCAACAACACCGTGGCGATCATCACCACCGGCGGCATCGCGCACGACATCGCACAGCGCTTCGGCGTGCCGCCGCAGAAGACCGCCAGCCTGCTGGACACCTTCTCCTGCCTGGTGCAGGGCCTGATCCCGTACGGGGCGCAGCTGCTGATGGCCGCCGGCCTCGTCGGCATCTCCCCGGCCGCCATCATCCCACACCTGTATTATCCTTTTCTGATGGGCTTTTGCGCCGTGCTGTCCATCATGTTTGAGAAACGAACCGTCCGATGAATCCCTCTTCCGACAAACTGAATATTCTCGTCCGCCTGCGCTATCCGCTGCTTGCGCTGATGCTGGCGCTCGCCCTTGCGGGCGCGCTGATGATCCCGCGGGTGAACGTGAACCTGGATATGACCAAATACCTGCCGACCGACTCGCCGATGCGTGCGGGCATGGAGCAGATGGAGCGGTCGTTCCCTTCGCTGAATACGCAGATGCGCCTGCTGAACGTGATGTTCCTGCAGGCCCCGGAAGACATCGACGCGACGGGGGACGAACTGTCCGCGCTGGCGGGCGGGCTGCGCGTCAGCGCCGTGCAGCAGAAAGCCCCCTACGTACTCTACAGCCTGATGCTTGAAGCCGGCAGCGACGCCGATGCGCTGAGCGCCGCGGTGAGCGGACACTACGGCGACAGGGTCATCGTGGAGACGAATGACGCCGGGCGCGTGCCCGACAACCTGAGTTCGATCCTGGGTGTGGCCGTGGTGATGCTCCTGGTGATCCTGGCGATCATGTGCGCCTCGCTGATGGAGGTGGTCCTTTTTCTGATTACCATCGGCATCGCGGTGGCGCTCAATATGGGGACCAACGCGCTGCTGCCCAGCGTCTCGGAGACGAGCAACATGCTGGGCGCCGTGCTCCAGATGATCCTGTCGATGGACTACTCGATCATCCTGATGAACCGCTATCGCCAGGAGAAGGCCCTCGGCCAGGATAATCTTTCGGCGATGTCCGGCGCCGTCCGTCGGGCCACACCCGCCATCCTGAGCAGCGGCATGACCACGATCGTGAGCCTGCTGATGCTCATTTTCATCAAGTTCAAGATCGGTGCCGACATCGGTATCGTCCTCAGCAAGGGCGTGCTCTGCAGCCTGATCTGCAATTTTACCGTCCTGCCCTCGCTCGCACTGCTTTTCGACCGGGCGGTCGTGGCCACGGAGAAGCGCGTGCCGCAGCTGCCGGCGGAACGCCTCTCGCGCTTCGAGATGCGCTGGCGCATCCCGCTGGCGGTGCTGTTCCTGGCCGTGTTTGTCGGCTCCGTGCTGCTTCAGCGCCGCACGGTGATCTGCTTCAACGCCGCCTGGCCGACGGAGATCACGGAGGTGTTCCCTCCGCAGAATACCATTATGCTGGTCTATCCCACGGAGGAGGAGTCCGCCGTGCCGGCGCTGTTGGAGCGCCTTTCGGACGATCCCTACGTGCAGTCCGCCTTGAGTTATCCTTCCATCTGGCTGGAGCCGCGCACGGCGGGGGAGATGGCACGCCTGGCTGCGGACTATGTCCCGCAGCTCAACGAGGACCTGCTGCAGATCGTCTATTACGCCTATACCCACCGCGAGCGGAAAGAGCGCCTGAGCCTCGCGCAGATCGAACAGACCGCTTCCGAACTTGCGGCCCTCGGCCTGGCTCCGGAAGGGCTGGACACCTCCGCGCTGATGGACCGGATGATGGCCTCCGGCCTGGGTGCGGCGGATCCCGATCCTGCTCCGGCCCCCGTCCGCCCGGCCCTCCCGCAGGAGGCGCCCCGTCCGGACTCGCTCGCCGTGTCGGCGGACTCCGCCCTGGCTGTTCCGGCTGCCGATTCGCTGTCCGTGGCGGCCGCCGACTCGCTCTCCGCCCCGCTCCCGACTCCCTCTCCGGAGCCGGAGGAGACCGCTCCCGGCTATACCTACGAACAGGCGGCGACCCCGCTCACGGCGGCGCAGATGGCCGCTTTCTTCGGCATCGAGCGGTCCCAGGCCAACACCGTCTTCCGCCTCGCCGGCCGTACGCGCCGCTCCGGCAAGGAGACGATGTCCCCGTATGAATTCGCACAGTTCGTCCGGAAAAATATCCTGAGCGACAGGCGCTATGCCGCCTTCATCCCCAAGTCCTACGTGTCCCTGATCGAGGAGCACGGACGCCTGCTGGACGCTGCGCTGCTCGCCGGCCCTGCGCCGGTACCGGCCGTTGCCGAGACGGTCCCGCAGGCAGCCCTGCAGCGGGATTCGCTGCGCACGGCGCCCGCGGACAGCACGCTCCTGGCGGCGCTTCCCGTGACACAGGACCCGCCTGCACCCGTCGTGGCGGAGGAGCCCGAACCGGAAACCCCGCCCACACCGCTCGAGCGGCTGGCGGAGATGGCCCTCTCGGGCCGGAAATATGGCTCCGCGCAGGTTGCCCGCGTGCTTTCGGCCGCCGGCCTGCCGGTCACGCGCGACCAGGTGGACCTGCTGTATCTCTACGCCGGAAGCCGCAGCGGCAGCGATCCCGACACGCGCCTGAGCCTGTCTCAGCTGGTGCCCTACGTGATCGATACCCTGCTCGCCGGCCCCGCGCTCGCTCCGTACCTGGACGAGGCGGTGAAGGAGCAGGTGGCGGAGGCCCGGAGCCAGATCGACGGCGCCCTCGGCTCGCTGCGCGCGGAGGATTATTCGCTCGCCGCGATCATCTCCGGCTACCGGACCGAGTCCGACTCCACCTTCGCCTTCGTCAGCCGCCTGCAGGCCCTTTCGGATGCCGTCCTGACGGGCCCGCACTACCTGGTCGGGGAATCCGTCATGGTCAAGGAGACGCACGACGGATTTGCCAAGGAACTGCTCCTGCTGACCCTCCTGACGGTGCTGTCCATCTTCCTGATCGTAGCCCTGACCTTCCGCTCCGTGCTGATCCCCATCCCGCTGATCATGACCGTGCTGGCGGGCAACTACATCAACGTGTTCGTGAGCGGCCTGGGCGGCACCGAGATGTATTACCTGTCCTTCCTGATCGTCCAGAGCGTGCTGATGGGCGCCATCATCGACTATTCGATCCTGCTGACGAGCTATTACCGCTCGGCGCGCACCACGCAGGACGTCGCCGCCTCCATCCGTGCGGCCTACCGGGGCGCCGGACATTCGATCATGACCTCGGGCCTGATCATCGTGATGGTCCCGTATGCGCTCAGCCTGTGGCTGGACGACTTCCTGATCCCGATGATCCTGCGCAGCCTGTATCTGGGCGCATTGTCCGCCATCCTGATCATCCTGCTGATGCTTCCGGGCGTGCTCGCCGTGCTGGACCGCTGGATGGTCCCGCACAGCGCGCGCAAGAATAAAGAAGAATAACACCGCCCCCGCTTGTATATGAATCACGCTGTCCTCACCGCCCTGCTGATTCCCTTCGCCGGTACGGCGTTGGGCTCGGCCTTCGTGTTCCTGATGAAGAAAGAGATGCCGGCCCGTCTGCAGAAAGTCCTGCTGGGCTTCGCTTCCGGTGTAATGGTCGCCGCCTCGGTGTGGTCGCTGCTGATTCCATCGATGGAGATGTGCGCGGACCGCGGGGCCCTGGCGGTGCTGCCTGCGGCCGTGGGCCTGCTCGGAGGCTTTGCCTTCCTGCTGCTGATCGACTACATCACTCCGCACCTGCATCCCGCAGGCGGCGGTCCGGAAGGGCCGAAGAGCCAGCTCTCCAAGACGACGATGCTGGCCCTGGCAGTCACGATCCACAATTTCCCGGAGGGAATGGCCGTGGGCGTGGCCATCGCCGGAGCCCTGAGTTCCGACGTGGGGATGAGCGTGGCGGGCGCCCTGGCCCTGTCGCTGGGCATCGCAATCCAGAATGTCCCCGAAGGGGCCATCATCTCGATGCCGCTTCGCGCCGCGGGCAACAGCCGTGCCCGTTCCTTCCTGATCGGTGCGTTGAGCGGCGCCGTGGAGCCTGTCGGCGCCCTGCTCGTGCTGCTGCTCGCCTCGGCGGTCACCCCGGCGATGCCGTACCTGCTCGCCTTCGCCGCCGGAGCCATGCTCTACGTAGTAATAGAAGAGCTCGTCCCGGAAGCCTCCCAGGGCGAGCACTCCAACATTGCCACGATCGGATTCGCATTGGGCTTTGCCCTGATGATGATCCTGGACGTGGTCCTCGGATAAAAGTTCCTTACTCGATTGCGATGTGACGGGAAGCGGGGATCTGCTTCTCCGGGGTTTTCTTGGGCAGCACGATGCCGAGCACGCCGTTGGTCATGTTGGCCTTGATGGCCTCGACATCGATGTTTTCGGGCAGGGTGAATGCCTGGTGGTAGGAAGTGTAGGAGAACTCCCTGCGGAGGTAATTCTCGTTTTTCTTCTCCTCCTTGTGCTCATGCTTCTTCTCGAGGGCGATCACCAGCTCCTCGTCGTTGTCCACGCGGATAGCGAAGTCGTCCTTGGTCATGCCCGGAGCGGCGATCTCAATCTCAAAGGCTGCATCGGTCTCCTTGATGTTGACGGCAGGGGAGGCGAACTGCTTCGCCGGCATCACTGCGAAATCATCGAACAAATCTCCGAAAATGCTCGGAATCCAAGCCTGGTTTCTACGAACGGGATACATAATCAAATCTCCTATAATTTAAATTTGTTTAACATTTTTCTTTGCTGTCCCAACTGCGGGACGCCTGAATGAAATACAATCCCCGGACCACCCGCCGTTTTGGGACAATTTGACGCAAAATGCTGTCTAATTGTCTGAAAATCAGGACATTTTGTCAAAATCGCTGACATTTTTTCAACCGTTGGCTGAATCTTGCAGCAAAAAATACTGCGGGATGATACGATTTTAAATAATTTTCTTTAAATTTGAATCCGGTTAGTTAAATTCCCACATTATGGACAAATTCACTCAGAACTACGTCGATCGCTTCATGGATGAGCTGATCGCGCGCAACCCTGGCGAGAAGGAATTCCACCAGGCTGTCCGGGAGGTGGTGGAAAGTGTAGCGCCTTATGTCACCTCTTACCCCTATTTGATGGATCTCAAGATCCTTGAGCGGATGGTCGAGCCGGAACGTGTCATCATGTTCCGCGTCCCCTGGACCGACGACAAGGGCGAAATCCATATCAACCGTGGTTACCGTGTACAGATGAACAGCGCCCTCGGCCCGTACAAAGGCGGTATCCGCTTCCACGCCAGCGTGAACCTCAGCATCCTGAAGTTCCTTGCTTTTGAGCAGACCTTCAAGAACTCCCTGACCACCCTCCCGATGGGCGGCGGCAAGGGCGGTTCCGATTTCAGCCCGCGCGGCAAGTCCGATGCGGAGGTGATGCGTTTCTGCCAGAGCTTCATGACCGAGCTCCAGCGCCATATCGGCGCCGACACGGACGTGCCTGCCGGCGATATCGGCGTGGGCGGCCGTGAGATTGGCTATATGTTCGGCCAGTACAAGCGCCTGCGCGACGAGTTCACCGGCACGCTGACCGGCAAGGGCCTCGCCTGGGGCGGCAGCCTCCTCCGCACGGAGGCCACCGGCTACGGCGTGTGCTATTTCGCCCAGGAGATGCTTGCCACCCGCGGCGAATCCTTCGAGGGCAAGACCGTGGTCGTGTCCGGCTCCGGCAACGTGGCCCAGTACGCCGCCAAGAAGGCGATGGCCCTGGGTGCCAAGGTCGTGACCCTGTCCGACTCAGACGGCTTCATCTACGATCCTGAAGGCCTGGATGAGGAGAAGCACAAGTTCGTGCTCGAACTCAAGAACATCCGTCGCGGCCGCATCAAGGAATATGTCACGAAGTACCCGCAGGCCCAGTACTTCCCGGGCGAGCGTCCCTGGCGCATCCCTTGCGACATCGCGCTCCCTTGCGCCACGCAGAACGAGATCGAGAAGGCCGACGCGGAGAACCTGGTGAAGGGCGGCTGCTGGTGCGTGGTCGAGGGTGCCAACATGCCCTCCACGCCGGAAGCCATCGCCATCTTCCAGGACAAGAAGATGCTCTACTCCCCGGGCAAGGCGTCCAACGCCGGCGGTGTGGCCACCTCCGGTCTGGAGATGACGCAGAACTCCATCCGCCAGAAGTGGACGGCCGAGGAGGTCGACGAGCACCTGCACCGCATCATGTCCGACATCCACGCGGCCTGCCTGAAATACGGCACCGAGGAGGACGGCTACATCAACTATGTCAAGGGTGCCAACATCGCTGGCTTCATCAAGGTGGCCAACGCGATGGTGGACCAGGGACTGGTCTAAGCTGATTTATGAGCAGTAACACCGATTATACACAATTGATGGCCAGGAGGATTCGCCGAATCCTCCTGGTTTGTAACAATTATGACAGTTTCTCCCTCGAGGAGGACGGACACATCGAGGCGCAGATCGCCCAGGACTACGAACAGCTCAACCTGAGCAATCCGCCGGCCGTCGTGCGGGCGGAGTCCACGACCGACGCACTGGAGGTCCTGCGGAACGACAAGGGCTTCGACCTGATCATCACGATGTACAACGTCGGCAAGATGGACGTATTCGAGTTCTCCTCGAAGGCCAAAGACCTCCTGCCGGACACGCCCATCGTCCTGCTGTCGTCCTTCTCCAAGGAGATCTTCCGCAACATCGCGGAACGCGATCCGGCCGGGATCGACTACATCTTCTGCTGGAACAACAGCACCGACGTGATCATCGCCATCATCAAACTCCTGGAGGACAAGATGAACGCCGAGCATGACTGCCTCGAACTGGGCGCCCGCGTCATCCTGCTGGTAGAGGATTCCGTGCGTTACTACTCGACCTACCTGCCGCTGCTCTACAAGCTGGTCCTCCAGCAGAACAGCGAAGCGGTGCGCGACGCGCTCAACGAGGAGCAGAAATTCCTGCGCAAGCGCGCCCGCCCGAAGATCCTGATGGCCACGTGCTACGACGAGGCCTTCGACTACTACCAGAAATACAAGTCCAACATCATCGGCATCATCTCCGACATCGGTTTCGTCGTCCACAAGGGCGACAAACCCGAGCTGGAGAAGATCGACGCAGGCATCGACCTGTGCCGCCTGGTGCGGCGCGAGAACCCCACGATGCCTTTCCTGATGCAGTCCTCGCAGGAGAGCATGCGCGCCGTGGCCGAACAGCTGGGCGTGGGCTTCGCCCGCAAATCCTCCAAGACGCTCACGCACGACGTCTCCGACTACATCGGCCGCGAGTTCGGCTTCGGCGACTTCATCGTCACGGACCCCGACACCGGGCAGGAGACTGCGCGGGCGCGCAACCTCTACGAGTTCGAGAGGGTGGTGGCCGGGATGTCCGACCGCGCCCTGCGCAAACTCGCCGACAAGAACTATATCTCCCGCTGGCTCTACGGACGCGGCATCTTCGCGATCGGCGACCTCTTCCGCCCGATCCGCATCCAATCCGACGAGGACGTGGCGCACGTGCGTGAGATGAACCTGCGGATGATCCGCGACTACCGCATCAACCAGGGGCTGGGCGTCGTGGCCAGTTTCGATCCCGAGACCTACAACGACGCCATCTGGTTCGCCCGCGTGGGCCGGGGCTCGATCGGCGGCAAGGCGCGCGGACTGGCGTTCCTGAACCACATCCTGCAGAAATACGACCTCTACGACAAGTGGGAGGACGTGCGTGTGCTCGTGCCGCGCACCCTGGTGATCGCCACCGACTACTTCGACCGCTTCATCCGGGAGAACGGCCTCCAGTACGTCATCAACGCGGATCTCTCCGACGCCGAGATCCTCTCGGAATTCGTGGCGTCCACGCTCCCGCAGAAGCTCACCGATGCGCTGCGCGTGTTCATCCGGCACGTCCGCAAGCCGCTGGCCGTGCGCTCCTCCTCCAAGCTGGAGGACTCCTACTACCAGCCCTTCGCGGGTGTCTATTCGACCTATATGATCCCGCACACGGAGAACGAGGACCAGCAGCTGCGCCTGCTCTCCAAGGCCATCAAGAGCGTCTATGCCTCCGTGTACTTCGCCTCGTCGAGGGGATACATCACCGCCACGGCCAACGTGATCGCCGAGGAGAAAATGGCGATCGTGCTGCAGGAAGTCTGCGGCAGCGAGGACCGCGGCTGGTATTTCCCGACCTTCTCGGGCGTGGCCCGCTCGGTCAACTTCTATCCGATCGGCTACGAGACGCCGGAAGACGGCGTCGCGAAGGTGGCTTTCGGCCTGGGCAAGGCCGTCGTGGACGGCGACCAGGTGCTCCGCTTCTCGCCGAAGTACCCGCGCAACGTCCTGCAGACCTCCACGCCCGAGCAGACGATGACCGAGACGCAGCAGGCGATGTTCGCGCTGAACCTGCAGCCGGACAAGTTCAAGACCTCCGTCGACGATGCCGTCAACCTGGACCGCATCCCGATCACGGACTGCGGCGCCTTCCGCAATTTCGCGAAGGTGGTCTCCACCTACGACTACGAGAATATGCGCATCGTGGACTCGCCGGCCCCGCAGGGCCCGAAATTCGTCACTTTCGCGCACATCCTCAAATACAACACCTTCCCGCTCGCCGACATCCTCAATGAACTGCTGGACATCATGCAGAAGGAGGTCAAGTGCGGGGTGGAGATCGAGTTCGCGGCCAACCTGGACCGCGGCGCCGACGCGCCCGCCATCTTCAACGTCCTGCAGGTGCGGCCCATCTCCCTGGACGGCCTGGACGCCGAGGTGGACTGGTCCGGGATCGACACCGAAGGCGCGCTCGTCCGCTCGGGCAGTGCGATCGGGCCGGGCTGGATCAAGGGCGTGCGCGACGTGGTGTATCTGCGCGAGGAGGCCTTCGACGCTCTCAAGACGCGCGAGATGGCCACGGATCTCAAGGAACTCAACGCGCGCCTGCGCGCCGAAGGACGCAACTACGTCCTGGTGGGCTACGGGCGCTGGGGATCCAGCATCCCGACGCTGGGCGTGCCTGTGCAGTGGAGCGACATCTCCGAGGCCCGCGCCATCGTGGAGTGCTGCCTGGAGCATTTCCGGGTGGACCCGAGCCAGGGCACGCACTTCTTCCAGAACATGACTTCCTTCAACGCCGGCTACGTCAACGTCAATCCCTACGCCCGTCCGGGCGAGGGCTTCGATGCGGCGCGCCTGGACGCGATGAGCGCCGAGGTCGAGACGGACTACCTGCGGCTCGTCCGCTTCCCGGAGGACCTGCAGATCTGCATCGACGGCCGGACCGGTAAAGCACTGATCAAATGAAACGCCTGATACTGATACTCTTGCTCCTGGTCTCCTGGACGATCGCTCCAGCCCAGAACTACGTGTCCACGGCGGATGACATCGCCCTGGCCGAGATGGTGATGCAGCAGATGGCGGCTGCGCCCCGGGCCGACGGACCCGCGATGATGGTGCAGGCCGCGAAAGCCCTGCTGGGCCAGCCCTACGAGGCGGGCACCCAGGAGGGCAGGGAAGAGCGCCTGCGCATCTACCTGACCCGCACGGACTGCATCCTCTTCGCCGAGACCTGCCTGGGCCTTGTGCAGACGGTGCAGCGCTGCGGCGCCCGGGCCTCCTTCGAGGACCTGGCCCGGACCCTGCAGGCCTCGCGCTACCGCGGCGGGGTCGTGGACGGCTATGCCTCCCGCCTGCACTACACCACGGAGTGGGTGCAGCAGGGCATCGACGCCGGCCTTTTCCGGGATGTCACGCCCGAGCTGGGCGGAGTCGCCGACACGCGTCCGATTCGCTTCATGTCCGAGCATCCGGACCGCTATGCGCCCCTGAAAGGGGAGTCGCAGTACGCGCGGGACAACCGCGCGCGCATCGCCGCGATGGAAGCCGGGGTGAACGCCATTCCCCGCTGCTACCTGCCCAAGGAGAAACTCTCCGCTGCCGAGGACCGCATCCGGAGCGGTGACATCCTCTGCCTGACAACCCGCATCGACGGGCTGGACGTCTCGCACGTGGTGATCGCCTACCGCGAGAAGCCGGACGGGCGCCTGGGCTTCATCCACGCCTCTTCGGCAGCGAAGAAAGTGGTCGTGGAGCCGCGGACGCTGCAGGCCTGGCTCGATGCTTCCCGCGACGCCACGGGCGTGCGGGTGCTCCGGATCAATCAATAGATGAGGAAAGCCTTACTTATTGTAAAATAGCGGCAAAAACAAAGTTGTTTCTTTTTAGGCCTCCTGCCGGGGAGAGCTATTTCCCGGGGCTTGAAAATAACTAAAATATTATCGGCCTCCAGCGGCGCCAGCTGCCGTTTTTTTACTATATTTGCTCTTGACATGAGCAGCCAAGAGACACTTCTTCAATACGATCTCGGATTCGGCGTCGAGGCTTTTTCGACACGCCGGGATTCTTCCCTTCCTTTCCCCGTCATCCAGGGCCACCAGATCCACGGCTTCCGCGTCGCGGTCATCGACCGTCCCGACTATACGCAGGACGAATTGCAGGGCTTCGACGCCCTGATCACGGCGCTGCCCGGCGTGGGTATCGGCGTGCACACGGCCGACTGCGTGCCGATCCTTTTCTATGACGAGCGCCGCCGCGTGGTTGCCGCCGTCCATTCCGGCTGGAAGGGGACCGTACAGCGCATTTCGCAGAAGGTCCTTTTTGAGATGCGCTACAAGTTCGGCTGCCAGCCCGGGGAAGTCCGCGCCGCCATCGGTCCGGCCATCGGACCGGAGAGTTTCCAGGTCGGCGAAGAGGTGGTCCAGTTCTTCAAGGAGCAGGGATTCCCGCTGGAGGACATCTGGTCGTTCCGCCCGGGGCGCAGCGGCATCCCGATGGCCGATGGACACCATCTGGATCTCTTCAAGGCCAACAAGTGGCTGCTGGAAGAGGCCGGCGTGCCCGCCTCAGGCATCCAGGTCTGCGGTATCGACAGCTATACCGATACCTCCTTCTTCTCCGCGCGCCGCGAGGGACTGTCCTGCGGCCGCACGATCAGCTGTATCCGGCTGGTATAAGCAAGCGTCAATCCGTAGCCGCCCCCTGTGCCCACTCCATCACTTCGATGGCGTTGAGCAGCCACTGGACCGTGCTCGGCGTGTGGAGCTGCCAGCCGGCGTCCCTGCCGAGGAAATGCGGCTCCCCGTAGGGCTTGACCAGGTCGGGCGTTGCGATCCGTTCTCCGAGCGGATGCGGCTGCGCGGGCGTGCCGTCGCTTTCCTTGAGCGTCTGCCCGTTGTCCAGCAGGTTTCTCCAGGCCAGCGCGCCCATCTCGGCATCGCCCTCGGCATCCGCAATCCAGGCCGCCATCCGCGGGCCGGTCATGCTCCCGCCTCCGACATGGGCGAGGGCCCGGAAGGAGTTGTCCACGTATTTCCAGAATTCGGGAGCGTCCACCGTGGCCCGGATGTCCGCGAGCAGCTCCGGGATGCCGAAAATGGTGCTGAACGAGTCCGGGCGGATCTCCGACAGGCGCCAGCCCACCAGCTCGCGCAGCTTCTTGTCGCTGAGCGTGGAAGCCGGGACAAACTCGGATGCCGGAGCGTTGACTTCGGGCAGCGGCCGGCGGCGGTCCGTCTGCGCTGCAGGCTGCTCATTCAGCCACACCATGAAGCGCCCCGTCTCCGGGTCGAAATAGTCGAAAGCCAGCCGGCCGCTGATACGGCTCAGGGCCGTCAGGTCCCGGATCGAGTTGAGCAGGCGGTCGCGCCAGAAAGTGTCTCCGGTCCGCTCCCACTCGATCATCCAGTTGCCGGCATAGTAGCCCCAGTCGTTGAGCGAAGACCGGATATAGGTCCCGCCCACGGCGCCCCAGGTGCTGATCCGGCGGGCGTGGTCGTAAGCCTTCTCGGCGCCGAGCTGCTCCTTCATCCGGTCGCCCGTGAGGGGATCGCCGCCGGTCAGGTAGTACAGATAGCGCTTCATCCCGGCGTAGCTGATGCGCGGCTGCTTGGCTCCGTCGCCCCAGTGGGAGACGTTGTGGCGCGAGCCCAGCGGGGCGAACTGTCCCAGATGGTGCACGTCCACTTCGCTGGCGTGCTTCTCCAGGGCCTCGGCCATCGTCCAGATGTCCTCGCGCCCGGTGCGCAGGAAGCAGGTCCACAGCAGCACGTTCGGCGCCAGCTCCACGTTGTTCCAGGCCCAGCCGCCGATATCGTAGCGCCAGTCGTGGCGGGTGAAGTCGTAGTTGTGCATCACGTCTCCGTAGTTCCAGAAGCCGTACCAGGAGCGCTCGTCGATCTGGCGGCGGTAGAACTCCAGGTTCTCGTCCAGCTGCCGCTCGATCTCCGCATAGACCGGATGCTCCGGCCGGGGGAGCGCCCAGTAGTCGCCGAATGCGTGCACGGAATACAGATACTCCGGCGTGCAGCTGTACTGCAGGGGCTTCTGCACGGCCTTCGCCACGGCGAGCAGTTCCTCATTCGCAGGGATCCCGTCGAACAGGCGGATTTCCAGCGTGGAGCGGTGTCCCACGCCGTAGGGGGACTCCCACCCTGCTTTGTAGTCTTCGTAGTTGATCCTGAGGTCGTGCGGCACGGTGTCGTAGTGGCGCATGTCCATCGCCGGCCCGTCCGGCGCCCAGAGCCAGGCCGTGAGGTACCCGGCCGGCTCGCCTGCGCGGTCCACGTGCAGTGCCGCGGGGTAGTTCTGCCAGAAGTCCTTCACGCCCACGAACAGGCTGCCGCTGCAGTCGCCCAGCAGCGCGCCGCCCAGCGAGCGCGTCCCCTCCACATAATGCACCCAGGAGCTCGCCTCCGTGGTGCGCTTGTCGATCGTGAAGCCGTTGGAGCCCGTCTGCACGAGGCGCATGTCGCCCCAGACGGGGCAGGTCAGCAGCGCCGCCCGTTCGGACTCGGAGAGCTGCTGCTCGTCGGGAAGACGGGCGCCGCGCAGGTAGGGCTGATAGTTGTCCACGAAGAGGCTGCCCGCGCTCGGCCGGTAGCCCGGGGCCAGCCGGACCGGCTGGCACCAGAACCCGGCACCGTCCTGCCCGTCGCCCGCGAAGCGGACATGGCGGTTGTGCACCTGCTCGCGGAACGGGACGCGGAAGCGCACGCCGATCCCGGCGAGGAAATCCTCGCGCCCGTCGCTGTCGAAGACGAACGAGTGCGTGAGCTGGATCGTGGGCAGGTCCGCATAGAAAATGCAGTAGACGGCATACGGGAGCCATTCACGGCCGCTTTCGGCCCGGTGCCGGCCTTCGACCTTGACCACGGCGCGCATCGGGTTGTCCTGCACGAGCGTGACCTTCTCCACCCGGCCCAGGCATTCTTCCTGCGTGACGGTACGCATCCGCGCAGAGCCGCTGCGGCGCTCCCAGCGCGCCACCAGTTCGCCGTCCGAGGCGATCAGCCTGCCGCCGAGCGAGAGTTCGCGGATGAAGCTCGATCCGTCCGCGGGCAACAGGCAGGTCATCACGCCCGTATCCACGCGGAGGCCTTCCGGCGTCTGCTGCACCAGGGTACGCGGAGCGGGCACGGAGGCGGCCTTGCGGCCCCGCGCCTTCGGGGCGGGCTGGACATGGAGCGTCAGGCTCCCTTGCGCCGCGTTCGTCGCCATCCCGAGCCATTTCAGCGAGCCGTCCGGCCAGGTGGCCAGCGTCCAGGCGGAGGAGGGGATGGTCCGACCGTTCGCGTCCGTCAGCGTGAAAGCCGTCTCTGCCGGGCGGACGGCGCCCTTGGCGAAGGGCACGCCCCAGGCGGTGCCTTGCGGCGCGCCGGTGTCGCGGTTCTGCAGGGGGACCAGGGGGATCTGTTCAGCGCGGAGGCTGAAGCTGGCGGACAGCGCCAGGCAAAAAAGCAGGGGTTTCAGGAGATTCATACGCGGTGGTTGATTGGTCTGGCTAATCTACGGATTTTCCCCCGGAAATCCAAAAACGGAATCGCCGCCCCGGCGGGCGACAGGGTGGCGATTTGCTCCACTCCTTTCGAATAGTCGCGTTCTTCGTCCTTCTGACCGGCGAAGCGAATCTGGTTATTTCGAATTCGTATTTGGTCTAGTCCTCGGAGAAGGGAAAATCTATATTTATGACGTAAATAACATAAAAAAACATTAAATTTGTTCGAGACAGCAATTAAACGATAACAGTATTATTATGGCCCAAAAAAACACGGCTGACGTCGGATTTGAAAAGCAGATCTGGAACGCGGCAGACGTTTTGAGAGGTAGTATGGACGCCTCAGAGTACAAGCATGTTGTGCTTGGACTAATTTTCCTTAAATACATTTCCGATCGTTTTGAACAGCGCCACGCTGAGCTAGTAGCAGAAGGATTCGGCATGGAAGAAGATAAAGATGAGTACACAAGCGTCAATATCTTTTGGGTACCGACGAAAGCCAGGTGGGAGGAAATTGCAGCCGCAGCGCATACTCCGGAGATCGGGCTTGTCATCGATGAGGCAATGCGAAAGATTGAGAGCGAAAATCTTAAGCTTAAAGGCATCCTTCCGAAGAATTTCGCCCGTCCTGAACTGGAAAAACAGCGCTTGGGCGATGTCGTTGATCTCTTCACGAACATCAACATGAAGGAACACGGTGATAGCAAGGATATTCTTGGTCGAACCTATGAATATTGTCTCTCGATGTTTGCCTCTCAAGAGGGAAAGAACGCAGGAGAATTCTATACGCCAGCATGCATTGTGCGTACGCTCGTTGAGGTTTTGAAGCCATACCACGGTCGCGTGTTTGACCCGGCTTGTGGATCCGGCGGCATGTTCGTACAGTCCGCCAAATTCATTGAACGTCATCAGGGAAAGATTGCTGATATTTCCGTTTATGGTCAAGAAAGCAACCCTACTACTTGGAAAATGGCACAGATGAACTTGGCGATCCGAGGAATCGATGCGGATCTTGGAAGAGCAAATGCGGACTCTTTTCTCAATGACCAGCATCCTTCGTTAAAAGCTGACTTTGTCATGGCAAATCCGCCGTTCAATATGAGCGACTGGGGAGCCGATAAATTGCAGGACGATGTCCGCTGGAAATACGGTATTCCTCCGGCAGGAAACGCCAACTTTGCCTGGCTGCAGCACATGATTCATCACCTTTCTCCTGTCGGAAAGATTGGTATGGTGCTGGCCAATGGCTCGCTCTCCTCCCAAAGTGGCGGAGAAGGAACCATCCGTGAGAATATCCTCAGGGCGGACCTTGTAGAATGCATTGTTGCTTTGCCTGGCCAGCTCTTTTATTCCACACAGATTCCGGTTTCCTTGTGGTTTCTTAACCGAGCAAAGAAACAACCCGGCAAGACTTTATTTATTGATGCTCGCAATATGGGCACAATGGTCACACGTCGTCTGCGTGAACTTACAGAAGAAGATATTCTCAAAATTGCCGAGACCTATGATAAATTTGTCGAAGGCACCCTTGAAGACGAAAAGGGCTACTGCGCTGTGGCTACACTTGAGGATATCGCCAAACAAGATTACATCCTCACTCCAGGTCGCTATGTTGGTATTGCAGAGAAAGAGGATGACGGCGAGCCCTTCGAAGAGAAGATGACTCGTCTTACAGGAGAGCTTTCCGAAATGTTCAAAGAATCCCATCGGCTGGAGGAAGAAATTCGTAAACAATTGGCCTCGATTGGTTTTGAACTGAAATAGTGTATATTATCCTCTTTGTTCATTGTAAACATAGAGGATATGAAAGAAACTTTTATCACCCAGATTACCGAGGCAATGTCCGGAACATTGACAGTAGACCAGATGACACAGCTGAGCAGTGTCTTGCTTCAGACGCTGAGCGGCTATACTCTCATCGACGAAGGTGGCAAAGTCCAGGAGGACATTGTCTCCAATAATCGTCTGCTGGAGATTTTCCTCTCGGCAAAGCTTGTAGAGGGCTGCTCCGGAAAAACCATCAAGTATTATGAGACAACGGTCAAGCAACTGTTCCGGTATATGCCCAAAGCGGTCAAAGACTATAGTACAGATGACCTCCGGGCATACTTGGCTGTCTTCCAGAAAAAGCACAAATCCAGCAAAGTCACCATCGACAACATCCGCAGGATCTTCTCTTCGTTCTTCTCTTGGTTGGAAGACGAGGACTTTATATTGAAGAGCCCTGTCCGCAGGATTCACAAGGTAAAAACCGGAGAGCAGGTCAAAGAGACTATCTCGGACGAGAACATGGAGATTCTCAGGGATAACTGCAAGAACATCCGCGATCTTGCCATTATTGACCTGTTGTCATCCACCGGGATGCGTGTGGGTGAATTGGTAAAGCTCAATCGTGCCGATGTCAATTTTAACGAACGGGAATGCATCGTGTTCGGGAAGGGGAACAAGGAGCGTATTGTTTATTTCAATGCTCGCACCAAGATTCATCTTCAGCAGTATCTGAAATCCAGAAAAGACAAGAATCCGGCATTGTTCGTTTCTCTCGATAAGCCCCATGAGCGATTGCAGATCTCTGGCGTCGAAGTGAGGCTTCGGCAGTTGGGCCGAGGACTCAAGATTGCTCGAATCCACCCGCATAAGTTCCGCCGGACACTTGCAACAATGGCTATCGATAAAGGAATGCCCGTGGAACAAGTGCAGAAACTGCTCGGCCACGTGAAGATTGATACCACCATGCGATATGCAATGGTGAATCAAACCAATGTCAAACTCTCTCATCGCAAGTTTATAGCCTAATGTATGCCTGCTCCACATATCGCCACAGGTATCGTTCCTTGACCCCAAGAAGGCCAAGAAATCATAATTTAGAAGAGCAAGCACAGGCTTTATATAAGTCCTGGTTCGTTGATTTTGAGCTGTTTAAGGATGGGCCGTTTGTGGATTCAGAGCTGGGTTTAATCCCCCAAGGATGGCAAGTAAAAAACCTTCTTGAAATATCCCAGATATTCGATAGCAAACGTAAGCCTCTATCTGGAAAGGAAAGAGATCAAATGTCTAAGGTATATCCATATTACGGCGCTACTTCCATTATGGATTATGTGGATAACTATATCTTTGATGGAATATATCTTCTTATGGGAGAGGACGGTAGTGTTATGACTGAGGAGGGTTATCCTTTTTTGCAGTATGTAACGGGGAAATTCTGGCCCAATAATCATGCTCACGTCTTGCAAGGAGATAATGGGTTTTCTACAGAAATGCTTCACTGTGCATTGCTTAGAAAGGTTATCAAATCCTCTGTTACGGGTGCAGTACAAGCAAAAATCAGTCAAGCGAACATGAAAAAGATATTATTTTCATGTCCCCCTTCTGTCGAACTAAAAGCCTTCGACTACCAACTCCAGACTATTTATTGCCTGAAACGCAATATCGAGGCACAGAATGCAGATCTTGCTTTGCTCAGAGATTCCATGCTACCAATGCTTATGTCCGGACAAATGACCTACTGAATTCTCATTTTATCCTTGCATATACGCGTTTAATTTATTAACTTTAAAGAAGTTAAAAATTTAGTTTATGGCAAAGAAAAAAGAAATAACAATACGTTCCAGTGCGGCAGAGTATCTGTCCTATGTTGCTTCTGTTGGGGACAAGCCACTGAGTGTAGAATTGCGGTATGAAGATGAGAATATCTGGCTCACGCAGCGATTGATGGCAGAACTCTATGGAGTAACAGTTGCGGCTATCAGTCAACATCTGAAAACCATTTTTGAAGATGGTGAACTGTCTCCTGATGCAACTATTAAGAAATTCTTAACAGTTCGACAGGAAGGAAGCCGGCAGGTGACCAGGAACGTGGATCATTACAACTTGCAAGCCATTATTGCTGTAGGGTTTAAGGTTAATAACGAACGTGCCGTGCAGTTTCGCAAGTGGGCGAACTCCATTGTAAAGGAATACACCATTAAGGGCTGGGTCATGGATGATGTCCGTCTTAAAGAAGGTAGTTTCTTAACGGATAAGTATTTTGATGCCCAGTTGGAGCGAATCCGTGAAATCAGAATGAGTGAGCGTAAGTTCTATCAAAAGATTACGGATATCTATGCGACATCGCTGGATTATGACCCGCAAGCTCCGGCAACCATCCGTTTTTACGCCACTGTTCAGAACAAGTTACATTATGCTGTGCACGGGCATACCGCAGCTGAATTGATTATCGAACGTGCGGATGCAGAGAAAGAGCACATGGGGCTCACCACCTGGGCAGATGCACCCGACGGCAAGATTCGTAAATCTGATGTCACTATTGCGAAGAACTACTTAAGCGAGGAGGAATTAGGCATTCTAAGCCGTATGGTTACGGCATATCTGGATCTGGCCGAGAGCATGGCCATGAGACATGTTCCCATGACAATGGAGGATTGGGAAACCCGTCTTAACGGATTCCTGACGCTAATGGACCGCGAGGTTTTGCAAGACGCCGGAAAAGTCTCTGCAGAAATGGCAAAAATCCATGCAGAAACCGAATGGGAGAAGTTTCGCGTCATTCAAGATCGCCTGTACCAAAGCGATTTTGACCGATTCCTTTTGCTTGAAGAGGAAGCCGCAAAATATGGCAACAAGAACTAAATGTTGTTTGCTAAATTCTCATTTATGGAAGAGTGGAAATTGACTAAAATAGGTAGTCTTTGCAAGAAAGTCTGTAGTGGAGGAACACCTAAAAGCACTGTAGAAGAATACTATGGTGGAGGTATTCCTTGGCTTAATACGAAGGAGGTCAATTTCAATCGGATTTATTCAACCGAGTCTACAATATCAGAAACTGGACTAAGCAACTCATCCGCAAAATGGATTGATAAGCATTCCGTTATCGTTGCAATGTACGGCGCTACT
>JAFTGA010000051.1 GCA_017458145.1 Bacteroidales bacterium | reverse complement strand
ATGAAAATGTCGCCGGTGAAGGTCTCGGGGGCGAGCATCATGACGGGCCGCCCGGCAGGCCGGGCTTCGAGCGCGGCGGCGAATTCATCCAGCAGCACGGAGGTCTGCTGCGCATGGGACATCACCGGAGACGAGCCGTCGCCGAAAGCGGAGGCGGAGCCGGACTTCTGGTAGGGGTCGAAGTTGGGCTGGCCGATCACCACGTCCACCGTGGCCTCGGAGCGCTCTTCGAAGGAGGCCCAGATGCATTTGGAGAGCACGACCGGTCCGGCCACGACGAGCGTGATGCCCAGGGCGGCACAGACGCGCGCGAGGGCGTTCCACCGCCGCCAGTATCCGTCCGCAGAAGCCACCAGCAGGCCGAAGATGCCGAGATTGGCCGCCCAGGCCCATAGCGAGCCGCCGAGCGTGCCGGTGTACTCATACCACTGGACCGAGCGGGTGCTCTGCGCGAAGGCATTGCCCAGCGTGAGCCAGGGCCAGGAGATGTCCACGGCGAAGTAGCGCCGCTCCCAGGCGATCCACATCGCCGCCAGGAAGATGTAGGGCAGCACGCCGCCCATTTTCTTTTTCGCCAGGCGGAAGAGCAGCCAGACCAGCAGCATCTGGAAGGCGTTGCCCAGCACGGCGAAGATCCCGCCGCCGACCGTGGCGTTACACACCCAGAAGGTCGTGGCGGCATTCCAGGCGACGAAGGTTGCAGCGGGGTAGATCCACGTCGCGCGCAGTCCGCCCTGCCGCGCGAATTCATCCGCGCAGAGCAGCGGCACGAAGGCGACGAGCACCAGCGCCCCGGTATGCGGAACCAGCCAGGGCAGGCTCAGCAGCAGCGCGGACAGGGCGCACAGCGCCCAGATGAGGATCTGCGGCTTTCTCATTCTTCAGGCATCTGGCCGCAGTATTTGCGCCATTTGTCCAGGAGGGCGGCCATGTCCTCCGGCAGCGCGGAATCGAATTGCAGCCACTCCCCGGTGCGCGGATGCGCGAAGCCCAGGGTCCGGGCATGGAGCGCCTGCCGCGGGCAGAGCTCGAAGCAATTGTGGATGAACTGTCTGTACTTGGCGTAGATGGTCCCCTTGCGGATCTCCGCCCCGCCGTAGCGCTCGTCGTTGAAGATCGGATGCCCCAACTGGGACATGTGGACGCGGATCTGGTGCGTGCGGCCGGTCTCCAGCTTGCACTCGACCAGGGTCACGAAGCCGAAGCGCTCCAGCACGCGCCAGTGGGTGACGGCGCGCTTGCCGCGCTCCTCGTCCTCCACGCTGCGGAAACGCAGGCGGTCGCCCGGGTCGCGCCCGATGAAACTCTCGACCGTGCCTTCGTCTTCGGGCATGTCACCCCAGACCACGGCGTTGTAGCGGCGCTCGATGCTGTGGTCGAAGAACTGGCGGGCGAGCCGGAGCTGGGCCTCGTCGTTCTTGGCCACGGCGAGCAGGCCGCTCGTGTCCTTGTCGATGCGGTGCACCAGGATCCCCATCCGCTCGTCCATCGCATCGGCATCCTGGCTGATCCCCAGGTGGTGCGAGAGGGCGTTGATGAGCGTGCCTTCGTAGTGGCCGTGGCCGGGATGGACCACCATGCCGGCGGGCTTGTTGACCACGAGCACGTCGTCGTCTTCATAGACGATGTCCAGGGGGATGTCCTGCGGGATGATCTCGAGGCCGCGGCGCCGGTAGGGCATCACGAAGCGGATCACGTCGCCCGGGCGGACGATGTAGTTGGACTTGACGGGAGTCTCCCCCACCCGGACATATCCCTCCTTGAAGGCCTGCTGGATGCGGCTGCGCGAGGTGTCCTCGAGGTGGGTGGACATATATTTGTCGATCCGCACGGGCGCCTGCCCGGGATCCACTTCCAGGCGGAAGTGCTCGAACATCTCCTGCGCGCCGTCCTGCCTCATTTCCTGTCTGTTGTCTTCGGGAGTTTGGCGGGATCGGTGGTCAGCGACATCGTGACCTCGGAGCCCATCCGCACCTTCTCGGAGGCGGCGGGGCGCTGCTGGTACACGACGGCGCTCACGGAATCGGCATAGGTCCTGACCGTCTCGTCGAAATGGAGCCGGCCGACATTGAGCGAGTTCTCCTGCGTGAGGTCCACGGCGTGCAGGTACTGCCTGCCGACGAGTTTGGGCACGAAAGTCATGTTGTCGTCGGGGTTCAGGCCGACGACGAGGTTGATGGTGGTGCCGCTCGCCAGGCGGGTGCCCGCCTTGATATCCACGCCCCCGCGCTGCTGGCGCAGGACGTTGTTGGTGGCGATGTCACGCACGTAGATCAGGCGCCCCAGCGCGAGGCCGCTGCGGGCCAGTTCGGCCTTGGCCTGGCGCATCGAGAAGCCGACCAGGGCCGGCATCACGACCTCCTTGGGGACCGTCGTGTTCGTGGTCAGGCGGATGCGGCGGCCGCGCTTGACGTGGTCGCCGGCCTTGGGCGTCTGCATATAGACGGCGCCCGGCCTGAGCCGCTTGACATAGACGGAGTCCGTCACCAGGACGCGCACGTGGGCTTCGGAAGCGGCCTTGCGGGCCTCCTGGTAGGTCATATTGGTGAAATCCGGCACGGCGATCTCCTTGCCGTGATGGGTGATGCCCGAAAGGAGCAGATTGGTCAGCAGCACAACCGCGAGCACGAAGGCCACGGCCAGCAGGACGTTCTTGACAATCCAGTTGCTGAAAATACCTTTGATATCCATGGTCAGTTACCGATTAACATCAGGGCGCCGCGCACCACAAGCACGACGGCAAACACACATACCAGCGCACCCGCCACCTTGCTGACGATGCGCAGGACCTTTTCGTTGATCCGCAGGAAACGCGCGAGCAGGAAGGTCACGAGGGTCCAGTACAGCACTTCCCCCAGGCCGATCAGCGGGGCGAGCAGCCACACCGGCGTACGGCTCCCCACGCCCAGGCCGAAGCCCGTCAGCAAGGCCAGCATCGTGGCCAGCGCCGCCGGGTTGGACAGGGTGCTGGTGAAGGCCTGCAGGGCGCAGGACCAGTCCGACACCTGTCGCTTCTCCTCGGGAAGCGACAGGGACACCTCGCGGGTGAACATCGATACGCCGATGGCGCCGATGATCACGCCGCCCACGAGCATGAACACGCCCTGGTGGTCCAGGACAAAGCTTTTGATCAGTTCGAGGGTCAGCAGGCCGACGGTGGCATAGACCAGGTCTCCCGCCGCGGCGCCCAGGCCGACCATCATGCCGGCGCGGCGGCTGTGGCAGAGGGTGCGCTGGACCACCATCACGAAAATGGGTCCGATGGGCACGGCGGCGATCACGCCGGTCAGCAGGGCTCTGAGAATCTCCGGAATCATAACTTGCAAAGATACAAAAAGCGGCTTGCGTTTGCAAGCCGCTTTTGCCTTTACATCATGGGAGGACGTCCGCCGCCCATCGGGGGCATGCCGCCCGGGCCGCCGCCGGGACCGCCCCGGAAGTTGCCGCCGCCCCGGTTTCCGCCACGCCCGCGGCCGCCGAAGGAGCCGAAGTTGTAGGAGAACGACAGGATGACATAGCGCCCGAGGGTGTTGCTCAGGGTCTCGACATGCTGCGAACTGGCGTCAGACACGCGCAAGGCGCGGGACTGTCCGAGCAGGTCGGCCACATAAAGGGAGAGGTTGGCGGAGCCGAGGGTCTTGGCCACCCGCAGGTTGATGATCGTCTGGGGATCCACCGGCGTGGTGTAGCCGTTGTACCAGCGGTAGTTGGCGTCGGCCGTCAGGGACAGGCCGATCCGGGTCCAGTTCCAGGTCAGTTCGCCGGTCACGGCATTGTTCCAGGTCTGGCTGTTCCGGGCGGCCTTGGTGGCCTTGTCGGCCGCGTCGCCCTTCTGGGTGTACCAGGTCTGGCTCATGTTGGTGCTGCCGCCGAGCGTGGCCTGCAGCGCGGTGCCGCGGTAGGTGAAGCGGAGGCGCTCGGTGAAATTGAGGTTGTCGGTGAAATTCTCGACGATGTGGGCCTTGTAGTAGGCCGGATCGTTGAACTGGTCGACAAACCAGTTCATGAACTCATAGAAGCCCTCCTCGGTGTACTTGGACATGTCCACGCCCACACCTTCGTAGGCAAAGGACTGGCGCCAGTTCACGCCCGTGGTCGTATTGACCGAGAAGGCGGACTTGCCGAAGGGGAAGTTGCCGAAGAAGTTGACGCCGGCGTTGCCCGTCGAAGGGGCATTGAAGGGCATCGTGTACTGGCCGCCGTTCGAGCCCGTGATCACCAGGCTGGAGATCTGGTTCTGCGTGAAGCCGCCGTTGAAGCGGGCGTTGAACGAGGCGAAGCGCTCGCGATTGTTGTAGCGGAACTCGCCGTTGATATTGTGAGAGAAATAGGGGGTCAGCGTCGGGTTGCCGAAGCTCACGCGAAGCGGGTTCGTGTTGTCCGGCACGGGCATCAGCTGCTCGGTGGACGGCTGGCTGGAGGTGCCCCGGTAGAAGAAGCGCAGGGAAGAGTTTTCGCTCATATCGAAGAACATCATCACCTGCGGGGAGTAGTTCCAGCGGTTGTCCTCGTAGATGCGCGGGGTGTTGACGCCCGTCGCGGAATCGTAGATGGCCGTGTTCTTGTAGGTGTACTGCGGCATGGCGGAGAAGCCCGCCTGCAGGTGCAGCTTGCTGTTCTGGAAGAGGACGTTGGCGCCGATCTCCTGGCGGCGGTTCAGGCTCAGGATGCTGTTGGAGTAGTCGTAGTCGATGTTTCCGCCGTTCAGCAGGTCGTAGGTGGTCTTGTCGGAGACGGACTTGCTCCAGTTGAAGGAGTAGTTGGCCTCCACGTAGAAGTAGTTGCCGAGCGGTTCGGTGTACGTCACGCGGGAGTTGACCGAGTAGCTCTTCTGGTTGCTGACCACGTGCTGGTTGACCTCGTTGACCGAGGACACGGCGTCATCCTGGTAGTAGGTAGTCCCGTTCTTGTTCAGCGCGTCCATGTCGTTGTTGGACAGGTTGAAGTTGACGTTGGCCGTCAGGGTGCGGCCCGGGATGCCGAGACGCTGGCGGAAGAGGAAGAAGCCGCTGGTGGTGAAATTCTTGTTGGCGCCGGAATTGTTGGTGTAGGCGTCGTTGAGATGGTGGTAGCCCGTCCCGTCCAGGTTGTCGCGCCGGGTCTCGCTCGTGCTGCTCTGCACATAGTTGCCGTTGCCGAAACGGATGCGCGGCTCGAACAGGATGGAGGTGTTCTCGGAGAACTTGTGCTCCAGGCGCAGGCCGAAGTTGTGGCCGTTGGAGTGCGTGGTGTTGGCGCTGTTGCCGGAGACCATCTGGTTCATCCCGGTCAGGTAGTTGATCGTACTGGTCTCCTGCAGCAGGTCGTTGTCGTTGTGGTTGAAGTTGTAGTTGCCGCCCACCTGCATCTTGCCGTCGAAGGCTTCCGTGGCGGCATTCAGGCCCGCCATGTAGGAAGAGGTGATGCCGCCCGAGCCGCCGAAACCGCCGCCGCGGCCGCCACCGCCGCCCATCATGCCGCCCATCATGCCGCCGGAGAAGTTGGTCGAACCCTGGACGTTGGCGTTGTTGGCATTGAGGATGACGCTGATCTGCGTCTTGTCCGTAAAGCGGCCGATGAAGGCGTTGCCGGAATAGCGCCAGTCGTTGAGGTCACCCTTGCCGGCCGGCAAGTCGTGGCCGCCGCCGGCCGTGATGCGACCCACCAGGCCCTTCATCATGCCGGGCTGGACGGACAGGTCGATGACCGTCTCCTCCTGGCCGTCGTCGATGCCGGTGAACTCAGCCTGCTCGGACTTCTTGCGGATGACCTTGAGCTTGCGGATCAGCTTGGCGGGGATGTTCTGCGAGGCGATCTGCGGGTCGTCCAGGAAGAAAGTCTTGCCCTGCAGGGTGATCTTGCTGATTGTCTGTCCGTTGTGGGTGATCGTGCCGTCGTCGGCCACCTCGATGCCCGGCATCTTCTTGAGCAGGTCCACAAGGTTGTCGTTGTCGGTGGAGAGGAAGGAGGAGGCGTTGTACTCGACCGTGTCCTTCTTGACGGTCACGGCATTGCCGACTGCGGAGACTTCCGCCGCCTCGAGCTGCTCGCGGTCCACCTTCATCTGGATCTTGCCCAGGTCGAGGGTCTTGGATGCCATCCTGAGCTGGGACGAATAGGCCTCATAGCCCAACAGCTCGGCCGAGAAGGAGTAGTTGCCGTTGCGCACGGATTCCAGGGTGAAGCCGCCCTTGTCGTCGGTCAGGGCATACTTGGCGGGCTTGGTCTGGCCTTCGCGGGTAATGGACACCGTAGCAAAGCCCAAGGGCTCCCCGGTCGATTCATCGACCAGGACTCCCTTGATGTTGTTCTGGGCAAATAAGCAAAAACCCAGGAACATCCCTGCGCTGAACAGGAGGAGTTTTTTCAAAAACATACAATCACTTTTTAATACGCTCCGGATTGGACGCGACAAATTTCTCCCAACTACTAGTTGCCTGCACTGCCGCAAGCGGGCTGGTTAATTGGTAGAAGTGGCACATGGCGATCGCCAGTGCATCTGTGGCGTCGAGGTATTTGCTTTCAATTTTGATGCCAAGCGTGCGTTGAACCATCAGAGAAACTTGCTCTTTGGAGGCGGCGCCATTGCCGCAAATCGTCATCTTGGCTTTTCGGGGAGCGTATTCGAATACCTGGAGGCCCCGGGACAAGCCGGCGATCATCGCCGCGCCCTGGGCCCGGCCCAACTTGAGGATCACCTGGGCGTTCTTGCCGTAAAAGGGAGATTCGATGGCCAGGTCGTCCGGGCGGTGAAGGTCGCACAGGGCGCCGACCTTCTCGTGAATCACCTCCAGCTTGTCGTAGGCGGATTCGACCTTGCGCAGGTCCACGACGCCCATATCGACGAAGGAGGGCTTGCCGGCGGCATCCACGCGCACGATCCCGAAACCAAGGATGTTGGTTCCGGGATCGATGCCCAGGATCAGGCGTTCTTTCTTAGTCGATTTTGTCAAATCCCGTGTATGGCCTCAGGACCTCGGGGATGATGATGCCGTCCGGGGTCTGGTTGTCCTCGAGCAGGGCGGCCACGACGCGCGGGAGAGCGAGCGAGCTGCCGTTCAGCGTATGCGCGAGCTGGGTCTTGCCGTCCTCGTCGCGGTAGCGCAGGTGCAGGCGGTTGGCCTGGTAGGTCTCGAAGTTCGAGACGGAGGAGATCTCCAGCCAGCGGCCCTGGGCGGCGGACCAGAGCTCGAAGTCATAGGTGATGGCGGAGGTGAAGGACAGGTCGCCGCCGCACAGGCGCAGGATGCGGTAGCGCAGGCCGAGCTTGTTCACCAGGGATTCCACGTGGGCGACCATGTCGTCCAGGGCCCGGTAGGAGTCTTCGGGCTTCTCCACGCGCACGATCTCGACTTTGTCGAACTGGTGCAGGCGGTTCAGGCCGCGGACGTCCTTGCCATAGGAGCCCGCCTCGCGGCGGAAGCAAGGGGTGTAGGCCGTCAGGCGCTGCGGGATCTGGTCCGCGGGCAAGATCACGTCGCGGAAGATGTTGGTCACGGGGACCTCGGCGGTCGGGACCATGTAGAAATCGTCCACTTCGGCGTGGTACATCTGGCCCTCCTTGTCGGGGAGCTGGCCCGTGCCGAAGCCGGAGTCGCGGTTGACCATCACCGGCGGCTCGACCTCCTTGTAACCGGCCGCGGTGTTGCAGTCGAGGAATAAGTTGATCAGGGCGCGCTGGAGTTTCGCTCCCTTGCCCTTGTAGACCGGGAAGCCGGCGCCGGTGATCTTGACACCCAGGTCGAAGTCGATGATATCGTACTTCCTGGCGAGCTCCCAGTGCGGCAGCGCCCCTTCGGGAAGCTGCACCTCCGGGCCGCCCATCTTGACGACCTCGTTGTCCTCGGCGCTTTTGCCGGGCTTGACCAGGCCGCAGGGCGTGTTGGGCATCAGCACGAGCTGGCCTTCCAGTTCGGCGGCCGCCGCATCCATCTTCGAAAGGAGCTCGGCCGAACGGGCTTTCAGCGCGGCCACCTCGGCCTTGGCGGCCTCGGCCGCATCCCGCAGGCCCTGCTTCATCAGGCCGCCGATCTCGGCCGCCTTCTGCTTCTGCTGCGCGAGCAGCGCGTCGCTCTCCGTCTGGAGGCTGCGGCGGCGCGCATCGAGCTCGAGCACCTTGTCCACGATCGGCTGCGCGTCGAAATTCTTGATTTTCAATTTCTCGACGACCGCCTTCGGGTCATCGCGAAGCATTTTGAGTGTCAACATATCTCTTCTTCTAAAAACTGAAAGGACCTACACCTGTCTCGAAGTGCAAGTCCTTTGGTTCAACTCTTGTCCCCGAGCTTAGTTCTCAAAGGGGACGACCGACACGTAGGATTTGTTCTCGCGCTTGCGGGTGAACTTCACCGTGCCGTCGATGAGGGCGTACAGCGTGTGGTCCTTGCCCATGCCGACGTTGCGGTCGGGATTGTGGACCGTGCCGCGCTGGCGGACGATGATATTGCCGGCTTTCACGACCTCGCCGCCGAATTTCTTGAGACCCAGGCGCTTGCTCTGCGACTCACGACCGTTCTTGGAACTCGATTGACCTTTCTTGTGTGCCATAACTCTTAAGCGATTTCGTTGATCTTGATCTTGGTAAGCTTCTGGCGGTGACCATTGAGCTTCTGGAAGCCCTTGCGGCGGATCTTCTTGAAGACCAGCACCTTGTCAGCCTTGACATCATCTTCGAGGACGGTGGCCTTGACCACGGCACCCTCTACGTAGGGAGCGCCCACCTTGACAGCCGCGTCATCCGCGACAAGGAGGACCTTCTTGAACTCCACATCAGCACCTTTGGCATCGGCGAGCCGCTGCACAAAGATTTCGTTGCCAGCTTCGACCTTGAACTGCTGGCCGGCAATGTCTACGATTGCGTACATTGTAAAACTTGTTTAAAGTTTCGGCCGTAAGCGTCTGCCGCAAGGCAGCTCTTTATCAATGGCTTAACGGTCATCTAAATCATTTTGGGCTGCGAATTTAGGAAAAATTCCGCTATCTGCCAAATATTTCTGCATTTCCGCGGGGCACGCTTCAGCGGATGATCCGCCAGTAGCCGTCCTTGCGCGCCTTGACGGAGGTCGGGAAGGAGGCCGGGTAGCCCAGGGCGAGGGCGCCGATGCCGACCAGGCCTTCGGCGGGCAGCCCGAGTTCCTGCATCAGGGCCTTGCCTTCCGGCAGGGCGAACATCTCCCGCTCGCGGTTGATCCAGCAGGAGCCGAGGCCCACGGCATGGGCGGCCAGCATCATGTTGCCCAGCACCAGCGAACCGTCGGGGATGGAATTGGGCCAGACGGAGGGGTCGCTGCCAAACACGAGGATGATGGTCGGGGCGCCGTAGAAAGGCGCGGGATGGCCCCACACCTCGCCGTTCAGACGGTCGATGCGCTCCACGAGGTCCGGCCGCTGCACCGCCACGATCCAGGGGTCCTGCCGGCCTTTGGCGGTCGGCGCCCAGGTGCCGGCTTCGAGCACGGCCTGCAATTCCTCATCGCTGATCTGCTCCGGCTTGTACCGCCGGATGCTCCTGCGCTCGCGCAGGGCTTTCAAAACTTCATTGTCCATGGTGCAAAGATACGAAAAAAGCGGCTTGCCGAAGCAAACCGCCTTATCTTGCAAGGTGTCGGGGCAATTACTCCTCCTCCAGGCGCAGGTGCTGCACATAGATAGCCTTCTGCTTCGCAATGCGGCGGATCTCAGACGGCTTCTGGAAGTTCTTGCGGGTGCGCATCTCGCGGACGGCACCGGTCTTCTCGAACTTCCGCTTGAATTTCTTCAATGCGCGCTCGATGTTTTCGCCTTCTTTTACGGGTACGATGATCATTGCTTTTACACCTCCTTTTTCTAAATGGGATGCAAAGGTAGCAATTTATTTTAACATTCCAACAAATTCCTGCATTCCTTCGGTCGCCACCTTCCGGATGTGGTGGATCCGCTTGTCGAAGAGCGGCACGTCCGCCGGGTCGATCAGGTAGATCGGCGCCTCGGGACGGGCGTAACGGTACAGCCCGGCGGCCGGATAGACCTGCAGGGAGGTGCCAACGATCAGGATGATGTCGGCGGCGGAGACCAGTTCCACGGCGCGCTCGATCTTCGGCACGGCTTCGCCGAAGAAGACGATGTGCGGACGGTACTGGGCGCCGTTGGGGGCCAGGTCGCCCAGGCGCACGGCGTCGTAGCCGATGTCGACGACCAGCTTCTCGGAGAAGCCGTCGTAGTCGTTGCAGCTGTTCTCCGGACGGATCTTGGTGGCCTCGCCGTGCAGGTGCACCACGTGCGTGGAGCCCGCCCGCTCATGGAGATTGTCCACGTTCTGGGTGATCACGTCCACCGTGTAGTCCTTCTCCAGCTCCGCGATCAGGCGGTGCGCCAGGTTGGGCCGCACTTCGCGCAGCTTCTCGCGCTGCATATTGTAAAAGTCCAGCACCAGGCCCGGGTTCTGCGCCCAGCCCTCGGCGGAAGCGACCACCATCGGGTCGTAGTTGTCCCACAGACCCCCGTTGTCCCGGTAGGTTCCCAGACCGCTCTCGGCACTCACGCCGGCGCCGGTCAGCACGGCAATCCGTTTTTTCATGCGTTGTTCATTTTGAAGTAGAACTTGCGGACCCAGTATTCGAAGAGCGGGTCCAGGAGGGTTGCGTTTTCGTCTTCGTCGAAGGTCACGATCTCCTTCTTGCAGAGGGCGTCCTTGAGGCGGCGGACATTGGCCGACGAGTTGAGTCCGTACTGGCGGATCACGTCGGCGCTGCTGAAGCGCTGCCGCCCGTCGAGGATGGCCCGCAGCAGGGAGACCTGGAAAGTGGTCAGGTCGTTCATCGTGGCCACGAAGCGGGGCTCGTGGATGGCGGTCAGCCGGGCCAGGGCGTCGCGGAGCGTCTGTTCCATGATATATCCGCGCGAGAGCGAATCGCAGATCGCGCCGAAGTGATTGATGTACCAGATGTTGCCGCAGAAAAGCCGGATCACGCCCTTGAGCAGTTCGCGGTCGATGACCTTGCCGGTGGTCAGGAACCCCCGGATGACGTGTTCGGTGATATCCTTGGCGTCGATGGGATCCAGCCGGATGCGTTCCACCCGGCGCCAGAACCAGCGCTTGACCCCGAAGATCTCGTGCATCGCATTGACCTGCGAGCCGACGAACACGTAACTGGCCCAGCCGCCCAGTTCGTCGGGCAGGGTCCTGAACACGTCCTCCAGCAGGCGACAGACCCCGTCGCCGTCCTCGGTGAGCATCACGTTCTGGAACTCCGTGATCACCACGAAACGCTTCTGGCCGGTCCGAAGGGCGATGCGGTACGGCAGCAGGAACGCGGCGCGAAGATCCTCCATGTCCAGCGGACCTGCCGGTGAGAGGATCTCCCCGAATGTTTCGTAACGCTCTTTGTCAAAGACCATCCGCGTGCCGGCAAGCAGGGAGCAGGCCAGTTCTTCATACAGCGCCGGATCAGCCCCCGCGCTGCGCAGCGCGGCCGATGCGAGGTCCAGGGCCAGGTCCTGAATGGTCCGGACGCTCAGCAGGGAGAACAGCACGCCCTCGAAGAGCCTTCCCGAACTTTTCATATTGAAAAAGGTCTGCTGTACCAGCGACATCTTGCCGGTCTTGGGCGGCTCATAGATGACAATGTGCTCACCTTGGGCGAGCAGATTGGCCAAGGCCTTGGTCTCGGCGCTCCGGCCGATGAACTGCCGGCCGGTCACGAATTTCTCGTAGGGAAAGGGTGTGTCCATACGGCAAATTTAGAAACATTTTTGTTTTCCGCCAAGAGGAATGCACACAACAAAAAACAGGGGGATTCCTCCCCCTGTCATTTGCCGTTGCCGATACGCGGCAAGCACTACTGCTCGTCCGGGCCGTTGCCGTAGTCCGGCTGAGGCCCCTGAGGTCCGGCCTGCGGACCGTCCTGCGGGCCCTGGGGACCCTGCTGTGCACCGCCCTGCGCGGCTTTGGCCATGTCCTCGGACGCGGCGTGCCAGGCGGCTTCGAGGGCGGAGTTGGCGCTGTCGATCGCCTCGATGTTCTTCTCGTCCACGGCCTTCTTGAGGTCGGCGCAGGCGGACTCGATGGCGGAACGCTTGTCGGCAGGAATCTTGTCGCCGTACTCCTTGAGGTTGCGCTCGGTCTGGAAGACCATCGCGTCGGCGTTGTTGAGCTTGTCGGCGCGCTCCTTCTCGGCACGGTCGGCGGCCTCGTTGGCCTTGGCCTCGTCGCGCATGCGCTGGATCTCGGCGTCGCTCAGGCCGCTGGAAGCCTCGATGCGGATGTGCTGCTCCTTGCCGGTGGACTTGTCCTTTGCGGAGACGCTCAGGATGCCGTTGGTGTCGATGTCAAAGGACACTTCGATCTGCGGGATGCCGCGCGGGGCCGGCGCGATGCCGTCGAGGTGGAAGATGCCGATCTGCTTGTTGTCCTTGGCCATCGGACGCTCGCCCTGCAGGACACGGATCTCGACGGACGGCTGGTTGTCGGCCGCCGTGGAGAAGACCTGCTCCTTGTGGACCGGGATGGTGGTGTTGGACTCGATGAGCTTGGTCATCACGCCGCCGAGGGTCTCGATGCCGAGGGACAGCGGAGTCACGTCGAGCAGCAGGACGTCCTTGACATCGCCGGCGAGCACACCGCCCTGGATGGCGGCGCCGATGGCGACCACCTCGTCCGGGTTCACGCTCTTGTTCGGCTCCTTGCCGAAGAACTCCTTGACCATCTCCTGGACTTTCGGGATACGGGTGGAACCGCCGACGAGCAGGACTTCGTCAATCTCGGAGGCGCGCAGGTGGGCGTCCTCGAGGGCCTTGCGGCACGGCTCGATGCTGCGGCGGAAGAGGTCGTCGCACAGCGTCTCGAACTTGGCGCGGGTGAGCGTCTTGACGAGGTGCTTCGGCATACCGTCCACGGCGGTGATGTACGGCAGGTTGATCTCGGCGCTGGTGGCGTTGGAGAGCTCAATCTTGGCCTTCTCGGCCGCCTCCTTGAGGCGCTGCAGGGCCATCGGGTCCTTCTTGAGGTCGATGCCGCCGTTGTCGGTGGCGAACTCGCGGGCCAGCCACTCGATGATGGCCTGGTCGAAGTCATCGCCGCCCAGGTGGGTGTCGCCGTTGGTGGACTTCACCTCGAACACACCGTCGCCCAGCTCCAGGATGGAGATATCGAAGGTGCCGCCGCCGAGGTCGTACACCGCGACCTTCATGTTCTTGTTCTTCTTGTCGAGGCCGTAGGCGAGGGCCGCGGCCGTCGGCTCGTTGATGATGCGCTTGACATCCAGGCCCTCGATCTTGCCGGCCTCCTTGGTGGCCTGGTGCTGCGAGTCGGAGAAGTAGTCCGGGACGGTGATGACCGCCTCGGTGACTTCCTGGCGGAGGTAGTCCTCGGCCGTCTTCTTCATCTTCTGGAGGATGATGGCGGAGATCTCCTGCGGGCTGTAGAGGCGTCCGTTGATATCCACGCGCGGGGTGTTGTTCTCGCCGCGGGCCACCTTGTACGGGACGCGGGCGATCTCCCGGTTCACCTGGTCATAGGACTCGCCCATGAAGCGCTTGATGGAGAAGATCGTGTTGTGAGGGTTGGTGATGGCCTGACGCTTGGCGGGGTTGCCCACCTTGCGCTCACCGTTCTCGGTGAATGCCACGACGGACGGCGTCGTGCGGGCGCCTTCGTCATTGATGATCACGGTCGGCTGGTTGCCTTCCATAACGGACACGCACGAATTGGTGGTGCCGAGGTCGATTCCGATAATTTTTCCCATAATAGTATTTCGCTTTTATTGTTTCACTTTTGTCGCCTGCCACTTCCGGCAGGCCGGGAAAACAATTATCAAAACCTTTGCCACGCGCCGATCGCTGACAAATTGTCAATTCCTTCCGTCGCCCCGCCCGGCAGGCAGCCGCCTCCGGAGGACCGCAGCCACCCTCGGCTCCGTAAGAGGGAGGGGCCCGCGCCGCCAGGCGTGGGAGGGGTCACGCACCGCGTGACGTCATTCAGGAGGCGGCTGCCTGCCGGACGGGGAGGATGGCGGGAAGCCTACAGCAGAGCGGCGACGGCGGCCGCGACGTCCTTCATGTCGTCGGTGGGCTCGAAACGGGCCACGACATGGCCCTTGCGGTCAATCAGGAACTTGGTGAAATTCCACTTGATGTCCGGGTTGGAAGCATAGTCCGTGTCCTGGGACTTCAGCATCTTGTCCATCATTCCGGCCCGCGCGCCCTTGCCGAAGCCGGCGAAAGGCTTCTGGCCGTAGAGCCAGACGAATAGCGGATCGGCGTGGTCGCCGTTGACATCAATCTTGTCGAACTGCGGGAAGCGGACGTCGTATTTCCCGGTGCAGAACTCGCGGATCTCCCCGATCGTGCCGGGGGCCTGGCCGCCGAACTGGTTGCACGGGAAGTCCAGGATGGTGAATCCCCGGTCCGCGTACTGCTCATACAGCGCCTCCAGTTCGGTGTACTGCGGGGTGAAGCCGCATTTCGTGGCGGTGTTGACGACCAGCAGGACCTGGCCTTCGTAGCGGGAGAGGGAGACGGTCTGTCCGTCGGCGTCCTGCACGCTGAAATCATACACGGTCATCCCGTCCCGGGCCGCGCAGCCCAACAGCATCACAACCGGTAGCAAAACTTTAAATAACTGTTTCATCATCATTTGGTTTTTGTATTCTGCTACAAATATAGCATTTTCCCGGAAAGTCGGTTGCTTCCCGGAACCGCAGCCGCCTGCGGCTCGTGAGCGGGAGGAATGAGCGAAGCGAAGTTCCGGGGAGCGACCGCCTTTCCGGGAATAATATTATCTTTGTATTATGGAATACAGGCAACTGAGCAAGGAGGAGTTCGACGACCTGGCCGGACGCATCCTCTATGAAGACAACCATCTGCTCGTAGTGAACAAACGGGCGGGCGAGATCACGCAGGGCGACAAGACCGGCGACGAGCCGCTGACGGAGGCCTACAAGGCCTTCATCGCACAGCGCGACGCCAAGCCCGGCAAGGTTTTCCTCGGCCTCCCCCACCGCCTGGACCGTCCCGTGAGCGGGGTCTGCCTGCTGGCCAAGACCTCCAAGGCGCTGGAGCGGCTCGCCGCGATGTTCCGCGAAGGCGGCGGCGTCCACAAGACCTACTGGGCCCTGTGCTGCGCACTCCCCGAGCCGCGCGAGGGACGCCTCGAAGGATGGATCGTCCGCAACGAGCAGCAGAACAAGTCGTTCATTGCGGCAGACGGCTCCGATCCGAAGCCCGCGCACCGGCCGGATGCGAAACTCGCCCGGCTGGACTACCGCTACCTGCGCAGCACCGACCGCTACCACCTCGTGGAGGTGGACCTGCTGACCGGCCGCCACCACCAGATCCGCTGCCAGCTCGCCCACCTGGGCTGTCCGGTCAAAGGCGATCTCAAATACGGCGCGCCGCGCTCCAATCCCGACGGGGGCATCAGCCTGCACGCCAGGCGGATCCGGTTCGTCCACCCCGTCCGCAAGGAGGAAATGGACATCACCGCTCCCCTTCCCGCCTCCTGGAAAGGCGTCACTTCCAGCGGCGCTCCGCACGGATCCGCTCCAGGTACTGCGACGGGGTCTCCCCGGTATTGAACTTGAAAGCCATCGTGAAGGTCACGGTGGTGTGGAAACCGCTCATCATCGCCAGGTCCAGGATTTTCAGATGCGGATCCTTCCGCATCAATTCCATGCTGTACTGCACCCGGTAGTAGTTGACGAACTGGCTGAAGTTGCGTCCGGACATCACGTTGATGGTCCGGGACAGGTAGGACTTGTTGGTAAAGATCCGCGTGGCCAGGTCTTCCAGACTGAACTCCTCGTCCAGGTAAGGGCGTTTCTGCTCCATATAGGCTGTCACGCGCGAATACACGCGCGTCATCCGCGCGAGGTTCTCCGTCTGATCGCCCGCCTGGGCAGGCGCAGGGCGGAGGTTGCCTTTGATCAGTTCCTTGATCTCCAGCTCCTTCGCGAGGCTGACAAACAGCGTCCGGCCCGTCCAGACACGGATATGCAGCAGCACGTTCAGGGCCGCTGCCGCCGCCGGAACCAGCCAGGCCGCCCAGCCGGTCCGGCCGGACAGCGGGAAAAACATGGCCAGCAGATACAACGCCTCCGCATACGCGTGGCGGGCCTGGTGCTCCACGTTGGTCCAGACCGCGAACTGACGGAAAAGCGCCCGCGACTGGACATAATACGCCATGCTCCGCCAGAGCAGGAACAGGAAGAGGAAGAGAAGCACCGCGCAAAGCCATTGCCTGGCAGGCAGCCCGGCCAGGGTACCGCCCAGGCAGACGGCGGCCAGGGCCGGGGCACACTGGATCGACGGCCGCATCCGCTCTTCCGAAATGGGCAGGGTCAGCAGCACGGCAGCGCCCGTCAGCAGGCCGGCCGCAACGTCCTCCGCTCCGGCGAATGAGCGGCGGAGCAGGGAGGCGCACACGGCCGGCGCCAGCGTACAGAGCAGGGAAATCCCATAGACGAGCCGGTAGCAGGAAAATATCCGTTTCTTTTTGTCCATCCGCAAACGATTTGCGGCAAATATAGACAAGTCCCCCGTCCGGAGGGTGGTACGGACGGGGGTAAGGGGCTAAAATTTCTTTTTTTATATCGAAATTATTTTTTGCCGCCGGTCTTGAACCTGTCGAAACCCTTGCCGTAAACGCCTGTGACCGAGGACACGGACACGAAAGCATTGGGATCGATGGTATTGATATATTTCAGGAACACGTTCAGATCCGTCTTGCGGGTGATGACCATGATGACCTCGGTGTCGTGCTTGGTGTACCAGCCTTTGCCGTTCAGCACGGTCACGCCGCGGTGCAGGTCGGAAGTGATCGCGTCGGCGATCTCGGCGTATTTCTGGGACAGGATGAAGATCTGCACGCTCTGGCGCGATCCGGACAGATAGAGGTCCATCACCGTACTGACAATCGTGATCAGGATGAAACCGTAAACCACGGTCGTGATCTTGTCCGGCCAGGCCATCTGGCTGCCGTCCGGCATATAGGAAGGCACGAACAGCGAGGAGAGGATGATCACGGCGTCCAGGATGAGGATCATCCGGCCCGGGGAGACGTTGCGGTACTTGTTGACGATCAAGGCGATGATGTCCGTGCCGCCCGTGCTGCCGCCCTGCGAGATGGACAATCCGATGCCGATACCGACCATGATGCCGCCCATGATGGTACACATCAGCTTGCCGTTGTCCAGCGCCAGCGTCTGGATGATTTCCGGCGGGAAGATCCCCTGCCCCACGTTGAGCGCGACGGAGGTCAGCAGGATGGCATAGACCGACTTGGCGCCGAAACTGCGTCCCAGGGTGAAAAGCGCAGCGATGAGCAGGCCGGCGTTGACCACGAAATAGGTATAGCCGATCTTGACCGCGCCGCCGGTCGCATACTGGACGATGGAGCCGAGGCCGGTCACGCCGCCGCCGATCATGTTGTTCGGAATGAGGAAGATAATCCATCCCGTCACATACATCAGGACTCCGGCCGTGATCAGGAAGTATTCCTTCACGCCGGTCCAGAAACTTTTTTTAAGCAATGCCATGGTTCTTATTCTTCTTTTTGAGTTTCACGCCCGTCTTGATCTCCTCGAAGCCCTCGCCGTACACGTTGCGGGTCGGGGAGATGGACATGAAGGCGCGGGGGTCAAGCTCCTTGATGACGTGGGAGAGTTCGGAGAGCTGCGTCTGGTTGATCAGGATCAGCAGCACGTTCTTGTCAGACTTGGTGTACCAGCCCTGGGCCTTGAGGACCGTCACGCCGCGGTCCATGTTGTTGATGATATGGTCGGCAATCTGCCCGTATTTCTCGGAGAAGACCAGCAGCTGGTAGGAGGAACGCTTGCCTCCGACGACGATATCGATGACCAGCGAGAAGATCACGACTTCTTCCAGACCGTAGCACATGTCGGAGAAATTCTTGTCCGGCAGGGCCAGCAGCAGGGCGCAGATCGCCACGTCGGAAATCAGGAAGACCATGCTCAGCGAGACGGGATAGTACTTGTTGACCATCAGGGCGATGATGTCCGTGCCGCCCGTGCTGCCGCCGTAGCGCAGCACCAGCCCCAGGCCCACGGCCTCGAACACGCCCGCCACGATCGGGATCAGCACCCGTTCCTCCATGAAGAAGAAGGAGCCCGGGATGGCCTGGAGGAATTCCATCTTGTCCAGTATGCCCATCAGCAAGGACGAGACGGTAATGCAGTAGATGGTCTTGAAGCCGAAACCGATCCCCATCGCAATCACGGCGACGATGATCAGGAGGGCATTGATGGCGATATAGGAATACTGGGCCGGAATCAGGCCGCCCGTGGCAAACTGGATGACGGTGCACAGGCCCATCATGCCGCCGGCGGACATTCCGTTGGGGATCATGAAGCACTCCCAGGCCATCGCGAAAATCAGGCACGCGATGGTCAGGATGATGTACTCCCAGACTGTGCGAAGCGTATCCCGGCGTGTCATTTCACCACGATGTTGATGATACGGCCGGGCACGACCACCACCTTGACGATGGACTGGTCTCCCACCCATCTGACGGTTTGTTCCATGCCGCGCACGGCCGCCTCGACCTCGGCGGGAGCGGCGCTCTTCGGCAGGTCCACGGTAAAACGCACCTTGCCGTTGAACTGCACGGGATAGGTCACGTTGTCCTCCACCGTGTAGGCGGCATTGAACTCCGGGAAACGGGCGTCCGTGATGCTGCCGGAGCAGCCCATCAGGTGCCAAAGTTCCTCGGTGATGTGCGGGGCGAACGGCGAGAGCAGTACGCAGAGCGGCTCGAGGACCGCGCGTTTGCGGCAGCCCAGGGCGGAGAGTTCGTTGACTGCGATCATGAAGGCGCTGATGGTCGTGTTGTAGGAGAAATTCTCGATATCCTCCTGCTCCTTGCCGATCAGCTTGTGCAGGACCTTCAGTTCGGCCGGAGTGGGTTCGCCGCCGGTCACGGCCAATCCCTCGCGGTCGGTGTAGAGGCGCCAGAACTTCTTGAGGAAGCGCGCCACGCCGTCGATGCCCTTGGTATCCCAGGGCTTGCTCTGCTCCAGGGGGCCAAGGAACATCTCGTAGAGGCGCAGGGTGTCGGCGCCGTAGGTATCGCAGATGTCGTCCGGATTGACGACGTTGTACATCGACTTGCTCATCTTCTCCACGGCCCAGCCGCAGACGTATTCGCCGTCCTCGAGAATGAATTCCGCATCCGCGAAATCGGGCCGCCAGCGACGGAAGCCCTCCAGGTCGAGCCGGTCGTTACGCACAAGGCTGATGTCCACGTGGATCTCGGTGGTCTCGTACCGGTCCTTGAGGCCCAGGGAGACGAAGGTGTTGGTCCCGACCACGCGGTAGACGAAGTTGGACCGGCCCTGGATCATGCCCTGGTTGATCAGCTTGCGGAACGGCTCGTCCTCGCAGACATACCCCAGGTCATAGAGGAACTTGTTCCAGAAGCGGGAGTAGATGAGATGTCCGGTGGCGTGCTCCGTGCCGCCGATATACAGGTCGACGCTGCGCCAGTATGCGTCGGCCTCGCGGCTGACCAGGGCGCTGTCGTTGTGGGGATCCATATAGCGCAGGTAATAGGCGCTGGAACCCGCGAAACCGGGCATCGTGCTCTTCTCGAGCGGCCAGCCCCGCCAGGTCCAGTCCTTGGCGCGGGAGAGCGGCGGCTGGCCGTCCGCGGACGGCTTGTAGGAGTCGATCTCCGGCAGGCGGAGCGGGAGTTCGGAGAGCGGAAGCGGCGTGGGGATGCCGTCCTTGTAGCAGATCGGGAACGGCTCGCCCCAGTAGCGCTGGCGCGAGAAGATGGCGTCGCGCAGGCGGTAGTTGGTCTTGCGGCGGCCCAGTCCGTGGGCTTCCACATAGTCCTTGGCCGCCTCGATGGCCTGCTTCACGCTCATTCCGTTCAGGAAACCGGAATTGCACATGATGCCGTCCTTGGCGTCGAAGGACGCTTCGGACACGTCGCAGCCCTCGATCAGCGGGATGATCGGCAGGCCGAACTTCTTCGCAAACGCGTAGTCGCGGCTGTCGTGGGCAGGCACGGCCATGATGGCGCCGGTGCCGTAGCCCGCGAGGACGTATTCGGAGATCCAGATGGGGACCTTCTCCCCGCTTACCGGGTTGATGCCGTAGGAGCCGGAGAACACGCCGGTGACCGTCTTGGTCTCGGCAATGCGCTCGCGCTCGGTCTTCTTCTTGACATACTGGAGGTATTCGGCCACCTCGGCCTTGCGGTCGGCCGCGGTCAGGCTCTCCACGAGTTCGCTCTCCGGGGCCAGGACCATGAAGGTCACGCCGTAGATCGTATCGGCGCGGGTGGTGAAGATCGTCACAGGCATCTCGCGGCCGTCGCAGACGGTGTTGAAGACCATCTCCGTGCCCTCGGAGCGGCCGATCCAGTTGCGCTGCATCTCCTTGAGGGAGTCGGTCCAGTCCAGGGAGTCGAGCGCATCGAGCAGGCGCCCGGCGTAGGCCGACACGCGCAGCTGCCACTGCGTCATCTTCTTCTGCTCCACCGGGAATCCCCCGCGTACGCTCAGCCCGTCCTTGACTTCGTCGTTGGCGAGCACGGTGCCGAGCCCTTCGCACCAGTTGACGGAGGTCTCGCCCTGGTAGGCGATCCGCCAGCGCATCAGGATGTCGGATTTCTCCTTGTCGGAAGCCGCCTTCCACTGCTCCGGGGTGATGTCTTCGTAGCCGGTGGTCTCCAGCCGCGCGATGAGTTCGGAGATGGGGCGGGCCTTGTCCTGCTCCGGGTCATACCAGCTCTGGAACATCTGCAGGAAGGCCCACTGGGTCCACTTGTAGAAAGCGGGGTCGCAGGTGCGCACCTCGCGGTCCCAGTCGTAGGAGAATCCGATGCGGTCCAGCTGCTCGCGGTAGCGCGCGACATTCTTGTCGGTGGTGACCTCCGGATGCTGTCCGGTCTGGATGGCGTACTGCTCGGCGGGCAGTCCGAAGGCGTCGTAACCCATCGGGTGCAGGACGTTGAAGCCCTTCAGGCGCTTGTAGCGCGAGAAAATGTCGCTGGCGATGTAGCCCAGCGGATGGCCCACGTGCAGGCCGGCGCCGGAAGGGTACGGGAACATGTCCAGCACGTAGAATTTCGGCTTCGAAGGGTCTTCCGTCACCTTGAACGTCTTGTTGGCGGCCCACCAGGCCTGCCATTTGCTTTCGATCGATTTGAAATCGTAGTCCATATCCTATCTTTTCTTCTTCTTTTTCTTTTCCAGCCTGAATTCGACGGCCACCGACAGCTGCGTCTTGACCTTCTTGCCGCGCAGGATGCCCGGCTTCCAGTCCGGCGAGGCCGCGATCACCCGGACCGCCTCTTCATCCAGCCGGGGGTCCACGCCGCGGACCAGCTTCACGTCCCGCACCTTGCCCTTCTCGTCGATGACGAAGTCCACGAGCACCCGCCCCTGGACGCCTTCGTCGATCGCGCTTTTCGGATAGTGCAGATAGACGTACACCCAGCGCTCCATGAAGGAAGCCGGGTCATCGGAGCGGAAGAAAGTCGGACGGACGTCGCAGTCGTAGAAGGAGACGATGTCCGGCGTCAGTGCCGGATGCTTCCCGGCGTCGCCTTCGCGGAACTCCGGCCGTCCCCCGTTCACCAGGGAGACCGAGAAGTTGTAGAGGTATTCGAGGATGCGCTCCATCCCGTCGTATTCGAGGATCGAGGCGGTGTCGCGTTCGCTGTTGTATTCGGGATACATCCCGGTCGTGAACAGGACAGCCGGAATCTCCCTGTCGTAGAAGATGCGGTGGTCCGAGGAGACGGGTTCCCGGGAGACCAGCTTGGGCAGGACCGGCTGGAGGGTGGCGCCCACGGCCTCCAGCTGCCGGTTCAGGTCCGGGTTGGAAGCGGTATAGGCATAGAATCCGCGGGATTCCGTGCCGAGCATGTCCAGGTTGATCATCGCATCCACGCGGTCCGCGCCCTGGAAGGAGCGGTTCATGAAATACCAGGCGCCGGCCCCGGACTCCAGCGAAGAGCCGAAAGCGACGAGGATGACCGAACGTTTGAGCAGCACGCTGCTCCGGGAAAGCATCCGGGCAAGCTCCATCAGAACGGCGAGGCCGGAGGCGTTGCCGTTGGCCCCGTAGAAGATTTTTTCGCGCGACTCGCCGTTGACCTGCATCCCGATCCGGCCGAGGTTGTCCAGCCGGGCGCCGATCACGATATAGTGCGCGCGCAGGTCCTTGTCGTAGCCGGGGATGTAGCCCACGACATTGCGCGAGGTCAGCGTGTCACCGGCCTCCTGCTTCAAGCCGAACTTTTCGCCGTCCGGTCCGCTGAGCACGTCGATCCCGTAGCCGGCCAGCACTTCGGACACATACGCCGCCGCATCGTGCTCGCCCTCGGAGCCGGCCTTGCGGCCTTCGAGGGCGGCGGAAGACAGGAAGGAGACATGCTCCTTCATGGCAGAGACGGCCTCGCTGTCGTCCAGGGAAGCATAGTCCGCACGGAACTGGGCGGAAGCCGTCAGGGCGCAGCCCAGACACAGCAGCAGGGTCAGGATCCTTCTTCTCATCGCGGGGCTTATTCGTTATTGAGTATCCAGGCGTCCTGCGGGCAGAAGGACTCATGGCGCAGGCGGTCCAGCGTAGCCCATGCCACATTCAGGTCATCGGTAGGGCTGACGCCCACGGCCGTCATCCCGCTCTGGAAGTTGATGAGCGTGGCCGGATAGCCGGCTTTCTCAGCCCGGGCAGCCTGGCGCTCGGCATTTTCGCGCTTGCTGAAAGCGCCGATCATCAGATAGTAGCGGTGCGTAAGCGTCCCGCGCTCGGTGCGGGAAAGGCTCCGGGAAGGGATCGTCCTGGCCTTATACTGCGCAGGCAATTTCTGCGACGCCCGCTGCAGGGAGTCCTCGTACGCCTGCTGAGCGAGACGCAGGGCCTCGCTGCGCTGCAGGGAATCCGCCGCCAGCGAGTCGGAGACGTGCTGCCGCGCCAGGGCCAGGGAATCCTGCCGGACCCGGCTTCTGGCGAGTTCCTGCTCGATCCGGACCCGCTTGGCTTCGATCTCGCGCGAGGTCGGACGATGCGCCAGCACCCGGAAGAAGTCGCACCCGCCGAGCAGGCACACCGCTGCGCCAAGCGCCGCTATGATCATTGCTTTTCTCATAATAACCTACAAAAATACAAAAAGTCTTATATTTGCACAATTTTATGAAACGCTCACGCCTCATTCCCCTGCTGCTGATTCTTTTTGCCGCCCATCCGGCCGCGGCCCAGCAGCCCGTCGATTATTTCTTCTCCAGACAATATCAAATCCCGTTCCCGAATGCCTTCCGCAATGCGCCCGACACCGTCAGCATGTCGATCATCGGCGACGTGATGATGCACGCCAAGCAGCTGGTCCGCGACCACCGTCCGTTCATGGAGCGCATCGCGCCGGCGCTGCGCGAAGCCGATTTCGCCGTCGCGAACATGGAGTTCCCCCTGGGCGGGGAGCCGTATACCGGCTATCCGGTCTTTTCCTGCCCGGACTATTATGCCTGGTATGCGGGGGACGAATGCGGGATCGACGTCTTCCTGACGGCCAACAACCACGTGCTGGACCGGGGAGAGAGCGGACTGAAGCGCACGCTGGACGTGTATGAGCAGATCCGCGATTCGCTGGGCGTACTTCAGACCGGCGCAGCCCGCGACCGCGAGGAACTCAACCGGACCTATCCCCTGATGCTGTCCCGCCGGGGCATCCGCATCGCGCTGGTCAACTTCACCTACGGGACCAACACGGGGCCGCAGGCCGCATGGCCAGCCGTGAACCGGATGCGCAGGGAAGAGGTGGGCGAGGCCATCCGCAGGGCCCGGGAACAGGAGGCGGACTTCGTCGTCGCCCTCCCCCACTGGGGCACGGAATACCAGCTCCTGCACGATGCCGTCCAGGCGGGCTGGGCCCAATGGCTCGTGGACCAGGGCGTGGACGCCATCGTGGGCTCCCATCCGCACGTCGTCCAGGACACCACGCACATCCAGGGCGTGCCGGTCATCTATTCGCTCGGCAACGCCTGCTCCAACATGAGCGCGCCCAACACGCGCATCGGCCTGATGGCCACCCTGCGCTTCGTCAGCGACCCGCAGACAGGCGAAAAGCGGATGCTCGAGCCCGAGCTCCGCTTCCTCTGGTGCACCCTGCCGGAGCGTCTGCTGCCCGACAGTTATGCCAGCCTGTTCGTAAAAGAGTGGGCCGACCGCCGGGACGATTGGCTCACTCCTTCAGATTTCGACAACATGATCACGACCTGGCGGCGGGTGTTGGACGCCACCGGGATCGAGGATTAGTTGTTCGCGATAAAGTTGTTGTACTCGTCGTACTTGGCCTGATAGTCGGCGCTTTCGTTGCGCAGACGGAAAAGATGTTCTTCAGGTACTCGGCGATGTTCTTCTTGAGATCGATCTCCTTCATCAGCTCGAAGCCCTTCTCGAGCGGCTCGACGGCGCTCTTCAGGGTCTTGTCCATCTCGCCCACCAGGGCCAGGTACTTCGCCTCGTTCATCTCCTCCTGGGCCTTCTCCGAAATGGCGAAAGCCATGTCATACAGCTTGATGCCCTTGCCGACATAACCCCACTCGTAGGCCGGGTTCACGGCGATGGCCTTGTCGTAGGCGGCGATCGCCTCGGCATCCTGGCCCAGCTTGGCGCGGGCGTTGCCCTCGACATAATACAGGGACGGGTTGTTCGGATCGGCGGCCTCGGCCTTCTGGAAGAGCTTGAAGAGCTCGTCGACATTCTCGCCGCTGTTGATATAGTAGTTGATCAGGCCGATCATCAGGCTCTCGCTTTCCGGGAACTTCTGCGTACCCTCCTCCAGATATTTCTTGGAGGCGGCGGAGTCGCCCAGCTTCTCGGCGATGTCGCCCAATTTGGCATAGGTCTCGCCACCGTTGGCGTAGCCGACGCTGAGGCTCTTCTCGAAGAAGCCCTTGGCGCGGTTGTAGTCCTGGGCAGCCCAGGCGGTGTGGCCGGCGTTGTAGATGGCGTTGGTGTCGATCTGGCTCAGCGGAGCCGTCGCGGCGGCGGCGGCGGCCTTCTCGAAGAGCGTGGAGGACTCGGCGAATCTGCCGAGCTGATAGGCGGTGTAGGCCTCGTCGGTGTATTTGCCCGTGATGTCCTCCAGGGCCGTGCGGATATCCTTGGTCTTCTGGCCCTTTTCATCGAGCTGGGCGGCCTTGGCATAGGCCTCGAGCGCCTTGTCCAGGGCGTTCTCGACCACCGGCTGCGTGACTTCGATCACGGCCAGTTGGCCGTTGCCGTTGAAGTAGAGGTTCTTGTTGGGGTACACCTGCTTGAGCATCGGCTGGCCGCCGACAACCACCTGCTCCTCCGCCGTCGGCTTCTCGCCGCCGGCCAGGACCTGCAGCTCCTGGGCGGACATGCCCACCCAGGCATTGCCTGCCGGGGCGTTGTAGGCCTCGACCAGCGTCTGGCCGTACTTGAGCCAGGTGGCGGTCTTGGTGTTCTGCTTGGCATTCTCGGTCGCGGCCTGAGCCTTCTCGACGGCCGCCTTGGCGGCAGCGGGGTTCTTGGACTGCGCCTGTGCATTCACTGCGGTCATCGTGGCAGCAATTGCGAGGATTGCAAAAATCTTTTTCATTGGATTATTCGTTAAATGTTAAAATTTCAATTTATGCGGTCACTTCTTCCGCTCCGGCCACTTCCTCCGGGAGCTCTTCTTCCGCCTTGGCGACCGGCGACACGGCGGCGATGGCATCTCCTTCCCGGATATTGATCAGTCTCACGCCCTGGGTAGCCCTGCCGGCCACCCGGATGTCGGATACGGCCATGCGGATGGTCAGGCCAGACTTGGTGATGATCATCAGGTCATTGTCCTCCGTCACGCTCTTGATTGCAACAAGCGGGCCAGTCTTGTCGGTGATGTTGATGGTCTTGACTCCCTTGGCGCCCCGGTGGGTGGCGCGGTACTCCTCGGGATCGGAGCGCTTACCATAGCCGTTCTCACTGACTACCAGGATGGTATGGTCCTTTGCATCGGAAGCCTGCGGGTTGCAGGAATTGGCGCCGATCACCTCGTCGTCCCCGTCGATGTCGATGCCGCGGACACCCGATCCGCTGCGGCCGATGGCCCGGACCTCCGCCTCGGGGAAGCGGCAGCAACGGCCCTTGCGGGCGGCGATCATCAGCTCGTGCGCGCCGTCGGTGAGCAGGGCGTCGAGCAGTTCGTCTCCCTCGCGGATGCTGATGGCGATGATGCCCTTGTTGCGGCTGCGCTTGTTGGAGTACTCCGTCAGGTTGGTCTTCTTGACGACGCCGCGCTTGGTGACGAGGATCACGAAATGGCTGTCGGTGTATTCCTGGTTCTCGATGGAACGGACGTTCAGATACGTGCGGATGCGGTCGGACGGGTCGATGGAAAGCAGGTTCTGGACCGCGCGGCCCTTGGACGTGCGGGTCCCCTCCGGCAGCTCATAGACCTTGAGCCGGTAGCACATGCCCTGGTCCGTGAAGAAGAGCATCGTGGAGTGCATGTTCGCCACGTAGATATGCTCGATGAAGTCTTCGTCGCGCGTGGCGCTCGCTTTCTTGCCCACGCCGCCGCGGGCCTGGGTGCGGAACTCGGCCAGCGGGGTGCGCTTGATGTAGCCGAGGTGGGAGATCGTGATCACGACATCCTCGTCGGCATAGAAGTCCTCCGGGTTGAATTCGTCCTCGGAGAGGGTGATCTCGGTGCGGCGGGCGTCGCCGTAGCGGGCCTTCAGGTCAGCAGTCTCCTGCTTGACGATGGCGAGCTGCTCGTAATCACTGGCGAGGATCTCGCGGCAGCGGGCGATGAATTTCTCCAGCTCGTCGTATTCGGCCTGCAGGCGGTCCTTCTCGAGTCCGGTCAGCTGGCGCAGGCGCATCTCCACGATGGCGGCGGCCTGGATGTCGTCGAAGCCGAAGGTGGCCATCAGGGTGGCCTTGGCGTCGTCCACGCTGCGGGACGCGCGGATGATGGCGATGATCTCGTCGATCACGTCGATGGCCTTGAGCAGGCCTTCGAGGATATGAGCGCGCTTGAGGGCCTTGTCCAGCTCGAAACGGGTCCGGCGGACCACCACCTCATGGCGGAAGTCCACGAAAGTCGCCAGCATGTCCTTGAGGGACATCGTGCGCGGACGGCCGTTCACGAGCGCGACGTTGTTGATGGAGAAGCTGCTCTGGAGCGCCGTATACTTGAACAGGGTATTGAGCACGACGTTGGCGTTGGCCTCCTTCTTGACGAGGAATTCGATGCGGATGCCCTCGCGGTTGGTCAGCTCGCGGATGTCGGCGATGCCCTCGATCTTCTTCTCATGCACCATTTCACTGATGCGGGAGAGCATGTCGGCCTTGTTGACCATATACGGGACCTCTGTCACGACGATGGTCTCCCGGCCGTTGTCCCCTTCTTCGATCTCGGTCTTGGCGCGGATCACGACACGGCCGCGGCCGGTGTTGTAGGCGTCGATGATGCCCTGGCGGCCCATGATGATGCCGCCGGTCGGGAAATCCGGGCCCTGGATGTGCTCCATCAGCTCCTCGGTGGTGATGCCGGGGTTGTCGATATAGGCGCAGATCGCGTCGCAGACCTCGCCGAGGTTGTGCGGCGCCATGTTCGTGGCCATACCGACGGCGATACCCGCGGAGCCGTTGAGCAGCAGCAGCGGGAGCTTGGTCGGCAGCACGGTCGGCTCCTGCAGGGAGTCGTCGAAGTTGAGCGTCATGTCGACGGTGTCCTTGTCCAGGTCGGCGAGGACGTCCTCCGTCATCTTCTCGAGCTTGGCTTCCGTATATCGCATGGCGGCCACGGGGTCGCCGTCCATCGAGCCGAAGTTGCCCTGTCCGAACACCAGCGGATACCGCTGGTTCCACGGCTGTGCCAGACGGGCCATCGCGTCATAGACGCTGGAATCGCCGTGCGGGTGGAACTTGCCGAGGACCTCTCCCACGATACGGGCGGACTTCTTGGTCTGGCCGCCGTAGCTCAGCCCCAGGCCGTCCATCCCGTAGAGGACGCGCCGCTGCACGGGTTTCAGGCCGTCGCGGGCATCCGGGAGGGCGCGGGAGACGATCACGGACATCGAGTAGTCGATGTAGGCCGTGCGCATCTCGTGGTCAATCTCAACCGGTTCGATGATTCCTGTCACTTCTTCCTGGATTTCCTCAGGATTCTTAACCTCACTATCCATAAAAAACAACTATATTCATAAACACGCAAATTTAACAATAAAATCCGATTAATTTGCTATTTTTGTCCATATTTTATGCGATGAAGATCAAGTTCTCCCAGGAGATGCTCACCATCCTCAGCTACGCGCGGGACGAGGCGATGCGCACCGGCAGTTACGGCATCGGCGTGGACCACGTCGTGCTCGGAATGCTGCGCCACCGCGACAACAACGCCTGCCGGGCCCTGGCGGCCTGCGGCATCGATCCCGACGTGCTGAAGGAGGCGATCGACGCCCGCGTGTTCGGCGAGCGCGCCGTCCCCTGGCAGGACCAGGCGCTGGTCCGCCCCACCCGTGCGGCGGCCGCGCTGCTCAGCGGAGCGGGCTACGAGACGCTCCGGCACGCCCAGAGCATCATCCTCTCGTCCCATTTCCTGCTGGCGCTGATCCGCTCCGAAGGAAGCGCCGCCGTGGAGATCCTGCGCGGCCGCGGACTCGACTACGACCGGCTCTACGCGCTGATGCGCGAGCACCGTTTCGTCATGCCGCAATCCGGACAGCAGGAATCCCTGCTGCCCAGGATGGAGGACCTGCTGGGACCGCTGGGCGAGCAGCTTACGCATCTCTACGGAGACATCCAGGCAAAAACCAATTTTATCAGTTAATGAACCGTTTCCTCCCTTTTCTGCTGGCCGCCGCGCTCCTGCTTCTCCCGTTGCCGGGCCTGCATGCGCAAACGCCCGCTCCCGAACCCGACGAGACGATCCGCTTCGCCGTGCGGGACACCTGTGAACTGTATCTGGACTTCTACCGCGCCGCGCCGGACGCAGGCCCCTGCGCGGACACGCTCCGCAAGCCTGTGGTGATCCACATCTTCGGCGGAGCCTTCCTGTCCGGCCGGCGGAACAACCCCCGGGACCGCGTCTGGTTCCGCAAGCTCGCGGATGCCGGCTACCACGTGGCCGCCATCGACTACCGGCTCGGCCTGAAAGGCCAGAAGCTCAAGATGGACCTCTCCGCGCTTCCCGCGCTGCGCCACGCCATCAACATCGCGGTGGAGGACCTGTTTGCAGCCACGAATTTCCTGCTGGACCACGCGGCGGAGCTGGGGATCGATCCCGACCGGATCTGCGTCAGCGGCTCTTCGGCCGGGGCCATGACGGCCCTGCAGGCCGAATGGGAGATCATCGCCGGCCGTCCCGTCGCACAGGCCGTCCCGGCCTGGTTCAACTATGCGGGCATCCTGGCCTTCTCGGGCGCCGTGTTCTCGATGGACGGGCCCATCTATTTCCGCCAGAAGCCCTGCCCGGTGATGCTGCTGCACGGCACGGCCGACCGGATCGTCCCCTACGGGCAGATCACCCTCTTCAACGATCAGTTCTGCGGCAGCGACGCCCTGGCGAGGCTTCTGGACCAGAGCGGGGCCAGCTACCGGATCTACCGTTTCCGCGACGCCGGCCACGAAATTTCCATCTCGATGGAACACAACCTCCCGCTGATGCTGGACTTCCTGGAGCGGAACGTCGTGGGCGGGCAGCGCTTCCTGATGGACGCGACCCTCACCGACCCGGGCATCGAGAATCCCGGCTGGAACAACGCAGGGTTCCGGGAAATGTACAAAGCCAGACAATAATTCGTATATTTGCAGGCAAGACGTATTCTGCCAGGATGACCAAGTTCAAGGACCCGTTGCCCCGTTATTTGCTGGAGAGCCGGCAGATCCGGTCCACCGTGCTTTTCACGGCCCTGTTCTCCCTGCTGTTCATCCTGCTCACGCTCCCCTTCTCGGGCAACACCTGGCTGGCGCTCAGCGACAACGAAGTCTTTCTGCACACGGTGGCCTATGTCGCGACCGCCGTCCTGCTCGTCATCCTGAGTCGCTTCCAGATGGGCCGGTGCCGGGGGATGGAGCTTTTCACGATGACGGCCTACATCATCTGGAACGCCGCCGAAGTCGTGGCCGTGAGCCTGCTCTACGCCCTTTTCGCCCCCGACCGGGCGGAATTCTGGAGGCAGTTCTTCTGTGCGCTTCCCTACAGCGCCGTCTGCCTGAGCGTCCCGCTGGCATTCTGCTCCCTGCAGGCGGCCCTCCGGGACCGGGACAACACCATCCGCCTGATGAACTACGGCAACGTGGTCAGCGACCGTCCCGCCGCCCATTATTCCGAGCAGCGGATCACGCTGTTCGACAACAACGGCGTGCTCAAGTTCTCCATCAGTCCGGACAATCTCTATTTCATCGAGTCGGACGACAACTACATCAAGGCCTGGTACACGGACAGCGGCGGGGAGATCAAGCAGTATATGCTGCGCTGCCGCCTCAAGACCGTGGAGGACAGTTTCGCGGACAGCGAACTGGTCCGCTGCCACCGCAAATACATCGTCAACATCCGCAAGGTCTCGATCCTGAAATCCCAGAAGGAGGGCTACAAGATCGCTTTCGACAACGACGCGCTCGACCCGGTCCCGATTTCAAAAACCTACGAGCAGGCCGTACTGGCCCGCTTTAATTCCCGATAAACCATGTGGCAAAGAATCCAAACCCTGTATCTTCTCCTGGCGACGGGCCTCGTCGCCTCCCTGTTCTTCTGCAACAAGGCAGGAGACATCCCGTATACCGACTACTGGCCCTATATGATCCTGCTGATCGTCACGGCGTTCCTGCAGGTGATGGCGCTGACCACCTGGAAGCACCGCGTCTTCCAGATGCGCACGGCCTCCCTGTCCGCCATCATCCTGCTGGGGCTGCAGGGCTGGCTGGTCGTCGACTTCTTCACGACGCACAACGATCCGGTGTTCAGCATCACGGCCGTCTTCCCGGTCGTGGCCACGATCCTGGATCTCCTCGCCGCCCGCAGCATCCTCGCCGACGAAATGATCGTGCGCAGTTCCGACCGGCTCCGCGCCGCCAAACGGAAGAAGAGATAATCTTTTAAACCACATAATCATGAGAATTCCCGAATCTGAACTGATCATCAACGGCGACGGCTCCGCTTTCCACATCCACATCCGTCCGGAGCAGCTCGCCGACAACGTCATCCTCGTAGGCGACCCCGGCCGCGTGGCCATGGTCAAGTCCTATTTCTCCGCCATTGAAGCGGAAGGCGCTTCGCGCGAGTTCTGCTGGGCGACCGGCATGTACAACGGCAAGCGCATCACGGTCCTGTCCACCGGCATCGGCACGGACAACATCGACATCGTGATGACCGAGCTGGACGCCCTGGCCAACATCGACTTCCAGACCCGCGAAGTCAAGCCGGAGCACCGCACGCTGGACATCCTGCGGATCGGCACCTGCGGCGCCATCCAGCCGGAGATTCCGCTCGGCGCCTTCATCCTCTCGCACATCTCCGTGGGCTGCGACGGCCTGCTCAACTGGTACGAGAACCGGGACAGCATCGTCCTCCCCGACTTCGAGGAGGCGTTCAAGAAGCATGTCCATTGGGACAGGCACCTGCCGGATCCGTATTTCGTGCGCGCCAGCCAGAAACTGATCGACAAGTTCGCCGACTGCACCGTCAAGGGCATGACCATTTCCGCCTCCGGCTTCTACGGCCCGCAGGGACGCGTGGTGCGCCAGGGCCTCGCGATGCCCAATATGCTCCAGGATTTCGAGACCTTCGAATTCCAGGGCTACAAGATCACCAACTTCGAGATGGAGGGCTCGGCCCTCGCCGGCATGGCAGCCAAGCTCGGCCACAACGCCGCCACGGTCTGCTGCGCCATCGCGCACCGCTACCTCAAGGACGCCAACACGGACTACAAACCCCGCGTGGCCCAGCTCGTGGAGCTGGCGCTCAGGAAACTGACGGAGTAATCGATGCCGGATTTCAGTCGCCGAACAGCGCGGCTGCATAGCGGAGGCCCAGTTCCAACTGGGCTTCCCGCGTAAAATGGAGCCGGTCCGGATTGACCTCCAGCCCCCCGGAAGACACGCAGCAGGAATGGGGGATGAACTCCCCGACCCGCGCGATCACCGGGTTGAAGACAGCTGCGTTCGCATGGCGGGGCTGGATCTGGCCGGCAATGAAGGGGACTTCCTCCCCGACGCCGAGGTCCCGGCGCAGCGCCGCCACGAATCCGGCCAGCGCAGGCAGATACATCTCCGCGCGGTCCGGGTCCGAATCACTCTCTCCCTGGTGCCACAGGATGGCTTTCAATTCCCCGTAGCGCAACGCCTGCCGGGTGCGGCGCACCGCCTCGCCATAGAATGACGGCATCTGCGTGCCGCGCAGGCCCTCGTGGTCGTTGGGCGAATCCGTAAAGCGGCCGCAGGGGGCGTCCGGAAGCCATTGGGAGAGCGACGAACCGCCGCGGGCGTTCATCACCAGGAGCACGGGACGGCCGGTCCGCGCATGGGCCGTTTCGGCGAAACTGTGCGCCAGGCTCATCCCCTGCACCTGCAGGGCCTTGCGGATGGTGCTGTAGCGGTTGAGAGGCTCCGTCGCCGGCACGGGCTCTCCCCGGTCGTCGAGCAGGAAGACGCCATCGAGCGGAGCGAGCGTATCGGCCGGTTCATAAAAGCCGCGACCGGCCATATTGGACTGGCCGATCAGCAGATAGACATCATATCGGGGGCTGCAGGCGCAAAGCAGTGCCGCGGCCGCACAGAGGATTGCCAGGGACCGGGTCCTCATTCTCCGGCTTCCTTGAGGCGCTCGGCATTCTCCGCGATCTGCAGCTGATCGATGCACTCCTGGATGTCGCCGTCCATGAAGACGGGCAGGTTGTACATGGACCAGTTGATGCGGTGGTCCGTGACGCGCCCCTGCGGATAGTTGTAGGTGCGGATCTTGGCGGAGCGGTCACCCGTGGAGACCATCGTCTTGCGCTTGGCGGCGATGCCGTCCAGGTACTTCTGGTGCTCCAGGTTGTACAGCCGGGTACGGAGCTCCTCGAAGGCGCGGTCCTTGTTCTTGAGCTGGGAACGCTCCTCCTGGCACTGGACCACCAGGCCCGAGGGGATATGGGTCAGGCGCACGGCGGAATAGGTCGTATTGACGCCCTGGCCGCCCGGCCCCGAAGCGCAGAAGAGGTCGAGCCGGATGTCGTCCCAGCTCAGGTCCACGTCGAATTCGCCCGCCTCGGGGAAGACGGCCACGGACGCGGCCGAAGTCTGGATGCGGCCCTGGGTCTCGGTCTGCGGCACGCGCTGGACGCGGTGCACGCCGGATTCGTATTTCATCACACCGTAGACGCCGTCGCTGCCGGAGAGCTTGAAGACGATCTGCTTGAAGCCGCCGGAAGTGCCGGGCGCCTGGTCCGTGACCTCGAGCTTCCAGCCGCGGCGCTCCGCGAAATGCTGGTACATCCGGAAGAGGTCGCCGGCGAAAATCGCCGCCTCGTCGCCGCCGGTGCCGCCGCGGATCTCGACCATCGCGTTCTTGCCGTCGTCCGGATCGGCCGGGATCAGCAGCAGACGGATGTTCTGCTCCATCTCCGGGATCTTCGGCTCGATCTCGGCGATCTCCATGCGGGCCATCTCCCGGAGCTCCTCGTCCTTCTCATTGACAAGGATGTCCTTGGCGGCCGCGAGGTCGTCCGACATCTTCTTGTACTCCTTGCCGGCCTTGATGATCGGCTCCAGCTCCTTGTAGTCTTTGTTGAGCTGGACGTATTTCTTCATGTCCGCCATCGCCTCGGGGCTGGAGAGCTGCTCCTGGAGCGACTGGAATTTCCCCTCGAGGGAGAGGACTTTGTCAAGTAGGGTATTGTTGTCTGCCATAAGTATCAGATTTTCTTGAGGTAGCAGCGGCGGCGCATGAAGGGCTCATGCTCGTAGCTGTTCCAGATATTGACGGCGCTGTTGGTCTCGATCTGCGGGTTGGAGATCGCCCAGCGGCTGCCGGCCTTCATCGCCCTGTCGGCGATTTCTTCATAATAGACCGCGGATACGCCCTTGTTCTGCCATTCGGGAGCGGCCCCGTTCACCATCAGGTCCGTGGTCTCGTAGTCGTGCATCGCCCGCAGCAGGTGCCACCAGCCGAAGGGGAAGAGCTTGCCCTTCGCTTTCTTCAGGGCCTCCGAAATGCTCGGGAAGGAGACGCCGAACGCCACGATCTCGTCGTGCTCGTCCAGCAGCAGGGCGCTCACCTTGTCCGAGACGAACGGCAGGATGGAAGCGGCCTCCTCTTCGATCTCCTCGTCCGTGAGCGGGATGAAATTCGTCACCGTCTCCGAGAAACTGTCGTTGTAGAGCTTGAAGAACTTGCGGACCAGCGCCTTGTCCTTCTTGAGGGCGGCAAGGCTGCCGAAATGCAGATTGTAACGCTCCCGGACGATCTTCGCCACGCGGCGGGCCTTGTCGGGGACGCCGTGGTTCGCCACCATCTTGTACTGGAGCCAGTCGCATTCCTTCTCATAGCCAAGCTCCCGGACGAAATCGTTGTAGTACGGGAAGTTGTACAGGCAGTTGAAGGGCGGGGTGTTCTCGTAGCCCTCGACCAGCATCCCCTGCTTGCCGAAGGTATTGTAGTAGAGCGGCCCGTGGATCTCGTCCATCCCCTGCTCCCGGGCCCAGTCCTCGGCCGTGCCGATCAGCAGGCGGGCGACTTCGATGTCCCGGATGCAGTCGAACCAGCCGAAACGCGCACGCCTGCGGCCGTAGCGCTCGTTGTAGCGGGGATTGACCATCGCGCAGATACGCCCGACGACAAGTTCCCCGTCCAGCGCCAGCCACAGCTTGTGGGAGCAGTACCTGAGCGGCGCCACGCGGGTCAGCGACCTGACCTGGTCGCCGTGCAGCGCGGGGACATACTGCGGACAATCCTTATACAGTTCGTCCGGGAAACGGACGAACCGCATCAGGTCCCTGCGGGACTGTACTTCACGTATCTGATAGCCGGACATCATCGTTACAAATAATTTGCAAAGATAATCAAATTATCCGAGATTCCGGGGCAAGCCCGGAACGACTGTTTTTTGGCCGGCGCCGGCCTATCATAGTCCTTTGGATTTTCCTTCGTCCCAGATGGCGTCCATTTCGGCGAGGGTCATGTCCGAGAGCCTGCGGCCTTTCTTCAGCGTCTGCTCCTCCAGGTAGGTGAAGCGGCGGCGGAATTTGGAGCAGCATCCGCTCAGCGCGGCTTCCGGATCTACATCGTAGAGGCGGGCGGCGTTGATGACCGCGAAGAGCAGGTCGCCGAATTCCTCCTGCATGTGGGCGGGATCCTGCTCGCCGCAGGCCTCGCGCACCTCGTCCAGTTCTTCCCCGACCTTCGCCCAGACATCCTCCTTCCGTTCCCAGTCGAAACCGCAGCCGCGGGCCTTTTCCTGCATCGAAAGGGCCTTGAGGACGGCGGGCATCGCATCGGGGATGCCGCTCATCACGGTCTTGTTGCCGTCCTTCTCCCTGGCCTTGACGAGTTCCCAGGTGTCGGCGATCTCCTTGGCGGAGGTAGGCTTGCCGGCGCCGGGACCGAAGACATGGGGGTGGCGGAAGACCATCTTGTCCACGACCTTGTCCAGACAGTCCGCGATGTCGAAGGTGCCCTCTTCCTGCCCGATCCGGGCGTAGAAAACAAGGTGGTAGAGCAGGTCTCCGATCTCCTTGGCCGTGGCGGCGCGGTCGCCCTTGAGAATGGCGTCCGAGAGTTCATAGACCTCCTCTTCCGTCATCGGGCGGATAGATTCCAGGGTCTGGGCGGCGTTCCAGGGGCATTTCTCGCGCAGGGCGTCCATCGTGTCGAGCAGCCGGCCGAAGGCTGCGAGCTTTTCTTCTTTGGTATGCATCGAAATATTTGCTACATTTGCGCTGCAAAATTAACAATAATAATCGAGATGATGCCCCTGAACTTCGTTTCCGCCGACGAGGCGGTCAGCCACATCCCCTCCCATTGCCACGTCCACCTGAGCAGCGTCGCCAGCGTGCCCCACATCCTGATCCAGGCCCTGTGCCGCCGTGCCGACGCGGGAGATGTCACCGGCCTGCAGTTCCACCATTTCCACACGGAAGGCCCCGCCCCGTACAGCGAGCCGCGCTACGAAGGCATCTTCTTCGAGCAGGGCTTCTTCGTGGGTCCGAACGTCCGGAGAAACGTCAACGCGGGCTATGCCGACTACCTCCCGGTGCACCTGGGCGAGAGCCAGAAACTCTACCGTGAGGGCTACATCCCCCTGGGCGCCGCCCTCGTGAACGTCTCCCTGCCCGACGAGCAGGGACGCGTCAGCCTCGGCACTTCCGTGGACTGCTCCGTGGCGGCCATCGAGAGCGCGAAACTGGTGATCGGCGTGGTGAATCCCAACGTCCCGTACGCCTATGGCGACCTGATCCCGCTGGAGAAGTTCGACTACCTTGTGCAGGACGACACGCCGCTGGTGACGGCCGCCTTCGCCGAGCCCACCCCGACCGAGGTGCTCATCGGCAAGAACTGCGCGGCCCTCGTGGAGGACGGAGACTGCATCCAGATGGGGATCGGGGCCCTGCCGAACGCCCTTGCGGCACAGCTCGGCGGCCACAAGCACCTGGGCCTGCACACGGAGATGTTCGCCGACGGCCTGCTCCGCCTGATCAAGGCGGGGGTGATCGACGGCACCAACAAGAAGATCGACACCGGCAAGGTCGTGGCCTCGTTCCTGCTCGGCTCGCAGGAGGTCTATTCTTTCATCGACCACAATCCGGACGTGCTGATGCGCGACATCAAATATGTCAATGACCCTTGGGTCATCCGCCAGAACCCCAAGATGAAGGCCATCAATTCCGCCACGGAAGTGGACTTCACGGGCCAGATCAGCGCCGACTCCATCGGCACGCGCATCTTCAGCGGCACGGGCGGACAGCTCGAGTTCGTCAAGGGCGCCACGATGTCCGAGGGCGGCAAGAGCATCACGGCCTTCGCTTCCCGGACCCTCAAGGGCAAGAACAAGATCGTCGCGGAGCTCAACCCGGGCGCCGGCGTGGTCACGCCGCGTGCGGACGCGCACTGGATCGTGACGGAATACGGCGCCGTGGACCTCTACGGCAAGAGCCTGCAGGAGCGCGCCAAGCTGATGATCAGCATCGCGCACCCGGACGACCGGGAAATGCTGGACCGTGCCGCGTTCGAACGCTTCGGCCCGCACTGGCACAATTTCAGCATCTGACAGCGGCCGTCACCTCGCCCGTCTGAAACGGCCTTTCCGGGCGACCCCCGCCTTTTTGGGCGGGGGTCGCCCGTTTTTGCCGGATAAAGCGGGCGGGATGCTTAGGAAATCAAACCGGCCCTCCGGCCGAAGTCGATGATGATGTCGGCGGCGCCGTCGATCCCCACGAGCGAGGAGTCGAGGCAGAGGTCGTAGTTGGAAGCGACTCCCCAGTTGCCGAAGGTATAAAAATTATAGTAGTCCCGACGGGATTTCTCCTGCTTGACGATGTACTTCTCCGCCTCCGCGGGGCTCATCTGCGTGCGTTCGCACACCCGCTTGACGCGGTCCTCCATCGGCGCGCAGATGAAGACGTCCAGGCAGTCCATGTCGCGCAGGACATAGTCCGAAGCCCGTCCCAGGAAGATAGCGCTCCCCTTTCCGGCGATGTCGCGGATCGCCTGGCTCTGGAACTTGAAAAGCTCCGTGCCGTCGATGGCCGAAGGCGCATAAGCGCTGGCCCGGTTCAGCCCGAACAGGCTGCCAAAGCGCCACAAGTGGCGTTTCTCGTCGCTCTTCTTGAACAGGGCCGGGCTGAATCCGCTCTCCTCCGCCGCCTTTTGCAGCAGTTCATTGTCATAGACCGGGATGCCCAGGCGCTGGCCGAGCGCGGCGGCGACACCCCTGCCGCCCGCGCCGAACTGGCGCCCGATGTTGATGAGAATCTTTTTTTCCATAAGTAGCGCTATGATTGGATGGTACTGCCGAGGATGCCGGGATTTTCCCCGTCCTGGAGTTTGTCAAACTTGCGGAAAAGCCGGATGATCAGGACGGCGGAGACGACGACGTTGAGCGTGTCGGATACCGGGAAACTGATCCAGACGCCGGTATCCTGCAGCCACAGCGGCAGGGTATAGATCAGCGGAAGCAGGAACAGCAGCTGGCGGGACAGGGACAGGAAGATGGACTTGCGCACCATTCCCAGGCACTGGAAGAAATTGCCCGTGACCATCCCGAAGCCGACCAGGGCGAAGCCGCTGTTCATGATCCGCAGCCCCCGGGCGGCGAAGTCGATCAGCTCCGGATCATTGGTAAACAGGCCCACGGCCGTGCGCGGGATCAGTTCCGACATCAGGAAACAGAGGGTCGTGACGAAGACCTCCCACTTGGCCGTCAGGATGAAGATTTCCTTGACGCGGGAGTACTGCCGGGCGCCGTAGTTGTAGCCGGCGATCGGCTGCAGGCCCTGGTTGAAGCCCATGCAGATCATGGCGAAGAGCATCGTGAGCCGGTTCACGATCCCGTAGGCCCCGATGGCCAGGTCGCCGCCGTACTTGCGAAGCTGCTGATTGATGAAAAGGGCCACCATCGAAGCCGCCACGTTCATCAGGAAAGGACCCACACCGATGGCAAGCGACTGCCGGGCCACCCGCCAGTCCAGCTGGAAAAGGGGCCTCGTGAAATGCAGCAGGCGGCTCCTGTCGGAGAAGAAATACAGCGTGTAGGCAAGGGCCATCAGCTGGCAAATCACGGTAGCAAGCGCCGCACCCCGGATGCCCAGGCCCAGCACGAAGATGAAGACCGGGTCGAGGATGGCATTGGAGATGACCGTGAACAGCGTGAGGTTCATCGCCACCCGGGGATGCCCGGCGGAGCGGATCAGCCCGTTGAAACCGAAATACAGGTGCGTGAAAGTATTTCCCAGCAGAATGATGGACATATAGCTGCGGGCGAAGGGAAGCGTGTTGTCGCTCGCCCCGAAAAAGCGCAGGATCGGATCCAGGAACGGGAGGGTGACCAGCGTAAACAGGACACCGATGATCACATTGAGCGTCAGTACGTTGGAAAGGACTTTCTGCGCCGCCTGATAGTTTTTCTGCCCGAGCAGGACGGAGATCAGGGTCATCGCGCCCACCCCGACGAGCGTGCCCATCGCCGCGGAGAGGTTCATCAGCGGGAACGTGACGGCGAGGCCGCTGATGGCGGCCGAGCCGACGCCGGGGATATGGCCGATGTAGATGCTGTCGACCATATTGTAGAGCGAAGCCGCCGTCTGGGCGATGATGCCCGGGACGGCGTACTGCCTCAGAAGCGTGCTGATTTTCCGGGTCCCGAGTTCAACCGGGGCCGATCCCGCCGGTGCGTTCTGCGCCATCACCTACGGTTTGTCGACGATTTCGATGTCGAAGCGAAGCGGCGAATAGCCCGGGATAGCCGTACTGGATCCGGTAGTGCCGTAGCCATGTTTCGAATAGAAAATGCCGGTCCCGTTCTCGTGCGGATGCATGCCCGTAAGGATTTTCGAGAAGCCGGTGATCAACGTGGAAGATCCCATCTTGACCGTCGTTGCATTGTTGTCGCCCACGGAGAACGTGATGGCCGAGGGGCCATAGGTCCGGGCGGCGGAATAGATGCCGTAGAACTTGGCGCTGTCCTTGACATTCGTGTCAAAGACCGTACCGTTCAGCAGGCGGCCCACATAGTTGATGTAGATGGTCGTGTCGTTGGGGAACGCGGATTCCGAGGAAGGGGTCTTGGTCCGGAAATAATAATACCCGTAACTGAGCGAGTCGGCCACGCCCTTGCCCGGGAAATGCCGGGAGACATAGCGCCCGATGGAGTCCGTCTCCCACTTATTGATGTCCGTGATGACTTCGTTTACCTTGAGCCGGTAGATGACCGGGGATTTGCCGGTGACGTTCGCCAGGTACTGCTCGGCCGTGGAATAGCTGTCCGAGGACTGCAGCCAGCCGGGAAGGACGAACGTCCTGCTCCCGCCCACGGACATCGAGCTCACCGCCTCATTCAGGCCGGCAGCCAGCTCGCGGTCCCAGGTCGCCGGGCCGTAGTAATCCCCGTAGTCGTAGTTGCCCAGCTGCTTGGCCAGGGACTCGTACGTCGAGGAAATGACCGTTCCGGTGAGGGAGGTGGCGATGTACTCCACCCGCAGATACGGGCTGACGTCCTTCGACCCGACCAGCGCGCCCGTACCCGGCTCGTCCTCAAGGATATACACCCCGAGCGGAGTCTGCTCCGCATCGGGATGATGGACCTGGATCCAGGATTCCAGATACAATTTCGCATCGTCGTTGGGGCCCTCCTTGGGGGCCTTGGCGCACGCGCAGGCGGCAAGGGCCGCCAGGGCTATACAGATATATCTTTTCATCTTCATGTCATTCGGTCCGGGACGGCCCGGGATTCCGCATAAATCGTGCCGTCACCGATTGGATATAGTCCGCCGCTCCGGCCGGGGCGGCAATGTCTTCGGGGAAATACAGTTTGCCGCCGGCCGCGCACTCGTGTCCGCCGCCGTGGAAGGCTTCCGCCGCCAGGCGGCTGGCCGACACGCCCGCCTTGGAGCGCAGCGACACCCGGAAATGCCCGTCGTCCTCCTTCAGGAAAACGCTCAGGCGCACGGAGCCGATGCCGAGCGGCAGGTTGACGAACCCTTCCGACTCCCCGTCCTGCAGGTCGAAGCGCTGCAGGAATTCCCGGTCCAGGATGGCGTACGCCACGCCCTCCGGCGTGATCTGCATCCGCTCCAGGAAGGCGCCCATGGCGCGGAAGCGGTTCTCGCGGTAACGATGGTAGAGCCGGTCGAGCAGGGCGTCGCGGTCCACCCCGGCAGCCAGCAGTTCGGAGGCCATCTGAAGGGTGGAAGGGAAAACGGAATTGGCGAAGTTGTTGGTGTCCGTGGTCATCCCGGCCATCAGGGGCGTGAGCACCTGCAGGGGGAGCTGCCCGGAGGCGGCGTCCGGCAGGGCGCGGAGCACCCGGTAGAGCAGTTCGCTCGCAGACGAGACCTGCGTCCGGCTGAACACCAGGTCGAACGCCTCCCGGTCCGGATGCAGATGATGGTCGATGAGGACCTTCCGGGCGCGGCAGGCGCGCAGCGGGCCTTCCAGGTCCGACGCGCGGCCGAAGCCGTTCATGTCCAGGCAGACCAGCAAATCGCAGGCGGCGAGGCATGCCGCGGCGCCGTCAGGATCCTGCGCGGCGTCGGCCACGCCGGAACCGGGCAGCAGGAAAGCCAGCGGGGACGGCGCGGAATCAGGCAGCAGGAGGATGGCCTGCACACCCCGGCAGCGGCGGAAATACTCCAGCAGCGCGGTCCCGCTGCCGAGCGCATCCCCGTCCGGATGCGTATGCACGACGATGCAGGCGTGTTCCGCCGCAGCGAAAAACGCCTCCAGCCGCAGGATATCCGGGTTTGTGAACAATTCCATTGCCTCAAAAAAGTTCTGCAAATTTAATAAGAATATTGCATTTGATAAATCATTTTCCTAACTTTGTGGGACTTTGGATATCAAATAAAACTAACCAATAAAATGAACAAAGTAGTAAAGATTATCATTGAGGTCGCCCTGCTCGCGCTGATCGCCGGCCTGGTTTACCTGCTGTACAGCAATATCATGCAGCCGGTCAACTTCAACAAGGAGAAGGCCAGCCGCCAGGCTGTCGCAGTCCAGCGCCTCAAGGACATCCGTACCCTGCAGGTCGCGTACAAGTCCGTCACCGGCAAGTTCAACTCCTCGGTCGACTCCCTCAAGCAGTTCTATGAGAACGGCAAGATGGAGATCGTGATGCAGATCGGCTCCATGGACGACTCCCTCGCCGTCATCAACACCGAAGCCATCAAGAAAGCCAACAAGAATCTCAAGCCGGAGCAGCTTACCGCCAAGCTGGAGGAGGCCTACAAGAACGGCCAGAAGGTCGTTTACTCCAAGAGCACGGAAATCCCTGTGCGCGACACCCTGTTCAACAACCGTCCCGACTTCAACATCGATTCCCTCAAGTATATCCCGTTCTCCGGCAAGGAGCCCATCCAGATGGAAGCGACCACCAAGATGGTGTCCGGTGTGCCCGTGCCCCTTTTCGAGGCCCGCATTCCCTGGAAGTCCCTCCTCAAGGGCATGAACAACCAGCTCCGCATCAACCTCGACGCCGAGAGCCGCGACCTCAACCGCTATGAGGGTCTGCAGGTCGGTTCCATCACCGCCCCGAACAACAACGCAGGCAACTGGGAGTAGTGTTCACCCTCGTCCCTTCCCAGTTCTTCAACCCTGCGTCAGCGCGTGAAGCGCTGGCCGAAGTGGCTGATATTCAGGAAGGAGATGTCGTAGAGCACTTGGAAATACCTCAATACGACGCTGTCCTCGTCTATACCGTAGACGGGGATAGTGACGTTGAGGGAAAGCCCGGAATCTATCAGTTGCTGATGCAGCTGCAGGACTGTCCGGAATACAACAAGATCCTGTGCAGCATCGCCGGAGACCGGCTCTTTATCGTCATCGCCCAGGGGAAGAGCCTGTTGCTCGCAGGCAGCTATCCGGTCCGGGATTTCATCACGGCGGAATATTACATCTTCCTGTCCGTCAGTTCGCTCCAGCTCAATCCGGAGATATCCACGATCTGCTGGCGCACGCCGTTGACCGACGAGGAAGAGTTGTCGATGTACCGCTATTTCAAATCCGTCGTCTATCTATGAGAATCATCGGCGGACGGCTCAAGGGCAAGACCATCCAGCCCCCGGCGGGCTACAGCGCCCGCCCTACCACGGATTTCGCCCGGGAGGGGCTTTTCAATGTACTGGACAACGAATACGAATTCGAGGACCTGAAGGTCCTGGATCTTTTCGGCGGCACGGGGGCCATCTCCTTCGAGTTTGCCTCTCGCGGTGCCGCCCGCGTGTACAGCATCGAGATGAACCGCGACCACGCATCCTTCATCCGCCGGGAGGCAGCCCGGCTCGGCCTGGACAACGTCACGGCCGTCCACGCCAACGTCTTCGACTTCCTGCCCATCTGCCGGGAGAAGTTCGACCTCATCTTCGCCGACCCTCCCTATGCCCTGGAGGGGCTGGAGAGCATTCCGGACAAAGTTTTCGCGCGTGACCTGCTCCACCCCGGGTGCTATTTCATCCTGGAACACGGCGACGGGCACAGCTTCAGGGACCATCCCTTGTTTAAAAAGGAAAAGACCTACGGGCGCGTACACTTCACGTTTTTTGAAAAATAAACGGACCGGACTGCAACAAGCCGGTTCGTTTTTCGTTATATAGTCAGACAAGGACCCGAAATGACCAGACAGGAAATCACGGTATTCTACATGGAGCACCACAGGCGGCTGTACAACATCGCCTGGCGGATTCTCCGGGACTCCGGCGAGGCGGAAGAGGTGATGCAGGACACGATCCTGAAGTTCGTCTCGGAGCCGCGGGAGTTCGCCTCCGGCGCCCAGGTCTCCGCCTGGCTGGCCCGCACCTGCATCCGCGCCTCGATCGACCGGCTCCGCCGCCGCAGGCGCGAGACGGCCTTCCTGGAAGAATACGCCAGGCAGGAATCCGGGGACCCTGCCGGCACGCAGGACAGCCCCTCCGGGCTTGACCCGGAATCCCCGTCCTTCCTCCCCCGGATCCGCTCGGCCATGGACGCCCTGCCCGAGCCCTACCGGCTGGTCCTGGACCTCGTGCTCATCGAAGGACTGGACTACGAAGAAATCGCCGCCCTGACCGGCCAGAAAGAGACGACGCTCCGCTCGATCTGCTCCCGCGGACGCAACAAGTTGATTGAACAACTGAAAAAGAACCCGATATGACCGAACTTGATTCATACATCCGCGAACACGCTGCGCAGTTCGATACCCGCGAGCCCGCCGCCGGCCACCGCGAACGCTTCCTCGCCCGCCTGGACGCAATGGAAACCGTCACCCCGGGCGGCAAGGCAGTCATTCCGGGCTTGACCCGGAACCTCCGCGCCCTCTTCTCCCGCCGTCCCGCCGCCTGGACGCTCGCCCTGGCCGCCTTCGCAACAGCGCTCCTGTTCCTGCTTCCCGGCGACCGCTTCCGGGCCGCAGGCAACGATCCCGCTGCCATTTACTGCGCCTATATGGACCGCGTAGCCCGGCTCTACGACACCCTCCCGCCGGAGGAAAGCGCCGCGTGGGACAGCGCCCTGGCGGAGTTGACCGAGGAGCCCGTGCCGCTCTTCGTACAGCTCCCCGACGAGCTCCCGGACCGGGAGAAAAGCCGCATCCTCAAAGCCTACTACGGCGAATTGCTCGACGGAGCACGCCAGCTCAGAAACAAACAATAAACCATAACGAAGATGAAAAAGATGCTCACCCTCGTCGCGGCGGCCCTGCTCGCCGCCCTCCCCCTTGCAGCCGCCGGGTCCGTTCCCGAACCGGCAGCCAGACAGACCCAGGACTACCGCCTGAGCGGATTCCGCGGCCTCAACGTCTCGTGGATCTACCAGGTTGAACTGACCCGGGGCGCCAACTATTCCGTCCGGGTCGAAGCCCCCGATTTCGTGATGCCCTATCTGGAAGTCAAGGTCCAGGACGGAAAACTTTGCCTTGGCACCCGGGACCTGCCGCGCGACGTCCGCATCAAGATGGAAAGCGGGCGCAATGCCGTGAAGGCCTACGTGACGATGCCCCAGCTCACCGACCTCGAAATGTCCGGCGCCACCCGCCTGACCGCCTCCGGCCAATTCGATGCCCACCGGGAATTTGAGATGAAACTGAGCGGGGCGGCCAAAGTCCTGAAACTCCAGGTCAAAGGCACCGAAGCAGAGATCAGCTGCAGCGGCGCCGCCAAGCTGGAACTCACCGGAGATTTCGACAAGATGGATCTCGAGATGTCCGGTGCCACGGGCGCCAACCTGTCCGGAACCGTCAAGAAAGCCGATATCGAGCTGGGCGGCGCTGCCAAACTGGCCCAGGACGGACAAATCGGCAGGCTCGAACTCGAGGCCTCCGGCGCTGCCAACTACAAACTGACCGGATCCCTGGACGAACTGGAGCTCGAAGCCTCCGGGGCCGCCAAGATCAACACCTCCGACGTCCCGGCAGACCGGGCCAGGATCCGGCTGGCCGGGGCCGCCAACGCCATCATCCATGTCCGGCAGGAACTCTCCGTCAGCCTCTCCGGCGCCTCCACCTGCCGATACCGCAGCGGCACCGGGCTCCGCATCACGGAGCAGAACGTCTCCCGCGGGTCCACGCTGGCGCAATTCTGAACCGCGCGCAGCACGGCGACCAAAGCAAAGGAGGATGACCGTCCTGGGCGGTCATCCTCCTTTGCTTGTGCCGGTGCGGCGTCTATTTCGCGTCCATCGCCTGGCAGGCGGTGATGGCGATCATCTTGTAAACGTCATCCACGGAGCAGCCGCGGCTCAGGTCGTTGACCGGGCGGGCGATGCCCTGAAGAATGGGGCCGATGGCGTCGGCGTTTCCGAGGCGCTGCACAAGCTTGTAGGCGATGTTGCCGACTTCGAGGTTCGGGAACACCAGGACGTTGGCCTGGCCGGCGATTTCGGAGCCGGGGGCCTTCTTCTTGCCCACGGACGGGACCAGGGCGGCGTCCGCCTGGAGTTCGCCGTCGATCTTGAGGGCCGGATCCAGCTCCTTGGCGAGGGCCGTGGCCTCGACCACCTTGTCCACGACTTCGTGCTTGGCGGAACCCTTGGTGGAGAAGGAGAGCATCGCCACGCGCGGATCGGCAAAGCCGGCCACGCTCCTGGCGGTCTGGGCCGTGCAGACGGCAATCTGCGCCAGCTGGTTGGCGTCCGGAGCCGGGGTCACGGCCACGTCGCCGATCACCAGCACGCCGTTCTCGCCGTACTGCGGGGTCTGGGTGATCATCAGCATGGCGCCGCTCACGCAGGTGATGCCGGGGGCGCACTTGATGATCTGCAAGGCCGGGCGGAGGGTCTCCCCGGTGGTGGAGAGGGCGCCGCTGATCTGGCCGTCGGCATCGCCGCTCTTGATGATCAGGCAGCCGAAGTAGAGGGGATCGAGGACGGTCTTGCGGGCCACTTCGATCGTCATGCCCTTCTTCTGGCGGAGCTGAAAGAGGAGCTGGGCGTATGCTTCGGTCTTTTCGGAGGTCTCGGGATCGATGATGGTCGCTTTGTCGATGTGCTTGAGACCCAGCTCGGCGGCATAGGCGAGCACTTTCTCGCGGTTGCCGATGAGGATGATGTCGGCGAGGCCGTCCGCAAGGGCGCGGTCGGCCGCCGTGATGGTGCGCTCCTCGAAGGACTCCGGGAGCACGATGCGCTGCCGGTTGGACCGGGCGCGCGCAATGATCTGGTCGATAAGGGACATATTGTGCGGTAATTAGTTTTCGAGGTCGGAGACGATGTGCATCGTGTCACGAGCGATCACCAGCTCCTCGTTGGTCGGGATGAGGGCCACCTTGACGGTGGAATCCGGAGCGGAGATAATGGTCTCGCTGCTGCGGGCGCCGTCGTTGGCGTCGGCGTCGATCTTGACGCCCATATAGGAAAGGTTCTCGCAGATGTGGCGGCGCAGGCGCGGGTTGTTCTCGCCGATGCCGGCGGTGAAGACGATGAGGTCCACACCGTTCATTTCGGCAATGTAGGCGCCCACGTTCTTGATGGTGTCGTAGGTGAGTTTCTTGAGCACGATCTTCGCGCGGGCATCGCCCGCCTTGGCGGCGGCGTCCATGTCGCGCAGGTCGGAGCTCTTGCCGGACAGGCCGAGGAAGCCGCTCTTCTTGTTCATCACCGTGGTCATCTCGTCCGGAGTGAGATTCTCCTTCTTCATGATATAGGGGATGATGTTGGCGTCGATGTTGCCGCAGCGGGTGCCCATGATCATGCCCTCGAGCGGGGTGAAGCCCATGGAGGTGTCCACCACCTTGCCGTCCTTGATGGCGGTCACGGAGCTGCCGTTGCCGAGGTGGCAGGTGATGATCTTGGAATGGGCGAGATCCAGGCCGGCGAGCCTGGCGCCGCGCTGGGAGACATACTGGTGGGAAGTACCGTGGGCGCCGTAGCGGCGGACGCGGTATTTCTCATAATACTCATACGGGAGAGCGTACATATAGGCGTACGGCTCCATCGTCTGGTGGAAGGCGGTGTCGAAGGTCACGACCTGGGGCACTTCGGGCAGCACGTGCGAAATGGCATGGATGCCGAGCAGGTGGGCCGGGTTGTGCAGCGGAGCGAAATCGCAGCAGATCTCGATCTTCTTGAGGACGTCTTCGTCCACGAGGGTGCTGCCGGAGAAGAAATCGGCGCCCTGCACGATGCGGTGGCCGACGGCCTCGATATCGTCGAAGCTGGACAGCACGCCGTGCTCCGGGTCCACCAGGGCGTCCAGGACGAGCTTCATGCCGACCTTGTGGTCGGGAATGGGCTGCGTCACCGTGTACGGCTCCTTGCCGGTGGGTTTGTGGGTCAGGCAGCCGTCGGGCAGGCCGATCTTCTCGACCAGGCCCTTGGCCAGCAGGTCATAGACATCATCGTTCTTCATGTCGAGAAGCTGATACTTCACGGAAGAACTGCCGCAGTTGATAACAAGGATAATCATATCTTGAAATAAAAAATATTGGCTAGAGCGTACAAATTTAAGAAAATAATGCGTATTTTGGTAAAAATTCGATTGAAATGGTCGTGGAGAAAGATATCGTGGCGGTTTCAATCCCATTTTCAGCAGGAGTGATGACGGCGGCCCTGTTGCCGCCGGGGTGCGATGCGCCTTGGGCCGTCGCCGCGGGCAGCTGTCTCGCGGCGGGTGCGCTCCTGTGCGCT
>JAFTGA010000050.1 GCA_017458145.1 Bacteroidales bacterium | reverse complement strand
GGCTCAAAGTCGGAGTTCATTGAATGCAATTTGTAGCAGAACGTAGAATTGAGAACGGTCTCCAAATCGTAACCCCAATTTTCCTCAATCCTCCGAACTGCCTTTATATAAAGAAAGATTGCAAATTCTTCCAAAGTTACACAAATACTTTCTATCTTGATGTCAGGCGGGGCCTGGGAGGGTTCCGCCTGGCGGAGGGAGAAATAATGATATTTTACAGGCAAGATTTCGTACTTTTGTACGTTTACTAAGAAAAAGACGATGATGAAGATACTGAGAACATTGATTTGCGCGGCGCTGCTGGTGGCAGGGCTGAGTGGTTGTGAGAAGATCGACGTGAACAAGTTGGAAGGGACCTGGACCGAGCAATACGACCCCTCGGTCTTTGCGATGGACGGCTCCGTGACGTACACCTTCGACGGAAACAATGGCTATCAGCTTCACGTATATGATGCCCTCAGCGGTGAATCGCACGACTACAGCGGCCACTATGCCATCGACCTGATTAACAAGGGCACCATTACCATCAATCCGGCAATGTCTGACTTCAGCAATGTCACCTATAAGCTTGTGAAACTGACATCAAAGGAGATGGAATGGCAGAAAGAGGGTACGACCTATTCTGTCGGGACCTGGGGCTCTGATTACCGGCACTTTGTGCGGGGGAAGTAGATCCTTCGGCTTCGCCTCAGGATGACAGATACCCGGTATGGCCGGGTATGACAGAAAAACTGCCGCTATCTCAGGTGGCGGCAGTTTCTTTCATATACCGAGGGGAAATTTATACAATCCCCATCATGTCATAATACATCAGAACCGTCTCGTCATCAGGCTTTGCTTCGGCGAGTGTTCTGAACCTGCATTTCCCGTAGAAATCTTCAGCGCTGCGAAGGGCATCTACGGTAATGAGACGGCATCCAGCTCTAGGGTTATTGTAATACCAGGCTTTGACAAATGCCAAAATCTCGCGGCCCAATCCGGTACCCTGTGCTTCATTACAGACAGCCAAACGGCCCACTTTGACGGCAGGATAAGAAGATCTTCGCTTTGCATTCGGGATATTTCTCGAAAGGCGGTTCCAGACCCGGGAATCTGCAAAGTCTCGCTCAATCTTGTCATGCAGAATGCTGAAGTATGCCAGAATAGAATGTGTATCATTATCTTCGACGACATACGTTACGGCCAATCTCTGCTTTTCATACATAGTGGCATTAGGCGTCGTGGAGGAGGTATCAACCAAAAAACCGTTCAAATCTGCATCTCCACAGTCGAACGGTTTAAGTGTATCAGATGCCGGCTGGGATTTTCTGTAGGTGTAGCTCATAGCGCAAATGTGCAGCAAACCTTCACCTTCTCGTAAGCCGCCATAATCTCTTCTCGCTCCTCCTTCGGCAGAGGAACGACATTCTGGGCCGCCATTTCGAAGCGGTAGGCATCCTCGTCATAGAGGACGGGCGTTTCTTTGATTGGTTTTGCCATAATTCGTTTCTCCTTTTTCTTTTGTGTTCCCGCTCTATAGATGCGGGGAACGATGCAAATGTAACATTTTTTCTTCATCGCATTGCAAAAAATTATGCGATTATAGTTTTTGAATTCGTCAATAAGTCCTTGACGATATTATGTTGTTGTTAAAGTGGGTTTTTCTCCGCTCCCAAGAACACCAGGCCCAGTTCATGAATCAGCTTCCCGGCTTCTTCCTGCTTATCCTCGGAGAGGAATTCCACGGCCTTCAGGAATTCTGAGTTCCGGCGCCAGGCATCTTCCGGGGACGTCATCAGGAGGTAGCGGATGAGCCAGTCGGCAATGTCGATGTGGGCTTCTCTGTCCTCCTGGGTAGCGTTCTGCTGGAGTACCGGCGAGATGGTCACGGCCAGCTGGGGAAAGTCGGCTAGCTTGCGCTGCCACTCGTCGTAGCCGTCGATGTCCGGGAAGGCCACCACTTTCCTGCCCTTCAGGACCAGAAGCCGCTCGTTGATCATGGACTTGCCGCCGGTGGCCAGCCAGAGGAACCGGGGCATAAGGCCCGCGCAGATGACGGCCGTCTTCTCACTCTCCACCAGGGCGACCACTTTGCCCGGGTATTGCTTCAGCAGGTGTTCACCGAAGAGGCACTGCGTGAGTTCCCACTCTTTGGGCAGCTGGCCGGAGGCTTTCATCAGGGAATACATCGACTCCGGCCGTGTGTGCGACGGCCAGGGAGAAAATGGTGATGGCTGCACCGTCCATGTTGACGGTGGCGCCCAACGGGATGCTCACCGAGTAGAACTCCGGATCCCGGCCCAGCTTTTTGCACAGGGCCAGGTTGATGGGAATATTGGCGGCCGACGAGCGGGTTCACGACGAGTGCGCAGAAGAGCATGCAGCCTATCAGCAAGAGCAGGAGCTTGCCGTAGGTGGTGAAGATGGCCAGGCCGCGGTTGGACACGGAGCCGAATACCAGACCCAGAATGCCGAACGGGGCGAACTCTATGACCCATCGAACTGCCAGGGAAACCACTTCGGCGAAGTCACTCACCACGTTCAAGGTGGCCTCGCTCCCCTTCAGTTTGAGGGCAAGGCCTATAAGGATTCTGAGGACAAGACTGAGTTCCGTCCATTTTTTCAACAGCTTCATCATTTTCTCTTGACTCTTTGATTTGCTTTGCAGTTGACTGCGCTTAGGTGTTCACATGACATAGATAGCAAATTTATGCTGATTGAGAAAGGAGAGTTCCATCGTGTTTTTTCAGCCAAAAAGACTATATTTGTCGCATGGAATACCTGTCGAAGCAACGGTACGACGAGATCTCGGCCGAGTTGAAGCATCTTATCAACGTGGTTTACCCCAAAGTAAAGGACGACCTCGCGGAGGCCAGCGCCCAGGGTGACCGGAGCGACAATGCGGGATACCGTGAGGCCCGGCGGCTCCAGGCGAAGACCATCAGCCGCATCCGTTTCCTGCAGAAGGTCCTGGAGCATGCACGCGTGATCAACCCGGACGCCCTGCCCAAAGACAGGGTTTGCCTGCTGAGCCGGGTCGAGTTCACGAACCTTGCGACAAATGCCCGCATGAAATTTGAGATCGTCAGTCCCCATGAGATGGACCTCGAGGCCGGTAAAATTTCACTGAAATCCCCTATCGGCGCCGCCCTGATGGGCAAGAGAGTGGGCGAAATCGCCGAGGCCAGGGTCCCCGCCGGAATCCTGCGCCTGCGAATTGAAAGCATCTCATGAACATCCGTCAGTGATAAAACAGAAAGCCGAAATACACGCGCGGGCCATGTGGGAGAAGCGTGGACCGGCTCAGTGCGCAGAGGTAATCCACCTTGATGGTCAGGTGCATCGGCCCAGACACAATGAAATCACATCCCACAAAAGGATCGAGGGCCATGAAGCCCTGCTTGTGATAATAGGTCCCGTCGACAGGAGCCCACGCCGATGACGGTGTCTCCATCATCAGGAGACTGGTCATCGCTCCCCCGCCCAGGGTCAGTCCGGCATAAGGCTGGAACCGGCCGAGAACCGTATAGACATCAGCCAGCAGTCCGCCCCAGCCGTATTTCAGGTAACTCCCGTTACCCCGCTGGTTTAACGTGGATATATATCCTTCACCACCAACGCGAAAATGCTCTCCCAGATGAAGCCGGATCGCTCCGCCGATCCCTGTCGGAGCGCCTTTTGCTTCATATCCGATTGCATCCAGTGTGCCGGAAAGATATCCGGTATGAAGCATCATGCCCCCGTCAAAGCCGCGGATCAGCCTTTTCTCCTGGGCAGCAGCCGTTACGGCAAGCAGCGTACAAAGCGCTATTATCCCCCGTTTGATATTCATTCACGTCCCGCTCTATTCAAAATACGCCAGGCGCAATGCCGCTCAGGAACGCATTGGCCAGCCCCTCCAGTTTCGGGTTGGGCTCACCTTTGCCGTTATAGCGCTTGGAAAAATTGAAAATAAGTTTCAGCGCCGTGTACTTCAGCAGGTTTTTCTCACAACCGCGCTGTTCCTCCTGTGTCCGGATCCCGTAATAAGACTTGACCAGGAGATCCCAATGTTTCCGGAATGTGGCCGGGTCCAGGTGAAAAAGCATATCCATATACTCCGGAGACATATAGCAGGCCAGGTAAAAGTTCATGGACAGGTCCCACTCGGGAGCACCCCAGGCAAAATCACCGAGGTCTATCCAATAATCCTTTTCTCCGTTGGTAATGATGTTGCCGATGTGGAAATCACCATGCAGGCAAGTCCTGGGAGCGGGCATGCTGTCCATCGTCTCAAGAAGCCGCCCGCGGAGCTGTTCCGAAATGCACTCCGATTTCTCGATCCAGGGACGGATCACGTCCTTCATGTCCGGGAACACATCGCTGTTGGCCGGCATGGCATGAAGTTTCTTGCCAAGATGGGCAAATTTGACGGTAAGAGGCTCCAGCTGTTCCGGCTCCTCGGAAATGATCCGGGTGAAGGAGCGCTTGTTCGCAATGACCTCATATTCGGCGCCGAACTGCGTTCCGTCCGTGACCAGGCGGATGGGCCTGGGGCACGGGATACCGCTTTCATAAACGGCCTTGGAGATCCGGAACTCGCGTTCAACCGTTTCCTGGCCCTGGCCGTGCTGAAACATCTTGGCCATGGCGCTGCCGTCCTTCCGGGTATAAGTGAGAGCCTGGCCGCCCTGGCCGCTCTGGTAGTATTCTTCCAGGTTGATCTTCTCGTAATTTTCCATCTATTGTTCTTTGAATTCGAATGTCGCAAAGTTACATCTTTTTGGCGTACTTCAAAGTCTGCAAGGATGACTGGCTTCCAAGAAAACGGCGTATCCTGCCGGCACCTTCCCGGTACACCGTTCGGCCGCTCCGCAGATTCCCTCCGGGGTCGGGATATCGGGGTCCCCCAGGGTAAAGTCCACAACGTCATCATATTGCTGCGCCATTGCAAGAAGTTTCCGTCCGAGTGTGCCGCGGATACTCCAAGATAAATCTGAAAGAATCATAGCCAGAGATTTTATTCCGAACAAATATAACCATTATTTATAATGATTCAAGGGCAGCGGACCGGGATGACAAAAAAGGGGTGCATCGACATATCGCATTTTTTCGTATTTTTGTAGACATTTTATCAAAGGATGTTATTCGCTGTCAAAAAGTACTTGATGCGCCGCGCGATAGGAAAAAGGAGCCAGAGGCAGCCTTTTGACTATCAGCTCGCTGAACAATATGCGCTCGAAGGGGTTGATGACCCGCAGATCAACAATTCGTATTATTTCTCCGCACATGGCGAAGAAATGTCCGTATTTGTCCGTCTCGGACAAAGAATCCACGTGGACGAAACCTGGTTCGCCATTTTCCGGAATGGGAAACTCTATTCGCTCCGGCAGGAACTGTTCGCAGCGGGTGCATCCCCGGTCAAGGTAAGCAAAACCGGGGAGAACTGGACCGTTTCCTATGAGGGGCCGCTGAACGACCGGGATGAAATCCGGTTTCACGGAACGTTCTTCGCCGGCCGGAGGCCGATAGATTTCTCAAGCGACATGCCCGCCGTGCGGATGGCGACCGGCGTGGCCAACGAGAAATGGAACCGGGCGTTTTTCTCTCGATTGCAGACCATCAGCGGGCAGTGTCATTACGAGCAGGAAGGCGTTTTGAGCGGAGAATTGACTCTTGACGGCGAGCGTGTGGATTTCCATCTTCCCTGCGTGCGGGACCATTCCTTCGGCAGGAGGGACTGGGACTATATGAACAATCACCTGTGGCTGATGGCGGTTTCCGACGCCGTTCAGTTCAATTATTCCCTGGTTTCCTACCCGGCGCTGAGCGTCCTGGAAGTCGGGAATTACCGGGATGCGGCCGGACAGCACTATCTGCTGCAGGCCGACCTCGACCTGCAGCAGATCGGCCGGGGTACGATCCCGGAGGAACTCTCCTTCTGCGTGCGCCTGGATGATGCCGGGACGCTGCCGGTCAAGGCGCGGGTGTTGACGGGTGTCAGTTATTCTTTTCAGGACGGACAGTACCTCCTGTACGAGAATATTGCGGAGTTCGTCCTCGGAGACCAGGTCTGCCGCGGCATCCTTGAAATCGGCTTCAATGCCGATCCGAGCCGGTATTTCAATCACCGGGATTTGGCAACGATCAAGAGATGAGTGTCTATCGATTAGGAGAGCTTCCGGAGAATCTGTATGCGACGGCTGGCGGCAAGGCGGTCGGGCTGGATCTGCTGGTCAGGCATCATTTCAACGTTCCGGATGGATTTGTCATTACCGGAGCGGATGCGCCCGATGAAGATGCCGTGCTCCGGGCGTTCGATGCGCTGGACGCGGCGCTGGTGTCAGTCCGCTCCTCCGCCTCCAATGAGGACCAGGCGGAGGTGTCCAATGCGGGCCAGTACGAGACCTGCCTGTTCGTGGACCGCGGGCACCTGCTGGAAAGCATCGGCAAGTGCGTCGCCTCGCTGGAATCCCGCCGCGCGGCGGATTATGCGAACCATTTCGACCTCGGCAAGGGGGACATGAACGTGGTCGTGCAGAAAATGATCGACAGCGACAAGGCCGGCGTGCTCTTCACCGCGGGCCCAAACAACGGATCAGCCATCCGGATCGAGGCTGTGCGCGGACAGGGAGAGCGTCTGGTGTCCGGCCAGACGAGCGCCCACAGCTACGAGATTTCCCGCAAATGCTATCGTCCCTGTGCGGATGGATTGCTCAGCGAGAAAGAAATCCGGCAGCTCTACGAAACGGGGCTGAAGATCCGGTCTGTCTTCGGAGCGGAGAAAGACATCGAATGGGCCATCAAGGATCATATCCTGTATCTGCTGCAGATGCGCCCCATCACATCCGAAATCATCGATATTGAGGAATTCGACCGCGATGATGATCTCAGCGGGCACCTGTTTACCAAAAGGAATGTCGGAGAAATGCTCCCCGGAGCCGTCACTCCCCTGACCTTGTCCACCTCGGTCAAGGCCATTGACTACGGGATGCGCTACATGTTATGGAAAGCGGGCGTCTATCGCTCGCCTTACGAGGAAAAACCGCTCCGGCTGATTTCCTCCATCTCCGGACACCTGTTCTTCGACATGAACCTGCTTTACAACATGTACGCGAAGGTCGGCATTGCCGATCCGCAGTCGATGAACCTGTCCATCATGGGCGAGTACCACGATTACCCGCCCGTGCGCATTCCTTTTTCCCGGCCGCTGGTCCGGGTGGTCAACTCAGCCAGGTTCCTGGCCTACGTTTTTTCCGGACACCGTGCGATGGGCAAGTTCGACAAGCTGCTCCGCAAGGTTCACTTCCCCCAGGCAGTTTCCTGCCAGGAACTGTATCGGAGTATCGACGCCAATCTGGCCTTCCTGGACGAGAGCCTCATTTACCACTACGCCGCATCCTCCTATTCCGGAAGTTCGACCAGCACCCTCTATCAGATGCTGGATCTCTATTTCCCGGACAAGAAGGAATATCAGTCCTTCCTGTCCCGGCTGCTCAGCAATATTCCCAACATCGAGAGCGCCGATATCCTGTCCCGCCTGCAGGCGCTGGCGGTCCGGATCCGGCAAAAGACGCCGGACGCCGTCGGAGTGCAGCCAGAACGCCTGCTGGCGTTGATACAATCGGATCCGGAACTGGACGGGCAGTACCAGGAATTCCTGGCTCGTCACGGACATCGCTGCATCAAGGAGGCGGAGTTGCGAAATAAACCCTGGCGAGACGACCAGATCGCCCTGATGAACTATCTGGCAAGTATCATCCGGGCCCCGGAGCACCCGGCTCAGCAGGAAGAAAGGATCGATCTGCGAAAAACGTTCTCCTTTATCCGGAACCCCCTGCTCAGGGCGGCGTCCATGCTTTTCGCCCGGCGCTCCCGCCAGGCGGTCGTGGACCGGGAATACACCAAATCCCGGCTGATCGAAATCATCGACCGGTTCAAGACACAGTACAGGCTGCTGGCCGACATGCTCGCGGGCAGCGGGATGCTGCCCGACACCGACCTGATCTATTTCCTGACCCACGAAGAAATCGGAGCCCTGATCGACGGCGACGCTTCCCTGCTTCCCGTTGCATGCAGGCGCAGGAAAGCCTATGCGATTCAGGCCGAACTGACCTTTGACGATATCTATATCGGCAAGCCCGTTGCCGATGCTTTCGATATGGCGCAGGACGATGGGTTGCTGAAAGGGGTGCCTGTCTCCAACGGCGAATGCGAGGGCATTGTGCATATCGTCAACTCGGCCGAGGATGCGAATCGGCTCCAGAAAGGAGAAATCATGGTGGCCCGGTTCACGGACATCGGCTGGACGCCCTACTATTCCGTCGTCGGCGGCCTGATCACTGAAATCGGCTCGTCCCTGTCGCACGGTGCCGTCGTTGCGAGGGAATACGGACTGCCGGCGATCGTCAATGTCAAAGGGGCGACCCGGGTGTTGAAGAACGGCGACCGGATCCGGATGAATGCCGGCAGAGGGACAATCACCCTCCTCCAGTCATCAGAATCTCCCGTTAATCAGGCGCCAGGCGATTGAGCCGGGCGCGGGCATCGGCGGAAGGGCCTCCCGGCGGAACCAGCGCGCGTCGGCGATCTCCGATTCCTGGATGACGATTTCTCCGCTCTTGTAGTCGGCATAGAAAGCCAGCATCAGCTGGTCGGGGAAAGGCCAGCCCTGGCTGCCCGCATAGCGGATATTCTGCACTTCCAGACCCGTTTCTTCGCGGACCTCGCGGCGGAGTGCCTGCTCAAGCGTCTCCCCGACCTCGACAAATCCTGCGAGGCAGGCATAGATCCCTTTCGTGTCGCGCACATTGCGAAGCAGCAGGATTTCGTCTCCCCTGCTGATCAGCGTGATGATGCAGGGCTCAACCCGCGGGAAGTGCAGGCGCCCGCATTCCGGACATTCCAGCGCATTCTCCACGGCGTGGAGCCGGAGCGGATGCCCGCACGCCGGACAGAAACGGGTGCTGTCCAGCCACCCGGCGTACCCCTTCATCCGCGCCGCCCGGGTGTTCTCCTGCTCGTCGTGGGAGAAAAAATAGGCCGGAATCGGAGTGAACGTGTACCCGGTCGGGGCCACAGTGTCCTGCGGCACCAGCGCGCCGATGCATCCGGTCACCGTGTCCTCGCACACGACCTTGAAACAGAAAGCAAGGGAGGCGACTGCTTCCGCGTCTGCGGCGTCGCCTCCCTTGTCGGTGAGGATGTCCCTGCCCCGGAAGCAATAAGCCCGTTTTCCGGTCCAGGAACGGATCTCATTGAGAATGGCCATCTGCTAATACCAGGGATTCGCGGAAGCTGGCTCGCGGATATCGCTCAGGCACTGGACTTCATTGAGGAACCACTGGCCGGTGCTCGGTTTCTGGCGAAGCTTGATGGTGCGGGGGTTGTCGGCTCCGCTTGAGCGGAAATAGATCGTAGCCCATCCGGAGTTCTGGAAAGAATAGGGATTGTAGGTGGGCGTAATCTTGTAGGGCGTGCTCGGCGTATAGTCGTTGGCCACGGTAGCGCCGGCGAAGTAGGAACGCGGCTTGTAGACCTTGCCCTCCAAGCGCTCCTTGATGAAGGATCTCTCATAGCCGGAGAGATTCTCCGGGCCTTTCAGCCAGTTGAGCATCGCGAAGCAGTCCTCGGGGCTGGTCTCATAGCGGAGCAGCGCAGCCATCACGAGGCTCGCCACCCCGTAGGGGTCTTTCAGATTGGCCTCCGGCAGAGCCTGCATTTCCTGCACGTTCTGAGGGATGGAGTTGAAGGTGTAGGTCTTGATCCCGCTCACGACACCACCGATGCCGTTGTTGGCCAGGTTCTGGATGCTGCCGCAACCACCCAGGAGAAGCAGCACTGCCAAGGAGGCAGAAACAATACTGAATAGACGTTTCATCGTATAAAAATTAAATCAGGTTGTCGATGTATCAGTACAAATATACAAAAAATCCTTATATTTGGTGAAAAGACCTTCAGCTTATGAAAAAGATTCTTTTAATAGCCATTTCCGCCCTGTTCCTGCTGACTGGAATTGAGGCCCGCGCCCAGCGCATTGAAAACGGTTCCCACAGCACGATCGGCTACATCAACAACGACGGCCGCATCGAAAACAGTTCCCACTCCACCATCGGCTACTTCAACAGGGACCGGGTGGAAAACAGCTCCCACTCCACCATCGGCTATATCAGCAATGGCCGGTTCGAAAACGCTTCGCACAGTACGATCGGTTATATCGGCAGCAACGGCCGCGTGGAAAATGCTTCTCACAGCACGATCGGCTATGTGAACAACGGCCGGGTCGAGAACGCCTCGCACTCCACGATCGGGTATTATCCCGGCGGGCTGCGCCCGGACTGGGTCGCTTTCTATTTCTTCTTCATCAACAAATAAAGAAAGGCTCCTGATCGTTCAGGAGCCTTTCTTTTCAGTCTGTCTCTTCTTATTCCTTGCCGAGATAGTTCCAGACCAGAGCGGAGAGGGCCGCACCGGCGCAGGGGCCGACGAAGAACACCCACACATTGGCAAGTGCATCGCCACCGGCAAAGATGGCCGGGCCGAGGGAACGGGCCGGGTTCACGGAGGTACCGGTCAGGTTGATGCACACGAGGTGCACGAGGATCAGCGTGAGGCCGATGGCCAGGCCGGCGAGGTTGCCGGCACCCTTCTTGGCATCCGTAGAACCGAGTACGACAAGCACGAAGATGAAGGTGGCGAGGCATTCGACGAGCAGCGCACCGCCAACGCCGCCGGCGTTGGCGACACCGTTGGTGCCGAGACCGGCCGGATTGGCACCAGCAAATCCGGAGAGCTCCGGCGTCATCAGGTTGGAGAGTAGCAGCAGGACCGCACCGGCGACGATGCCGCCGATAATCTGGCCGCACCAGTAGCCGCAGGCGTCCTTCCAGCTCATGCGGCCGGAGAGGGCCACGGCGAAGGTGATCGCCGGGTTGATGTGGCAGCCGGAGATGTTGCCGATGGTGTAGGCCATCGCGATGACGGTCAGGCCGAAAGCGATGGCGGTGCCGACAACACCGGCGGGGGTGCCGCACCCGATGAACATCGCGGTGCCGCATCCAAGAAGCGTCAGAACAAAGGTTCCGATTCCTTCAGCAATGTACTTTTTCATAAATATAAAAGGTTTTGAGGTTTGTTTAACTATGCGAAAATACGAAAAATTCCGCGATTATTGCTAACTTTACCCGATAGAAATTATAAACTATACCGCATATGTACGACGCAACCCACGGACTTTATGTCGCCCACGGGCCCAACGGCCCGATTTCCATCGTTGGCAAGATGGCCAACCGCCACGGACTCATCGCCGGCGCCACCGGTACCGGCAAGACCGTCACGCTCCAGGTTTTGGCCGAATCCTTCAGCCAGGCGGGCGTCCCCTGTTTCATGGCGGATATGAAAGGCGACCTATCCGGTATCAGCCAGGCCGGCCGGCTCAGCGGTTTCATTGAGAAACGGCTGCCCGAATTCGGTATCGGGAACCCGCAGTTCGCCGGCTGCCCGACGCGGTTCTTCGACGTTTTCGGCGAGCAGGGACATCCGATGCGCACCACCATCTCCAACATGGGACCCCAACTGCTCAGCCGCCTGCTCGGCCTGAACGAAGTGCAGTCCGGCGTCATGGACATCGTGTTCCGCGTGGCCGATGACAAGGGACTCCTGCTCATAGACATGAAGGACCTTCGGGCGATGCTGGGCTACGTGGCGGAACATGCGGAAGAATATACCCGGACCTATGGCAACGTGTCCACGTCCAGCGTCGGCGCCATCCAGCGCGCGCTCCTTTCCCTGGAGAACCAGGGTGCCGAGAAATTCTTCGCAGAGCCGTCCTTCGACATTCAGGACCTTTTCGCCGTGGAGAATGGCCGTGGCGTAATGAGCGTGCTTGCCGCCGACAAGCTGATGCTCAATCCCAAACTCTACTCTACCTTCCTGCTCTGGCTCCTGTCGGAGATCTACGCTACGATGCAGGAAGTGGGCGACCTGGAGCTGCCGAAGCTCGTTTTCTTCTTCGACGAGGCGCATACGCTTTTCACCGACACGTCCCCGGCCCTGGTCAGCAAGATCGAGCAGGTCGTGCGCCTGATCCGGAGCAAGGGCATCGGCGTCTATTTCATCACGCAGAACCCGTCCGATATTCCGGACAGCGTCCTGGGCCAGCTGGGCAACCGGGTCCAGCATGCCCTGCGTGCCTATACGCCCAAGGACCAGAAGGCCGTCCGGGCCGCCGCCGAGACCTTCCGCGTCAATCCGGCCTTCAAGACCGAGGACGCCATCATGGCCCTGGAGACCGGCGAGGCCCTGGTCAGCTTCCTGGACCCGAAGGGCGCGCCGAGTGTCGTGGAGCGTGCCAAGATCCTCTTCCCGCTCAGCCAGATCGGCGCAATCACGGCCGGCCAGCGGCTCGACATCCAGAACGCCTCCCCGCTCGGCGGAAAGTACGACCACATCATCGACCGCGAGTCCGCCTTCGAAGTCCTGCTCGCCGATGCGCAGAAGGCCGCCGAGGAACAGGCGAAACAAGCCGAAGAAGTGCAGCGCCAGAAGGAGGAGGCCGCCCGGCAGAAAGAACAGGAGAAACTGGAATACAAGGAAGCCAAGAAGGCTTCGGACAAGACGGCCAAGGCCTCGAAAGCGAAAAAGACCATCGTCGGAAGCGTGGCGGCCGCAGCTGCGACAGCCGCTATTTCCAGCGTGTCCCGCAGCGCGGGCACGGCCGTGGCGAACGCCGTCACCGGCAAAAAATCCAAGAGCAAGAAATCCACGGCCGAAAAGGCCATCAACAGTGCCACGTCCAGTGCGCTCCGCGCCCTCACGCGCAGCATCCTGGGAAGCCTGATCAAGTAGTCATTCCGGGCTTGACCCGGAACCTCAGCACAATGAGCCACCACCACCGCCACCGCCTCCTGCTGCTTCTGCTCTCCTTCGCCGTCTCCTGCAACCCTCAGGCGGAGCAGGAGTTGCCGGTTCCGGCACCGGAGGTTGTCACCCCGCCGCTGGGGTTCTGCACAGACCGCTATGCGGCGGATACGGTGCTGGTCCGCATCGGAGAGACCTTTTCCGGCCTGATGACGCGGCTCGGAATGAGCACGCAGGACGCCTATGCCATGGCCGGCCTCTGCGACACCCTGTTCGATGCGCGGAAACTCCGCGCAGGCAATACCGTCCATGCCTATTATACCTCGGACAGCACCCGCGCGCTGCAGTATGCCGTCTATCTGCAGGACCGTGTGCGTTCCGTCGTCTTCCAGTGCGCGGACTCCCTGGCGCTCTGGCGGGTAGACAAGCCCGTCGAGCACCAGCTGCGCGTCTCCGATGTGACGATTACCAGTTCTCTCTGGAATGACATGATCGCAGCCGGGGCCTCCCCCGCCTTGATTGCGGAGCTGGCAGATATCTATCAGTGGAGCGTCAACTTCTTCGGACTCCAGAAGGAGGACCGCTTCCGGCTGCTCTACAGCCAGACGGTCTGCGAGGGGGAAGTCGTCTCCGTGGACACCGTCCATTTCTGCCTTTTCACCCCGGCCAGCGGCCGGGAAGTGGCCGCCCTTCGCTTCGATACCGGCGACGGGACGCGCGGTACCTACTGGGGCAAAGGCGGCGAGAGCCTCAAGCGGATGTTCCTCAAGGCGCCGCTCAAGTACAACCGCATCAGCAGCGGATTCTCCTATGCCCGCAAGCACCCCGTGACCGGTCAGGTCCGGGCCCATACGGCCGTGGATTATGCGGCTCCCGCCGGCACGCCGGTCCATGCCATCGGCGACGGCACCGTGATGCGCATCGGATGGGATCCGGGCGGCGGGGGCAACCGTATCCGCCTCAAACACGCCCAGGGCTATGAGACCAGCTATATGCACCTTTCCAAATACGCTCCCGGCCTGAAGGCCGGTTCCCGCGTCGTGCAGGGGCAGCTCATCGGTTATGTCGGCGCTACGGGCACGGCCACCGGACCGCACCTCGATTTCCGGGTGTTCCAGAACGGCAAAGCCATTGATCCCCTATCGCTCAACTCCCCTGCTTCGGAACCGCTGGACGAAAAGTATCTGGAAGAATTCAACGCATTGTATGACAGCTTATTCGTGAAATTGAATGGAAATTGAACCTGTCGCCACCTTTCATTCTCCGCTCCCGGAAAAATTCGGTCTCCCGCGGCAGGCCGGTGTAGCGGAATCCCTGCGCGGGACCGTGGTCCTGGAGCCGGATTACCGGACCCCGGAGGCGCTGCGTGGTCTGGAAGACTTTGACTTCCTCTGGCTCATCTGGGGCTTCCATCTCAACCGGGAGAAGGCGTCCACGGGACTGACCGTCCGCCCGCCGCGCCTGGGCGGAAATGAACGCATGGGCGTGTTCGCCACGCGTTCCCCATACCGGCCGAATCCCCTGGGGCTGAGTTCGGTGCGAATCGAATCCGTGGATGCCGCACGGGGCGAAATCCACGTTCTCGGCGCCGACCTTGCCAATGGCACGCCCATCTACGACATCAAGCCGTACGTAGCCTACGCCGACAGCCATCCGGGCGTGCGCAGCGGTTTTGTCGACGGGCGGGAGTGGAAACCGCTGCAGGTCGTTCTCCCCCGCGAATTCTTTCCCTGTTTCGCGCCCGACAGCATCGACGGCCTCTTCGAACTCCTCGCACAAGACCCGCGACCCCGCTACCAGGACGACCCGGAACGAATTTACGGCCTCCTGTATGGAGACCGTAATGTCAAGTTCCGCGTTGCTGACGGCATACTCACCGTCATCGGAGTGGAATAGCTGCGACGGCTTATTGCTCGTCGACGCCGATGGTGCGGCGGAGATGATCCACTTTCTTTTCGAAGCGGCCTACACCGGACAGGAACAGCAGGTAGCCGCAGCCCGTCAGGATGACGGCGATGCCGATCAGCGCGGAGAGCGTGTTGCCGGCCACATCCGGATTGCGCAGGCCGAGTATACCGAGTACGGCTGCAGCGATGCCGATAAGCAGCAGGCAATACCAGAACGGGAAGCCGAAACGCTTGAAGTCAAAACTCTGCACGGCCAGAAGGATGCCTTCAATGAGTATCCACATCGAGAAAATGACCGGCAGGGAGAATGCAACAAACAGATTGTGGTTCAAAAAGACCAGG
>JAFTGA010000013.1 GCA_017458145.1 Bacteroidales bacterium | reverse complement strand
GGCCCTGCCCGAGCCGGAACTGCGCATCCTCGCGGAGCGGCCGGACGGGACCTATCTGACGGGGCCGACCTCGCCCTGGCGCGTGCAGCCCCGGCCGCAGCGTCCGGCGGCCCAGCCCGCCCGGCAGAACCGGCCCGTGGACTCCCAGGCCTGGGTGACGATCGAGTCGTTCAAGCGCCAGATGGGCCTGACCGAAGTCATCATCCCGACCGACAGCATCCGCTATACGCACCGCAGCCTGGATGACGGCGAACTGTATTTCCTCTTCAATGAGGGCCCCCGCGAGCAGACCTTCACGGTCGAACTCGACGCCGTGGGCGTGGTCCGGCAGTGGGACGGCTTCACCGGCGAGGTCCGGAAAGTGCCCGCCCGCATCCGGGACGGCAAGACGGTGCTGGAGGTGACCCTCGGCGGCTATGACAGCGCCGTCTATACCGTCTCCAAGGCGCACGGGACCTACGACGTGCGGGAATTCGGGGCCCGGGGCGACGGCCTGGCGCCCGACACGAAGGCGCTGCAGGCGGCCGCCGATGCCGCGTATGCCGCAGGCGGCGGCACCGTCGTGGTCCCGGAGGGGACCTACCTCACGGGAGCGCTCTTCTTCAAGGACGGAGTGGACCTGGAGATCCGCGAGGGCGCCACGCTACGCTCCACCCTCGACTCCGACGACTTCCCGCAGATCTCCACCCGTTTCGAGGGGATCGAGCACAACTTCCGCTGCGCCCTGCTCAACTTCGACCATTCGCGCGGCGTACATGTCTATGGCGGCGGCAAGATCGACGGACGCGGCCAGGAGTGGCGCGAGGTCAAGAACAAGGACGGCCACTGGGGCCGCCCGCGGATGATCTGCTTCACCGACTGCCCCGGGGGGCACATCGAGCACCTGACGATGGTCAACCACGCCTCCTGGTGCCTGCACGTGCTGTACACCGACGGCTTCGAGATCAACGACCTGGACATCCGCGTGACTTCCTACGTGCCGAGTTCCGACGGCGTGGACATCGACTCCTCGTCCAACATCTGGATGCACGACGTCTATACCAACGTCACCGACGACTGCCTGTCCATCAAGAGCGGCAAGAACGAGGACGGCCGCCGGGTGGCGCGCCCGAGCATGAACATCCTCGTGGAGCGCTGCAACTTCGACGGCGGCCACGGCGTGGCGATGGGCAGCGAGATCTCCGGCTGCATCCGAAATGTGGTCATCGACAACTGCATCTGCGGAGCGGAGAACCGCGCCCCGGTGCGCTTCAAGAGCCAACCCTCGCGCGGCGGGATCGTGGAGGACATCACCTTCAGCAACATGACCCTGGACGGCTGCGGCACCTTCATCGACGCCAATATGATCTGGCGGATGGTGGAGAACTACGAGCCTTACAATCCCCGCACACAGCTGCGCAACCTGCGCGTGATCAATGTCAGCGGCAAGGTCAAGTCCGTGGGCAACATCTACGGCGACCCGGCGGCCCCGATCCCCGAGGGGACCTTCCGGTTCGAGGGATGCAAGCTCGAGGCGGAGCGCGGCCTGAGCCTCGCCAACGTGGAGCAGAAGGACTTCAGCGGCATTGATATCACCGTCCCCGAGGGCGTGGAGCCGATCCGCTACATCGAGGTCCAGTACGGCGGCCGCGGCTCCGGTACGCCGGTGCCGCAGCGATAGGCTGACACCTCGCCCGGATAAGCCGGGTTTTCCGGGCGACCCCTGGCATAATGACCGGGGGTCGCCCGTTTTTCGTGGACAAAGCGGGCGAGGTGTCGCCGAAAAATCGTATCTTTGTTTTTCAGCAGACATTCAGATATGGCAAAGAAAGGCGAAGATACTCCCTTGCTGAAACAATATTTCAGCATCAAGGCCCAGCACCCCGAGGCGATCCTGCTGTACCGCGTCGGGGATTTCTATGAGACCTATTCCGATGACGCCGTGCTCGTGAGCAAGGTGCTCGGAATCGTGCTTACGCGCCGCTCCAACGGCGACAAGGGCGAGACGCCGATGGCCGGATTCCCGCACCACGCGATCGAAGGATACCTCCAGAAACTCGTGCGCGGCGGCTACAAGGTCGCCATCTGCGACCAGCTGGAGGACCCTGCCCTGGTCAAGACCAAGCTGGTCAAGCGCGGCGTTACGGAGATCCTCACCCCGGGCATCGCCTTCGGCGAAGGGATGCTGGACCAGAAGGAGCACAACTACCTCGTCGGACTGACCTTCGAGGGCCAGAGCTGCGGCGCGGCCTTCCTGGACGTCTCGACGGGCACCTTCCAGGTGGCCCAGGGCAGCCTGGACTACATCGGCACGCTGCTGAGTTCCCTGCAGCCCCGCGAGCTGGTGGTCCAGCGCGAGCTGCTGCGCGCCGTGAAGGAGAAATTCGGCGAGTTCTACACCACGGGCCTGGACGAATGGGCTTTCGTGCAGGACGCCGCCGTGGAGCGCCTCTGCAAGCAGCTCAAGGTCCAGAGCCTCAAGGGTTTCGCCATCGACGGCTTCCCGCTCGCCATCTGCTCCGCCGGCGCCCTGCTGGTGTATCTGGAGCAGACGCAGCACGCGGGCCTCGGGAACATCTGCTCGATCGGCCGCATCGACGAAGAAAAGTTCGTCTGGATGGACAAGTTCACCTTCCGCAACCTGGAGATCTTCCAGAGCAACGCCGGGCGCGAGGGCGTGAGCCTCGTGGATACCATCGACCGCTGCTGCACGCCGATGGGCGCGCGCCTGCTGCGGCAATGGCTGGCGATGCCGGTGCTGGACCTGAAGGAACTGGAGGCCCGCCACGACACCGTGCAGTTCCTGCACGACAACGAAGAGCTCCTCGGCGAACTCCAGGGGCAACTGGGCGAGATCGGCGACCTGGAGCGCATCCTTGCCCGCGCCGCAAACGGCAAGATCTTCCCGCGGGAAGTCCGCCAGCTGGGCCGCTCGCTGAGCCGGATGACCCCCATCCGGGAGCTGTGCACCGACACCGGCTGCGGGGCCCTGGACAAGCTGATCAAGGGCCTGCACAATACCGACGGCCTGCTGGAACGCATCTCCGCCACGCTTGCGGAGGACGCCACGATGCTGGGCCGGGGCGACGTGATCGCCGCCGGGGTGAACAGGCAGCTGGACGAGCTACGGGAGATCTCGCGCGGCGGCAAGGACTACCTCCTGCAGATGCAGCAGCGGGAAAGCGAGCGCACCGGCATCACCTCCCTCAAGATCAGCTACAACAACGTCTTCGGCTATTACATTGAAGTCCGCAACACCTTCCGCGACAAGGTCCCGCCGGAGTGGATCCGCAAGCAGACCCTCGTCTCCGCCGAGCGCTACATCACCCCGGAACTGAAAGAATACGAGGAGAAGATCCTCGGCGCGGAGGCCTCCATCTACGAGATCGAGAGCCGCCTGTTCGGCGAGCTGGTCGCCGCCATCCAGAAATCCATCCGCGACATCCAGGAGAACTGCCGTATCCTCTCGCGCCTGGACGTACTCCAGGGTTTCGCGCAGCAGGCCCTCGACCGCAGCTACTGCCGCCCCGAGATGGACAAGGGCCTGGTCCTGGACATCCGGGCGGGACGCCATCCCGTCATCGAGACGCTGATGCCGGCGGGCGAGGAATACGTCCCCAACGACATCCGCCTCGACAGCAAGGGCGAGCAGATCATCATCTTGACCGGCCCGAACATGGCCGGAAAATCGGCCCTGCTGCGCCAGACCGCCCTCATCGTGCTGATGGCACAGATCGGTTCGTTCGTCCCGGCGGAGCGCGCGCAGATCGGATATTTCGACAAGATTTTCACGCGCGTGGGCGCCACGGACAACATCTCCCGGGGCGAGTCCACCTTCATGGTCGAAATGCTTGAGACTGCGATGATCATGCACAACCTCAGCGCCCGCTCGCTGGTGCTGCTCGACGAGATCGGACGCGGCACCTCCACCTACGACGGCATGTCCATCGCCCGCGCCCTCGTGGAATACATCCACCGGAGCGGCAAGGGCGCCAAGACCCTCTTCGCCACGCACTACCACGAGCTCAACGACCTGGAGGAGCAGTATCCCCGGGTCAGGAACTACCACATTGCCGTCAAGGAGGAGGGAAAGAACGTCATCTTCCTGCGCAAGCTGATGCCCGGCGGCGTGGCTCACAGTTTCGGCATCCACGTGGCACGTCTGGCCGGGATGCCGCGCGAGGTGATCGAGTCTGCGGAGAAGACGCTGCGCGACCTGGAACGGCGCGAGAAACACGCCAGCGCCATGGCCCTGGAGGATGACGGCTCCGTGCAGCTGTCCTTCTTCCAACTGGACGACCCCACGCTCTCCTCCATCAAGGACAAGCTCGAGAGCGCCGACCTCAACAACATGACCCCCCTGCAGGCCTTCGACCTGCTGCGCTCGCTGAAGGGAGAATTGGGGCTTTAACCTTTATTCCGAGAGGGTGCCGAGGAGAAGGATCGTGCCGGAGGTCGTTTCCCGGATGGTGTAGGCGAAGGGCCGGTTCACATCCACGGTGACCTTGGGATAGCTCACAGGCATGACCGCAGTGAATCCAAATCCGACCACCGTGACAGCAGCGAATTCCGTCCCTTTCTCCGTGACGTCGATCCTGACCTTCTGCTGGATTTTGTTGATATAGATATCCTGCTCGCTGATGCCGGAGAAATCGGCCTGTCCGTAAGGGTCGAAGGGCAGGGTCAGCCCCTGGGCCTTCAGCGCGGGGATCAGCGCATCTCCCGTCGAATAGTCCGTGGACCATTTTGGCAGATACAGCGTCACCTCCGTCGTCTGCAGATCGTAGTTGACGGCATCCGATTCCACCTGCGGCAGGATCTCCGCAAGGGTCTTGCCCTCCTTCGGGAGGATAATGTCCATCTGGTAAGCCGTGTTGCCGTAGGGGGCGCGGACCAGCTCAAAGTCGCCGAAGTCCCCATAGGTCAGCTGCTGATCCTGCACATAGAGATAATCTTTTTTGACCTTTGCTCCGGAGGCAGCCGTGAAATCCCGGCCGGGCTTGATGTCCCAGGTCAGGCGCCAGGGCGCCTTGAAGAGCAGGGCGTTGATCAGCATCAGGGCCGTGTCCGGATCGATTGCGGACAGCATCTGCGGGATCTTGCCGTCGGTCTTGTCGGAGCACCACCGGTTGATCTGCTCCAGCGTGGCGGGCAGAGAGAAGTCAACCTCGTAGGCCTCTGCCTGGAAATAATCCTTCAACAGGGATGCGTAGGAAGAGCGCATCCGAAGCGTTCTGGCCGTCCAGAAGGAATTGGCGCTGGTGAACTGCACGCTTTCGTCGGCTTTGACCAGGCCGTCGACCATCTTCCGGTAGTAGGCGCCGAGCTCTTCCTTCGTCGCGGCGTCCCAACCGATCACGTCGGCGAACTGCTGCCAGGTCTGCCCTTCCGCACCTTCCGCGGCCATCGCCAGGGCCAGCGACAGGCTCAGCGGGGAGAAGGCGACATCGCCGGTCCCGCCGTCCCCGTACAGGAGACGGAAGGTGTTGAGACCGAAGTCATTGGAGGCATCGCGGATGCCCTCGTCACTCTTGGTCAGACGGATGGGGACGACTGGCTTGAGGTCGCTGCCGCGCAGGTTGTCCTCGCGGTCGATTTTGCTGCAGGCCGGCGCCAGCAGGAGCGCGACGGCGAGTAGAGACAGGATTCGCTTCATAACCTTCGTTTTGCTAAAATAACGGATAATCTTCAGAAACCTGCGGGCGGTTATTTTAGGTCAAAGGACAGGCCGGCGTGCAGAGAGAAGTACGGGGCATCATCCCAGGAGGCCGTGTAGGCACTCCTGTTGAGGTATTGCGTGACGGAGGGGGCCAGGAAGAGGCGGACGCCCGGCAGGATGCGCAGGTCGGCGCCCGCGTGGAGGCCTGCCGAAAAGAGCCACGGGTCCTGCAGCGGACCGGCACCCGTGACGTGGATGCATTTCTCCATCTTCAGGCCGGCACCGAAATATACGCGCAGGCGGCTCTCGGGATTGATGTAGTAATGGACGTCCACCGGCAGGCCGAGGTAGTGAAGCGTGACGTTCTGCACCCTGGCGGGACCTCCCGGCTCCGCGACGCTCCGGGCGCCGGCGCGCTGGGTGTAATCCAGACCGGCCGTCAGGGTCCAGCGGGCCGCGAAAGGGATGGCCGCGGATATGCCGAAACTGATCGGGAAGACCGGGGCCCGGCCGGAGTTGTACATCTGCGTGTCTCCGGAGACATTCTCTCCAGGATGCGCCGGATCGCTCTGCACGACTCCCTGCCCATACCCGGGAGCGATATCGGAGGCATTTCCCCCGGACAGGGAAACGCCGGGGGCCGCCGCCTGTAGCCGCAGGCTGACGGGACGGCGCGGGGGCTTGCCGGAGGGCGCCTGGGGCTCCCCTGTCTCGGCGAAGTCTCCCTGCGTCAGATCCGCCAGGGACCTGGAGACTTCGGGCTTCGGCGGGGCAGCCGGCGCGGTTTCGGGGGCAGACCCGGAGACCGGATCGGCAAACGGCGCCATGTCTTCTTCCTCCGGCGTCTGGCCGGGGAGCTCCGGTCTCCGGCCCTCCTGCTGCAAGGACAGGGAATCTGGCTCCTGCGAAGTGACGGTTGGGCGAAGGGGCCGGATGCCGGCACGAAGCGGACGGGCGGGCGGAACGGCCTCGGGGAACGAGCTGCCCTGCTGCGCCAGCAGGACCCGGTCCGGCGGTGAATCGGGCGAGGCGGGCGGCACCGGGAGCAGGAGCAGCACGGCGGCAAAAGCAGCTGCGACGCCCGCCAGGGCCCAGGCCCACCACGGCCCGGGGGCCCGGGGGCCCGGGACTTGTTGTTTGCAGCCGTCCCGGCCTGGCCTGCGGGAGCGGTCCAGCCGTCTTCCAGCGGGAGGCTTGCGTCCTGCAGGCAGTCCCTCAGGGCATCAGTCCAGTCGTTCTGTATCTTGTACTTATTCATCCGCTCCATATTTTGCCGCGATCAGCGCGGCCAATTTGCGTCTTGCTTTCAAGTATTGCGTCTGGGAGGTCTTTTCCGTGATGCCGAGCATCTGCGCAATCTCACGGTGCGAACAGCCGTCCAGGCAGAAGAGGTTGAACACCGCCCGGTAGCCTTCCGGCAACGAGGCAATCAGGTCAATCAGTTCCTCGACCGGAACCTGTCGCAGTCGGTCCTGATCCACAGGCATCTCCTCCGGATCCCTGTCCCCGTCATCCCGGGCTTGATCCGGAATCTCCACCAAACGCTTCCCCTTCCTCAACTCATCCACCGACAGGTGCGCCGCGATCCGGCAGAGCCAGGCTCCGAGCGAGCCCGCGCGCCGCGGACGGAAGCGATCCAGTGAGTCCCAGGCCTTGAGGAAGGTGTCGTGAGTGAGGTCGCGGGCCCGGTCCGCGTCCCGGACATACCTCCGGCAGACGGCCAGCACACGCCCCGCATAGGTCTCATACATTTCCTGTCTCGCGCCCGGGTCACCGGCGCTACAGCGCCGGACCAGGCTTCGCTCATCCATCAACGCGTCGGTTTTGAAGAATCTTCACCAAGATAACGAGAATCCCGGAAAAAACTGCCTGGCCCCGGAAGATAATCTGCCTGCGGTCCTCAATTCCCGGCCGTACGCCGGAAGGTCACATCCCCCTCGAACCACGTCACCGTCCCCTCCAGCCGCGTCGCATCTTTGGCGTGCACCCCTGTGCGGGCGAGCACCAGCGTCGTGGCGTCGCACCGCTCCAGGCGATACTCCGCCCAGGCGGGATCACCGCCGTCCACCGGCTCCCAGACTTTCAGCATCCGGCCGTCCGGTCCGAGCTGATAGGCATATTCCGTCTCATAGTTCCCGGAAAATACATCATACACGTCGACCCGCAGCACACCGTCCTTCCCGAAAGTCCAGTACACAGACCCTTCCGCCACGACACCTTCCGGATACTCCTTGCACCAAGCACCTTGCAAACGGTCCGGATCCACCGGATCCGCCTTCTGACATCCGCACAGCCCCGCCACCAGCAGGACTGACGCCATTAGAATCATCCTTCTTTTCATTGCTGTCAATCTTTTACTTCTTAAACGCCACCCCGCCCGGAAAACTGCCCGCTTCGGCAATGAATGAACGACCGAGGATCTCCCTTCCCCATCGCTCGCGGATGCGCTTTGCCTTCTACCCCTGACCCAACATCGTCCGTACTCAACAACCCACGAACTACTGTTTTTCGCTACTTCTTCTAAATCAGCGTGTGTCGGCTGGAAATCAACCTGTTCTGAAAAACGCTTCTACTTCATCCCGGGTGTTGGGCGCACCCCGGGACTACGCGAAGAAGTTCGTCAGGAAGATGATGACGATGGCCAGCGGGGCGGCGTAGCGGAGCAGGAACCAGAAGGCGTCGAAGACGGCGCAGTTGAAGCGGGAGGCGCCCCCGGCGGTGAATTCGTCGCGCACGACGGCTTTGTCCATCTTCCATCCGACGAAGATCACGAACAGCAGCCCGCCGAAGGTCATCAGGAAATTGGAGGTCAGCGTGTCGCAGAAACTGAAGATCGTCAGCCCGAAAATCTTCATCCCGGCCAGCGGGCCGAACGACAGGGAGCACAGCGCTCCGAGAATCCAGCAGCCGACAAAAATCAGGATGACCGCCTTGGGCCGGGAGAAGCCTTTCTGCTCCACGAGATAGGCTACTCCCACCTCATACATCGAAATGGCGGAAGTGAAGGCCGCGAACACGATGGTCAGGAAGAACAGCACGGCCACCCCGGCGCTGACCCAGGGAGCGGACGCCCCCATCTTGGCGAAAATATACGGCAGCGTCTCGAAGATCAGTCCGGGACCGGCGCCCGGCTCGATTCCGGCGGCGAAGACCGCCGGCATGATCGCAAAGCCCGCCATCAACGCGAACAGCAGGTCGAAGCCCACCGTCCCGAGCCCGGTAAAGAGGATATTTTCATCCTTGCGGATGTAGGATGCGTACGTGAGGATGGTCCCCACCCCGAGCGAGAGCGAGAAGAAACTCTGCCCCATTGCGGCGGCGACGGCGGAGGGGGTGATCTTGCTGAAATCCGGCCTCAACAAGTACTCAACGCCAGCGGAGGCCCCGGGCAGCGAGATGGAATAGACCATGATCACGACGATCAGCACGAAGAGCAGCGGCATCGTGACCTTGTTGAACTTCTCGATGCCGGACTTCACCCCGGCCGACACGATCACGGCGCAGCCCAGCAGGAAAAGCGTATGGCAGAGCAGCGGCGCCCCGGGCTTCGAGATGAATCCGCCGAAGGCGGAAGACACCGCCCCGATCTCGCCGAGATGGAAGCCGGCCGTCAGCGACTGCCACAGGTAACAGACGGACCAGCCGCCCACGACGCTGTAGTAGGACAGGATCACCAGCGGGGAAAGGACCGTCAGCAGGCCGAGCCATTTCCACTTCGTGCCGGGAGCCAGCTGCTCCATCGCCCCGAAAGTGCCGGCGTGCGTGCGGTGCCCGATAATGGCTTCCGCGAGGAAAATCGGCAGCGAAAGCAGCAGGCAGGAAAGCAGGTAGATGATGATGAACGCCGCCCCGCCCGTCTGGCCCACCATATAGGGGAAGCGCCAGATGTTGCCCAGCCCGATGGCGGAACCCGCCAGGGCCAGGATCGCGGCGGACCGCCCGCCGAAATGTTCCCGCTTCGCCGCCACTGCCTACAGATTGAAATTGGTGAAGAAGATGATCACGACGGCAATCGGTGCCACCCACTTGATCAGGAAATACACCACCGGGAAAATCCGGGCGTTGAACGGATACCGCCCCCGGCTCGTGAATTCGTCCTGCGGGACCCGCCTGGGAAGGACGAAGCCCACGAAGACCACGGCCAGCAGGGCCATCAGCAGGAGCAGGATGTTGGAGCAGAGCCAGTCCAGGAAATCAAACACCGTCCGGCCGAAGATCTGCAGCCCGGCCAGCGGACCGAAGGACAGCGAACACAGTACGCCGAGCAGGCCGCATACGCCAAAGAGGACCCGGCAGGCCGCGCGGCGGCTCAGGCGGGCCCGCTCGACCAGGAAAGCCACGCCCACCTCGATCAGGGAGATGCAGGAGGTCATCGCCGCCACGATGATGGCCAGGAAGAAGACGATCGACACGACGGAACTGACCAGCGGCAGGTCCGCCCCCATCTTGGCGAAGACAAAGGGGATGCTCTGGAAAATCAGGCCCGGACCTGCACCCGGCTCAATCCCGGCAGCAAAGACCGCAGGCATGATGGCGAAGCCCGCCAGGACGGCGAACAGCAAGTCGGATATCGCCGTGCCGGCGCTGGTGGTCAGGATGTTCTCCTTCTTGCTCACATAGGAGCCGTACGTGATGATGCAGCCCATTCCGAGCGACAGGGAATAGAAACTCTGGCCCAGCGCATAAGCGAAGGTGCGAGGCGAGAGTTCACTCCAGTCGGGATGCAGCAGATAGCGGACGCCTTCCCCGGCGCCCGGAAGGCTGACCGAATAGATCAGGATCACCAGGATCAGCACGAAAAGGGCCGGGAGGGTGATCTTGCTAAATTTCTCGATGCCGGACTTGACACCGCCCGCCACCACGAGCACGGAGGCGCCGAGGAACACGAGGTGCGTCAGGACAGGCGCCCAGGGCGAAGCGACGAAGGCACCGAAAAGTCCGCTGACCTGGTCCGCCGGCGTGCGGACGAATGTCAGCGTGCAGGACTTGAAGAAATACTCCAGCGACCAGCCGCCGATCACGCTGTAGTAGGAGGCGATCAGCGTAGGGATCAGGATGGGCAGGTAGCCGACGGCCCGCCAGAAAGGGTGCTGCCGAGACAGGCGGGCGAAGGCATCGAGGGCGTTGGTATGGCTCCGGCGGCCGATCATCACCTCGGCGAGGAACACCGGCAGGGAAACCAGCAGCGTGCAGACGACATAGACGATCATGAACACGGCCCCGCCGTGCTCGCCGACCATATAGGGGAAACGCCAGATGTTGCCCAGGCCGATGGCGGAACCCGCCATGGCCAGAATGACGGCCAGACGGCCACCGAAATTTTCACGTTTCTGTGCTGCCATAATACCACTACTAACCTACACTTCGATTTCGGATCAAGTCCGGAATCTCCTAGCGCCTCACATAGGTCACGAATTCGTATTCGAGTCCGGATTCGGGATCCGTCTGGACACCGGAGCGGCTCTCCGGAATCCAAATATCGCAATTAATTTCCGGAAAATAAGCATCCGCCCCCGGAAAAGTTGCATGGATATGCGTGATATACAAGCGGTCCATCGTGTCGATGACCGCCTTGTAGACCGACGCGCCGCCGATCACGAAGACACGCGGGGCCGGTTCTGCGGCCGCGTAGGCCTCCTCCATCGTGTGGACGCAGGCCACTCCGCCTATCGGGGTCCTGCCGCGCGTGAGCACGATGTTCTGCCGGCCCGGAAGCGGCCGTCCGATCGACCGGAAGGTGGTCCGGCCCATAATCACCGGGCAGCCCATCGTGACCCGCTTGAAATACTGCAGGTCCGCGCGCAGGTGCCAGGGCATCCGGCCGTCCCGCCCGATGGCCCCGTCGGCCGCCACCGCGACAATCAGGCACTTCTCCATCGTCATACGGCCACCGGCGCCTTGATTGCCGGCCAGGGGTCGTAGCCCTCCAGAGAGAAGTCCTCGTAGGTGAAGTCGAAGACGCTCTTCACCTCCGGGTTGAGCTTCATCACCGGCAGCGGACGCGGCGTGCGGGAAAGCTGCTCGCGCACCTGGTCGAAGTGGTTGAGGTAGATGTGCGTATCGCCCGTCGTGTGGACGAAGTCGCCGGGCTGCAGGCCGCAGCTCTGGGCGATCATCATCGTCAGCAGGGCGTAGGAAGCGATGTTGAACGGGACGCCGAGGAAGGTATCGGCGCTGCGCTGGTAAAGCTGGCAGGAGAGACGTCCCTCCGCCACGTAGAACTGGAAGAGGCAGTGGCAGGGCGGCAGGGCCATCCGGTCCACCTCGCCCGGATTCCACGCGCTCACGAGCAGGCGGCGGGAGTCGGGATTGCGGCGGATCTGGTCGATCACCTGCGAGAGCTGGTCGATCGAACGCCCGTCGGGAGCGGGCCAGCTGCGCCACTGGTGGCCGTAGACCGGCCCCAGGTCGCCGTTCTCGTCGGCCCACTCGTCCCAGATGGTGACCTTGTGGTCCTGGAGGTACTTGACATTGGTGTCGCCGGCGATGAACCAGAGCAACTCGTAGATGATGGACTTGAGGTGGACCTTCTTGGTGGTCAGCAGCGGAAAGCCCTCGGAGAGGTCAAAGCGCATCTGGTGGCCGAAGATGCTCTTCGTTCCCACGCCGGTGCGGTCGTGCTTGACCACCCCGTGGTCCATAATCTCCTGCAGGAGGTCGAGATACTGTTTCATTATTTCCTGACGCCGAAGGCGAAAATGATGGCTTCGTGGAAAGTCTTGCCCGGCCGCAGGACGGTGCTCGGATAGTCCGGACGGTTGGGGCTGTCCGGGAAGTGCTGGCACTCGAGGGCCACGGCGTCGTAGTCGTGGTACACGCGGCCGCGCTTGCCGGCGGGGCAGCCGGTGATCCAGTTGCCGGTATAGACCTGGATGCCCGGCTGGGTGGTGAAGACCTTGACGGAGCGGCCGCTGCGGTTCGACCACAGCTCTGCGGCTTCCTGGATCTGGCCCTTGCGGTAGCCGTCGATCACCCAGCAGGCGTCGTAGCCCTTGCCGTATTTCAGCGCCGGGAAGTCCTTGCGGATGTCACGCCCGAGCGTCTTCGGGTTCAGGAAGTCCATCGGTGTGCCGGCGACGGGCTCGGGCTCTCCCAGCGGGATGAGGGTGGCGTCGGTCGGCAGGTACTCGGAGGCATTGAGCCGCAGGAAATGCTGCAGGGCGGAGCCGCGGCCGTTGAGGTTGAAATAGACGTGGTTCGTGAGGTTGACCACCGTGGGGGCGTCGGTCCTGGCACTGAAGGTAAGCCGGAGCTCATTCTCCTCGCTCCACTCATAGCGCGCCACGACCACCAGATTGCCGGGATAGCCCATTTCACCGTCGGCGGCGACGTACTTGAACTCCACGCCACCCTTGCGCTTGCGGGATTCCCAGACCCGGTTCTGGAAACCCTGCGGGCCGCCGTGCAGGTGGTTGGGCCCGTTGTTGACGGGCAGGGTGTATTCCTTGCCGTCGAGGGTGAATCTGCCCCGGGCGATGCGGTTGGCATAGCGCCCGGGTACCTTGCCCGCGCAGGGACCGTCGGCGATGTAGTTCTCCGGCTTGCCGTAGCCGAGCACGACGTCGCCCAGACGGCCGACCCGGTCGGGGACGTTGACCGCGACGATCGCCGCACCCAGATTGGAGACCACGGCGGAGGCACCGCTCGCATTGGTCAGCGTGTACTTGTAGATGGCCTTGCCATCGGGGGTCCTGCCCCAGAGTTTTCGGTTGATTGCCATAATGTTTTATCTGTTTTGTCGATTTTGCAGCCAGGACGCGACCCGCTCCACGGGGGCGTCTTTGAGCAGGATCCGCCGCTCGCCGTCCAGCAGCCAGAGCGAAGGGATCGCGCGGATGTTGTAGAGACGGTCCGAGCGGATCAGCCCGTCGGGATCGTAGCCGTTGAGCCAGTTGCGCGGGTAGTTCGGCTCGTACTCGCGCCACTTGCCGATCTCCTCGTCGATATAGACATTGACTACGGCCAGCCTGCCGTCCGCAATCATCGCGTCCAGCCCGGGCACGGCCGTCAGCGTCCCGATGATCTCCTGACAGGCATGGCAACCGGGGTTGCTGAAGAAGAGCAGCGTCGCGTCCGCGCGGATATCGCGCAGGCGGCGGGTACGGCCGCGGACGTCCGTGAAGCGGAAATCCGGCGCCTCGGTGCCGGTCTGCGCCAGGGCGCACATCTCCCGCTGGTACTCATAGCCCGGCCGGGCTGCCTCCCGGGTGAAGGGAGAATCCGCAAGGCCGTCCACATACGGGAGATAGAGGTCCTCGCTGCGCATCGGGGAATTGGGATCGTAGAGATAATGCGTGACCAGCTCCTCCATCTGCAGATAGACGAGCGAAGCGGTATCGGCGGCCTGGCGGGCCTCCACCTGCGAGAAGAAACGGCGCACCTTCCGCTGCGCCTCCGGAAGCGGGAACTCTGCCAGCAGGCTGATGTAGTTGGACAGCTTCTGCTCCACCTCGCCGCGCGCAACACCCAGCACGGCCCCCGTGTCGCAGGGCCCCTCCCCCGCGAGGAAACGGTCCCAGAAGTGGTCGGCCAGATACGCCCGCCGCTCCGCCGGATCGACATAGACCGCCGGAATCTCCGGGTAAGGGAACTCGCGCAGCACCCGCCCGGCCTCCGCCGGCCCCTGCGGGCCGCGCGCACGGCAGCCCGGCAGCAGCAGCGCTGCGAGCAGGAACAGGGAGGATATGACTACCTTCGTTTGCATCCAAACAATAAAGGTAGTGAAAAAAGACGGAAAACCAATATCAGTGCGTCGGGCGGCATCGCCGCCGCGTGAGTGGTATCGACCTTGTGCCGGTAGACAATCTTCTGCCCGCAAGACAGCAGGACCGGCAGGGCAAGTAGCAGAAGCAGCTGGCTGCCTCTGCCGAGCCGCAAGGAGAAAAACAGCCGCAGGCTGTTAATGACGCAGGGTCAATCCTACATTTCGACGCTGAACACCAGGGAGAAGTTGTTCCGGTCGGTGGCGAAGACATCGAAGGAGGGGCCGCCGTTGTAGTTGTAGGAGACGCCGATACGCGTGGTGTACGGGATCCAGAGGAGGTTGCCCAGCACGGCCACGAAGTCCGCACCGGCACTGAGCAGGCTGCCGGAGCTCCGCCCGGAGGAGAAGGCCGTCCAGTCGCCGTGCAGGGTGAGTTCGAAGTTGCGCAGATAGGCCACCGGACCCAGCAGCGCCCGATCGACGGGCAGCAGCGGGAGTTTGTAGTCGAGCGTCGCCTTGAACTGGGTGGGCCAGGAGGCCAGCTGGCGCGTGGCGGCGCTGCCGAAGCCGCGCGGCGCCGTGTTGGCGTAGCTCTCGCTGAAAGAGCCGTCGAAGCGGCGGGCGCCGAGCACGCTCCAGCGCAACCCGTGCGTCTCGTGCAGGCCGGGCAGGTACCCGTACAGGTATGCGTAGGCTGACGGTGCAATCAGCGGACCCGCCCAGCGGAAGCTGTAGCCGATTTCAGCACCCACGCCCAGTCGCGGATACACCCGGGCGGAAGGCGTGCGCTGCATCGTGTAGCCCCGCACGCTCAGCGTAGTACGGTGCATCGGGGTCCCGTCTTCGAACAGGTCGTTGTTGAAGAGGAAGTTCACCGTGGGCACCAGGCCGCGCAGCCATCCTCCGGAGGAGAAATTCCAGGGAATATAGGCGCGCAGATGCCCCGACAGGGAAGGTGCGCCGCGGGAGTCCGTCTTCAGGGCGACGGTTTTTGTCTCCTTGTTCTCTTCCCGATAATAGCGCCAGGCATCCCGGTCGTTGAAGTCGAGGCCCGCCTCGATGACGGGATAGAGCCCGGAATACGTCAGGCTGGCGTGGCCGGAATGGCGCCACTGTCCGTTATCACAGGCGGCGTGGTAGCCGAAGAAGCCGTAGCCGGAGCCCAGGTCGTTCTGCCAGAAGGCCGTAGCGCCCAGTCCGGCGGATTGTGTGATGGATTCCAGGGAAAGTTTGTCCACGGCATCGAAGGCGAGATAGACCGGCAGCCAGGAGTGGAAGCGGAACAGATGGGCGAGCTTGCCGTACGGCTGCGGGTCGCCGACTTCGACCGGCGCGCTGAAATCGGGCCGCTCCGGCTCTCCCGCCGACAGTTCTTCGGCGAACGGATAGCGCGGGAGCGCGGAGAAATCGGCCTCCTGCGGCTGCAGGTCCGCGAGGGCCGTCTTGCGGATGAGCCGGCCTTCCGGATGCAGGACGGAGTAGAAGAGCGTGTCGCGGAGGATATTGAAATCCGAGGCGCCGAAACGCGTATTCGTGAGCCGGAGCGGTGCGGAGTCCGACCGTGGATCGAGGCTGTACAGTTCGTGCACGCCCGTCAGGTCGCAGGAGAACAGCAGGAGCTCCCCGTCCGCGCTAAGCTCCTTGATCTTGAGCGGACGGGGCGGCAGCACGGGTTGAAAATCCTCCAGCCGGTAAATGCCGGTCCCTTCGTCCGAGATGGCACTGACGTAAAGGGTTTCACCCACCCAGGCGCTCTCCAGGATCTGCATTCCGGCAGGAGCGTCCCGGCGTTGCAGCACGGCTCCGCTCCGCGCGTCCAACAGGACCACGCGGCCCGTGCCGTCCCCGGGGTATTCCGTAACGGCCAGCACGGACGCATCCGGGGCGGGAGCGGGATGATAGTAGCGGGTCCTGCCGGTGAGCGTCCGGGGCCCCTTTCCATCGGTATAGCGGACGACGGACCAGGAACGCAGCGGCCAGCGGGCATCGCGTTTCAGTTCGGTCCAGAAGAGCCGGCCCGTCGGCACGCTGTATTTCAGCCCAGTGAGGTAGCCTCCCAACAGGAACAGCGGCTGCTCCGTGCCGTCCGGGGCGATGCGTACCAGCCGGTCCGGCTGCGTGATGCCGCCGCGCACGGCGTACAGGTCTGAGCCGACGGCATCCGTCGCCGTGTACTCCAGGAAGCGGCGCGGCACGGCACTGACGGCCTCCGACGGCATGAACGGTCCGCGCGCCGCCTCATCCGCGGCCCACTGCTCCTGCAGGGCGTGCGAGACTTCGGCGAACGCTTCGCGGAACGGCTTCCCGGTAGCTTCCCGCACGGTTTTGTCCCAGTTCAGGAAGGCAAATCCGTGGTGGTCACGAATCCGCCGGTAGAAACGCGCCGTGAGGTCCGGGACACCGTAGTGCGCCCGGATTCCGCCGACGGCCAGGTACCCGGCGCGGTAGTAGTCCGGGGTGTACCGGCGCTGGGACCCATAGCGCCAGCGCCAGTAGTCCCGGAAATCGCCCGCGGCGAAACTTACGCGATAGTATTCCAGAAAATCCGCCGTCCGGCCCCGTCCGGATGCCGTCAGCGCCGTCTCCGCCGCCACGGCATCCCCTTCGAAAAAGGCCGGACCTCCGTAGAAGGCTGCGATGGCGCCGGGGCCCAGTTGTCCGCCCAGGACGTTCAGCCAGCGGAACGGCTTGTCCGCGCCGGCCTGCATTTGCGCGATGTGGCGCGACTCGTGGAGGGTCAGCTGGCGGATCCAGGGGGTCGGCTCGGGATCAAACGGATCCGGCAGCGTCAGCAGTTCCACGCGCCGCGGCGTCCAGGTCACCTGCCCGTTGGAATACGCGGTGAACGGATGCAGTACGGCGGGCATTTTCGTCCGGTAGGCGGCATTGGGGCGGATGCCGATGCTGCCGCCCACGGGTCCTGCGGTCTGCTCCAGCGCCGTGGCATAGGCCCGCCCCAGTGAATCCAGCCCCCGCGGGTAAATCACGCGGTAGGTGGGGGTCTCAACAAAATTCCAGTGCGTCCCGCCAGGATCTTCGCCCATCGTATAGAACTGGGCAGCTGCCGGCAGAACTGCGGCAAACAAGCCCGCAATCAGCGATATGACCCTGGCGCACCGCACGGATGCAACGTCTAGAACATTGCGATGAGTTCGTCGTTGGAGTAGGCGTCGGCGCCGTAGCAGGTCTTCAAGTACGCCAGGCCGCTCTGATAGTCCTCCTCCGTGAAGGAATTGGTCGCTTCCTTGGCGACGACCACATCGTAACCGAGGCAGTAGGCGTCGGCGGAGGTGTGGCGGCAGCACATGTGCGTATGGAGGCCGGTGATGATGACGGTCTTGACGCCCAGCTCCTTCAGCAGGATGTCCAGGTCTGTCTGGAAGAAACCGCTGTAGCGGCGCTTGGGCACCACATAGTCGCAGGCCTGCGGGGTGAGTTCCGGCACGACTTCGGCGCCGGGCGTGCCCTTGATGGCGTGGTCGCCCCAGATTTGCAGTTCACGGTCGATACCCGGCAGGTGGGCGTCGTTGCAATAGACGACGGGGACGCCCTTTTCGCGGGCGGCTTCCAGCAGGCGGGCGGCAGCGGGAAGGATGGCGACGGCGCGGTCGCAACCGATGGCGCCGGTCACGAAGTCGTTGAGCATATCAACGACCAGGATGGCGGGATGATTCAACTTTTCCATTATGCGTGTGCTTTAAAAGGTTTCCTCTCTCCAAAGATACGGATTATTCTTTTATTTCCGCCGGTCGATCACCTTCCAGAGCCAGTACATCAGCGCGCCCCAGGCCAGGAACAGCACCACATACACCCAGAAGGGCAGCCGGGCCTGGTAGCTGTCCCAGTTGAACCGGTGCTCGTAGTCGGGGATATCGGCGTAGTAGTAGGCGCCGGCGCCGAAATCCAGATCCGGATTGAGCCCGATGCGGCGGACCATGATATAGACGGCAGCAGCCAGGATGGCGCCACCCACGAGCAGGAGCGCAATCCCGGCCGCTTTCTTCCTGTGCGCCATTTCCTTTAGGACAGGTGCGGGATCGGGAAGAGCACGCCGCTGAGCAGCAGCCACACCGCAAAGAAGGTCAGTGCGATGTTGAAGGTCTGCCCGACGAGATACAGCCAGAGCGGCTTGCCGCCCTGCATCTGCTTTGCGAGATCGCGGAAATTGGTATCCAGTCCGATGCTGACGAACGCCAGCACGAACGCCCAGTTTTTGTACTGGTCCAGCACACCGTTGATGGCCTTGACCTGATCCGCGCCGGCGAGCGGCTGGATGATGAAGGAGGCCACGAGCGAGGCGATGAAGAAGCCGATGATGAACTTCGGGAAGCGGTTCCAGATCTCGCCGGCACCGACCTTCTGGCCCTTCTCGCGGTTGACG